>CANQXJ010000027.1 GCA_947627795.1 uncultured Clostridia bacterium
AACTTAAAAAAAATGAATCCCTCCACCGCTACGCGGTCCCCCTCCCTTTGACAAGGGAGGCTTATACCGCTAAATCACTATTTAGCAAACAATAAATTGTAAACTAATTTTTGTAAATAATGGTTGACAATTTATAATTTCTCCTATATAATATACCCGTATTTTAAATTCGGAGGAAATAATATGAACACAAAAATTACAACCATGTCGCTCACTAAAGCCGCGCTGCTGACTGCGCTTTTATGCGCGTCGGCATACATATCCATACCAATAGGACCGTCGCCGATAACGCTGCAAACGCTTATCGTAAACCTTATCGCGTTTCTTTTAACTCCTTATGAGGCGTTTTTCTCGATACTCGCTTACATACTTCTCGGGGCTGCGGGACTTCCCGTGTTTTCCGGCGGCGTCGGCGGCGTCGGTAAGCTGTTCGGCCCTACGGGCGGATATATTTTGGCGTTTCTCGTAAGCGCGCCGCTTATGGCATGGATAAAAAATTTCGCCGTTAAAGCGGTAAACCGATTCGGAAAAAAGGACAGCGCGGTTAAAGAGGTTACCGCATACAGCCTGACCGCGATTATTGTCGGGATGACCATAGTTTATATTCTCGGCACAGCGTATATGAAGCTGTCCATCGGCGCAACGTGGCTTGAAACTCTCTCTGTGGCTGTCATTCCGTTTATACCGCTCGATTTGGTGAAATGCATTGCCGCCGCGCTTATTGCAGTACCTTTGAAACGGGCGTTGGAGAAAATGAGTTAAAATCGTCGTTTGAGCATATCACGATCCTCGGATAGTCCGCGCTCATTTTTTGGAGTATTTCAAGCGTACCGTCGCACGACGGCTCGTAAAACACGTCTATTTCGCTGTACGGGTATCTGCGTAATAGCGAGCGCAGCGCGTATTCTATGTCGTTTTCGCAGTCGCGCGCTTCTATTTCAACCGGATCTGTCATTCGCCGCGCGCGGAAATATTCGAAAACGCATATTACGGCGGCGATAAATATATATGTAAAGCATAAAATAATCATATTGTACAAGGCTAACACTTCCTTCTGATAGTATTTACAGCTATTTTATACAATAATATCATATGAAATCGGGTTCGGTTTGGTGCGTTCGGTAATTGACAAAGCTTGTCTGATGGTATAAAATATACGTAAGAAATGTATTTAGGAGGAGATTATTATGGGTATGACATTGACCGAAAAAATCCTTTCCGCTCACCTTGTTGAGGGCGAGATGGTGAAGGGTACGGAAATTGGAATTAAAATTGACCAGACGCTCACTCAGGACGCTACAGGCACTATGGCGTATCTCGAATTCGAGGCTATGGGCGTGCCGCGCGTTAAGACTGAGAGGTCTGTTGCGTATATCGACCACAACACGCTCCAAAGCGGCTTCGAAAACGCGGACGACCACCGCTTTATTGGAAGCGTCGCGAAAAAGCACGGAATATATTTCTCGCGTCCCGGCAACGGAATCTGCCATCAGGTTCATCTTGAACGCTTCGGCGCGCCGGGTAAGACGCTTATCGGCTCGGACAGCCATACCCCGACAGGCGGCGGTATCGGCATGATCGCCATAGGCGCGGGCGGCATGGACGTAGCCGTTGCGATGGGCGGCGGCACATACTATATCACCTGCCCGAAGGTAGTAAAGGTAAATCTTACCGGCAAGCTGCAGCCATGGGTTGCCGCGAAGGACGTTATACTCGAGGTTTTAAAGCGCATATCCGTCAAAGGCGGCGTGGGCAAGGTTATAGAATACTGCGGCGAGGGCGTTAAGACGCTGTCCGTACCGGAGCGCGCGACGATTACGAACATGGGCGCGGAGCTTGGCGCGACAACATCTATATTCCCGTCGGACGAGGTTACGAAGGGATTTTTGAAGGCGCAGGGCAGGGAGGACGTATATGTTCCGCTCTCAGCCGACGCGGACGCGGTTTACGACGAGGAAATAAACATAAACCTCTCCGAGCTTGTTCCGCTCGCGGCTTGCCCTCATTCGCCTGATAACGTAAAGACTGCCGAGGATTTGAGTGGAATGAAGATTGACCAAGTCTGCATAGGCTCATGCACAAACTCGTCGCTTCTTGATATGTTGAAAGTAGCTCATATTTTAAAGGGAAAGACCGTTCATCCCGACGTATCGCTTTCAATTGCGCCGGGCTCTAAGCAGGTATTAAATATGCTCGCGCAGAACGGCGCTCTGTCGGATATGATAGACGCGGGCGCGAGAATACTCGAAAGCGCGTGCGGCCCGTGCATCGGCATGGGACAGTCGCCGAACTCGAAGGGTATATCGCTGAGAACATTTAACAGAAACTTTGAAGGCAGAAGCGGCACTAAGGACGGACAGATCTATCTCGTATCGCCCGAAACGGCTGCCGCGTCGGCATTGGCGGGCGTGTTCACCGATCCGAGAACGCTCGGCGAAATGCCCGAGTTTACGCTGCCCGAGGAGTTTACGATAAACGACAACATGATAGTCGCGCCCGTTCCGGCTGAGGAGATGGACAGCGTCGAGGTTCTGAGAGGTCCGAACATCAAGCCGTTCCCGGTATCCGAGCCGTTGGCGGAAACTATTGACGCTAAGGTAAGCCTGAAAGTAGGCGACAATATCACTACGGATCACATCATGCCTGCCGGCGCGAAGATTTTACCGCTTCGCTCGAATATTCCGAAGATTTCGGAGTATTGCTTCGCGGTATGCGACGAGAAATTCCATGACCGCGCCCTTGAAATGGGCAAAAGCGTTATAATCGGCGGCTCGAATTACGGTCAAGGCTCATCGAGAGAGCACGCGGCGCTTGCTCCGCTGTATTTGGGAGTAAAGGCGGTAATCACGAAATCATTCGCGAGAATACATATGGCAAACCTGATAAACGCCGGAATTGTGCCGATGACGTTCGCGGACGAGGCGGACTATGACAAGATAGATCAAACGGACGAAATCGTAATAGAGCACATCGGAGAACAAATCAAAAACGGAAACGGCAAAATCGTATGCGAGGACAGGACAAAGGGCTTCACATTCGAGTGCGTGACCGATTTTTCACAGAGACAAAAGGATATGCTCTACGCGGGCGGACTGCTTAATTATACGAAGCAGAACGCGTAAAAATGAACAAAATAAAGGGCTGTCATAGCGTGGCAGCCCTTGTGGTGTTTTTTGGCGGGGTAAATTATGATTTATCTGCGAAAGGCCCCCTTGTCAAAGGGGGCTGTCAGCGTAGCTGACTGGGGGATTCCTTCGCTATTTTTAAAAAAAGAATCCCTCCACCGCTACGCGGTCCCCCTCCCTTTAACAAGGGAGGCTTATACCGCTAAATCACTATTTATTCATACAGAAATTGCAAGGAGACAATCATGGTTGAAATAAAATCAACATCAAACCCAAAATACAAATATATCAAATCCCTTTCCGCAAAGAAGGCGCGGTACAAAAACGGCGAGTATACCGTCGAGGGTATTAAATCCGTTTCGGACGCGATTGCGGCGGGGAGCGATATACGTTTTATCGCCGTGTCGGATTGGTTTTATAATAATGAAAGCTTCGATTATCCCGACAATGCGGAAATTCTGAAAATTTCCGATTCAATTTTTGACGCTCTCTGCGATACGACCACGCCACAGGGGATACTCGCCGTTATAAAAATGCGCGATACAAGCGGATTTTTGCCGGATATTGCGAAATCCTACGTATACTGCGACGGAGTGAACGATCCGGGAAATCTCGGCACAATAATACGCACAGCGGACGCGGCGGGATTTGGTGGAGTTATTCTGTCGGACGGATGCGCCGATTTGTATAGCCCCAAAACGGTGCGCGCGAGTATGGGCTCGTTCTTTAATATAGAAATAATTCCCGCCAAATCGGCTGAGGATTTGGAAAAATATATGGGAATGGGATTTAAAATAATCGGCGGCGCGCTGTCGGATGATTCGGTCGATTACCGTGACGCGGATATGTCAAATCCTGTTATAATCGCCGTCGGAAACGAGGCAAACGGGCTTAGCGGCGCGGTTTTGCGGCTTTGCCGTAAGGTTAAAATTCCTATTTTCGGTAAAGCGGAATCGCTTAACGTTTCCGTCGCGGCGGGTATATTAATGTACGAATCGGCGCGGAAAAGCATTTAAGATGCGGCGATAATCCGACGTAAGTTTTTTTGAGCGGGTATAGCTTTTGGGAAATTAATGTGATATAATTAAAATAAAAAAGGGGGAAATTTAATGAAAAAGATTATTTCCGTATTAACGGCGGCGTTTTTGCTCGTTTGCTGCGTAGCAGCCGCGTCCGCCGCGGGCAAAGCATACACGTTTTCGGGCTTTAACCTCGCTAAGCCGAGCAGTACCGAGGACGTTGAAAATGCGAAGCTCACGGACGAAATTACCGTCACAACGGGCGGACTTATGAACTGGAAGGCGGCTGCGGTGACGGATATAGACCACAACAATGAATGCGGCTTTTATCCTATTGGCGGCGGATTTAATCCGACAGGCTCGTATATTTATCTCGCCGTCGGCAATTCCAACACGGGCAGCTTGTTTACGCTGAATCTGCCGAAAATAGAGAAAGGCTCTGAGGTCACGCTGACATTCGCGAAGCCCGTTATCACAAATAACGGAAGCACGCGCCGCAACGAGAATGATCCTTACGCGTATTTTAAAATCGCGGACAGGTACATCTCGATAAACGGCGGCGACTTCGACACCTGGCGCACCGCGAGCATCGTTACCGGCGAGGACACTGACACGATTGAGTTTTTCTGCGACCAGTGGGGCGCTGTCGCGATTCAGAAGATAGAGATAAAGACAGCGAAAAACGCGGAGCTGCATGATCTCAATATCAAAACAACCCAGTACGCGAATTTAAACGTCAACGGTATAAAATTCTACGCCGACGCGGACGGTAATTTGACGGTTCCGTCGCTCTCGCAGGGCGAGGAAGTGAAAATAACCGCTCAAAAGGACGGTTACAAGGACGCGGAAACGACGGTTAAAATAAACGGCGATACAAGCGCGGAGATATATCCCGAATGTGAGCTGAACGCGGTGTATTACGAGTCCGATTTCGGCGTGCCGTCGGGTGTTTTGGAGCTTGAAAGCTATGATTTGAATATCGAAGCGAAGCCCGTAACGCGCTTTTTCGGCGAGGTTACGTTCACCGACGGCGGCGAGCTGTCAGTTGTGGGGGATAACGCGGAGGCTGTTAAAATCTCGAAAAAAGCCGACGGTATTTACGCGGGCGATACGTTTATAACCGCGAAGGATAATATGGAATTTGAGCTGTTTTTCGATAAGGACGGAAAGTGCGTTACTCTTTGGCAGAACGAAATGCCGTACAAGATCGACGGGAAAACGGATTTCGGCGCAATCTCAAAGATAACCGGCAAAAACGCTACAATGGATTATCTCGGCGTTTCATATCCCGACGTGTCAAAAATCACGATCGAAGGACCGGATACCGTTGTGTCATTCGCGGAAGGAGTAAATATGGCGAAGTATACGGCAATTCCGGAATACGATATGGATGCGGTTGAAACGTCGTGGAGCTTTAACGGAGAAGAACCGGCTCATCAGTCATCAATTCAGTCGCGTAGATTTGCAAACTTTATTATTCCGGCGGGCTTATCGGGAAAGGTAAGGGTGGAGTTTAAATACGGCGGCTATACGGCATATAAGGACGTAAATGTTGTTCCAAATCCAAAAATAATTGCGGAACATAGCTTTAAAACTATGAATTATAACGCTGATTTGGTACCTCTGTCATTCTTGCCGACAAAAGTAAATGATGAGTTCGGCAATGATTTAACCTATTCATACGGAGCGTGTATGCGTGACTTCAAATCGTCGGATGAAAATGTAATTAAAGTTGACGATGAAGGAAAAATGACGGCGGTAGGCGTAGGCAAGGCGACGATAACGGCAAATATATACACGGGACAGGACAATATAATGAGCGCGGAATATACCGTTGACCGCTATGCTTACTTAGGAACGACGGAAAAGAATGTGACATATATCGCGAATGACTTGGTTAAAAACGATAATATAACCGGTTATAAAATTTTCTACGGCTTTAGAACGAAGGATTATGTAAACCTAACCGATATTCCCGCAGCAACAATTACGGCTGACGGATATATTATAAAAGCGATATATTGGTCGGGCGGACAGCTTTCGCGCGTTGACAAAACAGCCGTTCGAGCGGGCGATAAGACCGAGATTTCGTCGGAGTATAAGAAGATTTATTTATGGTCGGACGGCAAATTAGAACAAATCACCGAAGCCGACACTACAATGGAGGGCTTTGAAATCAAAGGTACGGATGTACCCGAGACTTATATAATATCTCCGGTGTATACCTTTAAAAATATCGGAGACGTTGCCGAGGGCAAGACGCTTGACGCGGATTTTATGCCGTATTACTATGACATAACCTTCAAAAAAGCCGAGCCGAAGCGCGGCGATATACTTGTAAACGGCGCTATGGTCGGAAATAACGTCGATCAGGCGGACGCCGACAGGAAGGTAACGGACGGCGCGATCTATAAAGCGGAGCGGCTGTGGATCACGGATGGTAAAATCAGCGTTTCCATGACGGACGGCTCTACTATGCTCGATTATGTTACCGTTGAAACGTCGGATAATATCGATTCAAGAGTGTTCGTAATAGGCGATTCGCTCGCGTGCGAATACTATGGCGATTTTGAAAAGGAGGTCGGCGGCGGAAGATCGGGCTGGGGACAGCAGCTTGAGAGCTTCCTAAACGTGCCGGTGACAAATCTCGCAAACAGCGGTCAATACGCGAAGGGGCTTTACGACACCGCGTTCCCAGGCGTAATGAAGTACGGTCGGAGCGGCGATATTCTCCTTATCGAGTGCGGCTATAACGACAGGAACTATTCCACTCGCAAGGAAATGACCGAATCCGTCAAGAGCATGATCGAAGGCTGCCGATCAAAGGGCATACGTCCCATTCTCGTAACGCCGAACGCCTCAAAGCACGACTATAAGGAATCCGTCGCGTGGAGCAGCTACTTAAAGGACGTAGCGATTGACATGAACTGCGATATAATAGACCTCTCGAAAATGAGCTATGACTTCCTCTATTCACTCTACGGCGACGACAAGGACGATGTTGTGACGAACAACTACAACCTCACCTCGGTAGGCGGTGACACGCTCCACTCGTCCTACGCGGGCGCGTATCTGTGGGCGTCGATGGTGGCGCAGGGGATGAAGGATCTTGGTTATACCAATCCGATAAACACCGATTTCAGCTACACGTTTACCGACACTCTCGGCAATGAGATAACGGCTCAGGTGAAATAAAATTTACGGCGGGTATGATAGATGCCCGCCGTTTTCGTATAAATAAAACACAGACACCGCCGTGCTATCGGTGTCTGTGTTTTTTATATTTCCGCAAATAATTTACATTTAATTATTCGGCTAATTTAACGAGATGAGCGTATCTCTCCTCAGCGTTCTTCTTAGCCTTCGCGAATAATTCCTTAGCTCTTTCCGGATTCGAGCGAGCGAGTGAGTTGTATCTTACTTCGCCCATGATGAAGTCCTCATAATCCATTGTCGGAGCCTTAGAATCAAGCTGGAACGGATTCTTGCCCTCGAGAGCGCGTCTCGGGTCGAATCTGTAGAGGTGCCAGTAGCCTGCCTGAACAGCCTTCTTTTCCTCTGTCTGCGCGATGCTCATGCCGCCCTTGATACCGTGGTTGATACACGGAGCGTAAGCGATAACGAGCGACGGACCGTGATAGCTTTCAGCCTCGATAAGAGCCTTCAATAACTGGTTCTGGTCAGCGCCCTGAGCAACTTGCGCTACATATACGTAACCGTATGACATAGCGATCGCGCCGAGGTCCTTTTTCTTGACCTCTTTACCTGCCGCAGCGAACTGTGCGATAGCGCCTGTCGGCGTAGCCTTCGATGATTGACCGCCCGTGTTCGAATAAACCTCCGTATCGAATACGAGAATGTTTATATCGTTGCCCGAAGCGAGAGCGTGGTCAACGCCGCCGAAGCCGATGTCGTATGCCCAGCCGTCGCCGCCGAAGATCCAGCAGGACTTCTTAGCGAGATATTCCTTGTCAGCGATAACGTTCTTCGCGTCCTCGCTGTTGATGTTTGCGATTGCCTTTAACAGCTCGTCAACCGCTACTCTGTTAGCGTCAGCCTCGTCCTTAGTCTCGATGAACTTGTCAACATAAGGCTTAACGTCAGCGTTCTCAGCCGCTATTCTCTCAAGAGCTTCGATGTTCTTCTTTCTCAGAGTATCCTGAGCCAAGAACATACCGAGACCGTACTCAGCGTTATCCTCGAACAGCGAGTTAGCCCATGCCGGACCGCGTCCATTCGAATCGGTCGTGTACGGAGTTGAGGGAGCGCTGCCGCCCCAGATCGACGAACAACCCGTAGCGTTCGCGATATACATTCTGTCGCCGAAGAGCTGTGTAACGAGCTTCGCGTACGGTGTCTCGCCGCATCCCGCGCAAGCGCCCGAGAACTCGAGGTAAGGCATTCTGAACTGCGAACCCTTGACCGTTGAGATCTTGAACTTGTCAAGAACCTCCTGCTTGTCAGCGAGAGTTACGAGATAATCGTACTGCTTCTGCTCGTCAAGCTGGCTGTCAAGCGACTTCATAACGAGAGCCGGATCCTTCTTGCCGGCGTTGTTAACGGGACATACGTTTACGCAGCTTCCGCATCCGGTACAGTCAAGAACCGTGATAGCCATTGCGTAATACAATCCGTCAAGCTGCATAGCCTTTGTATACTTGATACCCTCGGGAGCATTGTTAAGCTCTTCCTCTGTAAGAACTACCGGACGGATACAAGCGTGCGGACATACATACGCGCAATTGCCGCACTGGATACATGTGTCTTTGTTCCACTCGGGAACGTCTATAGCGATACCTCTCTTTTCGTATGCCGCGCTGCCCAGGGGAACTTCACCTGTCTGATAGGGCAGGAATGCCGATACAGGAAGCTGTGAGCCTCTGAACTGGTTGATCGGAACGAGTATATCGTTTACGAAGTTGATAAGCTTGCTGTCGCCCTCGTGCTTAACAGCGAGATCCTCAGGCTCGGCGTTCTTCCAGCTTTCGGGAACGTCTACCTTTACGACCTGCTGCGCGCCCGCGTCGATAGCGTCGTGATTCATCTTTACGATAGCGTCGCCCTTCTTTGAATACGAAGCCGTAGCCGCGTCCTTCATGTACTGAATAGCGTCAGCCTCGGGGATGATGTTGGCGAGCTTGAAGAATGCCGACTGGAGGACTGTGTTGATCCTGTTGCCCAGACCTATCTCCTTACCGATCTTAACGCCGTCTATCGTATAGAACTGAATATTGTTGTCAGCGATGTACTTCTTAACCTGACCGGGGAGATGTGTTTCAAGCTCCTCGGCGTTCCATGAGCAGTTTAAGAGGAATACGCCACCCGGCTTAATGTCGGATACCATGTCGTACTGTCTGATGTACGAAGCCTTATGGCAAGCAACGAAGTCAGCCTTGTTGATAAGATATGTCGATGTGATTTTCGGATGACCGAAACGCAGGTGCGAACAGGTAAGACCGCCCGACTTCTTTGAGTCGTAGTCGAAATACGCCTGAACGTTCATATCGGTGTGGTCGCCGATGATCTTAACCGAGTTCTTGTTAGCGCCGACAGTACCGTCCGCGCCGAGTCCCCAGAACTTACAGCTTGTGATACCCTCCGGAGTTGTGTCGGGATTCTCGTCAAGCGGAAGCGAGAGGTTTGTAACGTCGTCGTTGATACCGATCGTGAAGTGCTTCTTTTCGGTGTTCTTGAACGCAGCTATGATGCAAGCCGGAGTCGTGTCCTTTGAACCGAGACCGAAACGACAAGCGTATACTTCGGTATCCGCGAGTCTGCCGTGCTCCTGAAGAGCCGCGACAACGTCAAGATACAGCGGCTCGCCGAGCGCGCCGGGTTCCTTTGTTCTGTCGAAAGCGATAACCTTCTTAGCCGTAGCCGGAATAGCCTCGCAAAGCTTGTCAGCCGCGAACGGTCTGTAAAGTCTAACTTTAACAAGACCAACCTTGCCGCCGTTAGCGTTTAAGTAATCAACAGTTTCCTCGATAGTGTCGCAGACCGAACCCATAGCAACGATAACCTGCTCAGCGTCCGGAGCGCCGTGATAGTTAAAGAGCTTGTAATCCGAACCGATCGCCTTGTTGACCTTGTCCATGTACTTCTGAGTGATCTCGGGGATCTTATTGTAAGCCGAGTTACACGACTCTCTTGCCTGGAAGAATACGTCGCCGTTCTGCGCCGTACCTCTCTGAGCCGGATGCTCCGGATTTAACGAAGCGTGTCTCCACTCGCTGAGAGCGTCCCAGTTAACCATTGAAGCGAGAGTTTCGTTATCCCAGCAAGCAACCTTCTGATACTCGTGAGAAGTTCTGAAACCGTCGAAGAAGTGCAGGAACGGAATTCTGCCCTCTATTGTTGTCAGGTGAGCTACAGCGCCTAAGTCCATAGCCTCCTGCGGGTTTGTCGATGCGAGCATAGCAAAGCCTGTCTGGCGGCAAGCCATAACGTCGCTGTGGTCGCCGAAGATTGAAAGCGCGTGTGACGCGATCGCTCTTGCGGAAACGTTAAATACGCAGGGAAGCTGTTCGCCCGCGATTTTGTACATATTCGGAATCATAAGTAAAAGACCCTGTGAAGCGGTGTACGTCGTTGTGAGCGCTCCCGCTGTCAACGAGCCGTGAACCGCACCCGAAGCGCCCGCCTCGGACTGCATCTCAACGACTCTTACGGGCTGTCCGAAAATGTTTTTCTTGCCGGCAGCCGACCAAACATCTGTAACCTCAGCCATGGTCGATGACGGCGTGATGGGGTAAATAGCCGCAACCTCGGTAAACGCGTATGAAGCGTATGCCGCGGCGTTATTACCGTCCATCGTCTTCTTTTTCCTGGTGATAGCCATCGGAATCTCCTCCTAATAAATTTAATTTCCGGGAGCTTGTTTACATAAATCTCCCGTTTGTATTATTTTAACATACATGGCTATACTATATCACTTTTCTTCAATAAAATCAAGATTATTCGATATATTTTGTGCACTTTTTTTTAAATTCGTCTATCTTGCATAGTAAGCTCGATTTCGCGGGCGGCGTTTTCGAATTTTTCGCTCAGACGCAGGCATCTGTCGGACATAAAGCAGGTGCGTCTGTCGGCGATCGTCCTGCCGTTTCTGATGAGCCTGTCCATTCGTCTGTTGAAGGAATGCTTATATATATCGCAGTAAATGCCGAGAAAATAAATTGCGGTTGATTTAATAAAGGTTGTCATGTTTTTTTCGCTCCTAAATGTTTTTACCTTCATATAATTTGTAAAACGAGGCAAAAAAAATCATGCAAATATTGTTGACAATAGAAAGAAATGGTGGTATAATAATTACACGAACAAAAATTCGGAATTATGTAACCCAACTGTAATAAATTAGCAAACCTTACGTAATTGATTTTCTTGAAAATGGGTGCTATAATAAATTTCACACACACGGCAGACCACAATATATTGTGGGTGATTTACATAAAAACCACAAAATCGGGATAAATACAGTGTTTAAGACGAGTTTGGACGGAAGGGAGTAAGACGAGATGAGGGTTATAAAGAAGGATAACACCAAGGAAGAATTTAACGTTCAAAAGGTAGTAACGGCGGTAAATAAATCGGCGTTCCGCGTGCTTGAAAAGTTCTCGGACGAGGACATTGATTTCATCTGCAGGTTCGTTGAGGAGAAGGCAAAGAGCCTCGGCAAGGAGGACATACAGATTGCCGAGATGCACAACATAGTTGAAGGCGCGCTCGAAAAGGTAAACCCGAAGGTCGCGAAGAGCTACCGCGATTACAGAAACTACAAGCAGGATTTCGTCGCGATGCTCGACGAGGTTTACAGAAAGAGCCAGTCTATCATGTATATCGGCGACAAGGAAAACTCGAACACCGACAGCGCGCTCGTATCGACAAAGCGCAGTCTTATTTTCAATCAGCTTAACAAAGAGTTATATAAGAAATTTTTCCTCACCACGGAGGAGCTTCAGGCGTGCCGCGACGGTTATATCTATATCCACGATATGTCCGCGCGCCGCGACACCATGAACTGCTGTCTGTTCGACGTAAAGAGCGTTCTTTCGGGCGGCTTTGAAATGGGAAATCTTTGGTACAACGAGCCGAAAACGCTCGACACCGCGTTTGACGTTATCGGCGATATAGTCCTCTCGGCGGCGTCGCAGCAGTACGGCGGCTTTACCGTGCCGAGCGCGGATCTCATATTGGAGCCGTACGCGGAGAAATCGTATAAGAAATATACAGATAAATATATAGGTTTGGGACTTACTAAGGAGAAGGCAGAGGAGGTTGCTCTCGCGGATGTTACGCGCGATTTCGAGCAGGGCTTCCAGGGCTGGGAGTACAAGTTCAACTCCGTATCGTCGAGCCGCGGCGATTATCCGTTCATCACCGTCACGATCGGCACGGGAACGGGACGTTTCGCGAAGCTCGCGTCGATTTCGATGCTGAAGGTCCACGCGGGCGGACAGGGTAAGGAAGGACACAAAAAGCCCGTTCTGTTCCCGAAAATCGTGTTCCTATATGATGAGAATTTACACGGACCGGGCGGCGAGCTTGAGGACGTTTTCGATGCGGGCGTTGAGTGCTCGTCAAAGACGATGTACCCCGACTGGCTGAGCCTTACCGGCGAGGGATATGTTCCGTCGATGTACAAGAAATACGGCGAGATAATTTCGCCGATGGGCTGCCGCGCGTTCCTGTCGCCGTGGTACGAAAGAGGCGGCTTGGAGCCGGCTGACGAAAATGACAAGCCCGTATTTGTGGGACGCTGGAACATAGGCGCGGTATCGCTGCATCTGCCGATGATCTACGCGAAATCGCTCCAGGAGGGCAAGCCGTTCTACGAGGTACTCGACTACTATTTACAGCTCATCAGACAGCTTCATCTGAGAACATACGACTACCTCGGCGAAATGCGCGCGTCAACGAATCCGCTCGCGTACTGCGAGGGCGGCTTCTACGGCGGTCATCTCGGGCTGCACGATAAGATAAAGCCCATAATGAAGGTCGCTACGGCGTCGTTCGGCATAACCGCGTTTAACGAGCTGCAGGAGCTTTACAATAAAAAATCGCTCGTCGAGGACGGCGAGTTCGCGTTAAAGACTCTCGAACACATAAACGAAAAGGTTGCGCAGTTTAAGAAGGAGGACGGCAAGCTCTACGCTATATACGGCACTCCCGCCGAGTCACTCTGCGGATTGCAGGTCACGCAGTTCCGCGCGAAGTACGGCGTTATCGAGAACGTCTCCGACCGCGAATACGTGTCGAACAGCTTCCACTGCCACGTTACCGAGGACATCACTCCGATTCAGAAGCAGAACCTCGAGAACCGTTTCTGGAACCTCTCGAACGGCGGCAAGATCCAGTATGTAAAATATCCGATAAGCTACAACAAAGAGGCGATAAAGAGCCTTATCCGCCGCGCGATGAAGATGGGCTTCTACGAGGGCGTAAATCTGTCCCTCGCGTACTGCGACGACTGCGGCTACGAGGAGCTCGAAATGGACGTTTGCCCGAAGTGCGGCAGCCGCAATCTCACGAAGATAGACCGAATGAACGGCTACCTCTCATATTCGCGCGTAAAGGGCGACACAAGACTTAACGCCGCGAAGATGGCTGAGATCGCCGAAAGGAAATCAATGTAATGAGATACCACAACATAACGAAGGACGATATGCTCAACGGCGACGGTCTGCGCGTAGTTTTGTGGGTGTCGGGCTGCGAGCACCAATGCCCGAACTGTCAGAACCCTATAACGTGGGACATAAACGACGGTCTGCCGTTTGACGACGACGCGAAGCAGGAAATATTCGAGGAGTTAAAGCACAGCTACATATCCGGCATAACCTTCTCCGGAGGCGATCCGCTGCACACGCAGAACCGCGCGGACGTGGGAGCGCTGATAGGGGAGATAAAGGAGAAATTTCCCGATAAAACGATATGGCTCTATACGGGCTATGAGTGGAACAAAATAAAGGATCTGCCGTTTATACGAGATATAGACGTGCTCGTTGACGGCAGATATGTCGAAGCTCTGCGCGATGTGAAGCTGATGTGGCGCGGCAGCTCGAATCAGAAGGTAATAGACGTAAAGAAAAGTCTTGAACTTAACAAAACCGTTTTGTATGTGGAGTAGAAGCGAATGAAAAGAATAGCGAAATTTGAAAAAGTAAGCCTTGAACAATTCAAATCCGACTGGGAGTTTCCCGAAAAGGGCGGCGCGGCGGAGATTTATGAAAAAATAAAGCTCCCCAAGCGCGCGACGTCCGGCTCGGCGGGGTACGATTTCTACGCTCCGTTCGATATAACTCTCGCGCCGGGCGAAACAATAAAAATACCGACTGGAATACGCGTAAAAATTGACGACGGCTGGGTTTTAAAACTGTATCCGAGAAGCGGTCTGGGCTTTAAATACAGAATACAGATGAACAACACCGTCGGCATAATCGACAGCGATTATTATCTGAGCGACAACGAGGGACATATATTCTGCAAGATAACAAACGACTCCAACGAGGGCAAAACCATGACGTTATCTCAAGGCGACGGCTTCTGCCAGGGTATTTTCGTCGAATACGGCATTACCGTTGACGACGACGTTTCCGATATTCGCAACGGCGGTTTCGGAAGCACCGATAAAAAATAAGTCATAGAACTACTTTATATAGAAACGCATTGTCACGAGGCAAAAGGGCGGTTGAGAGCCGCCCTCCCCGTGGTAATCCGATGCGGCGACGCTGATTTTCCGAGATATAATCAACGCGGCGGCTTTTTTATGTCTGTCGGGAAACAGTTCTGACGGCGATATTTTTTCTTTCAAAAATTAATTCATTTTCCTCTTGATTATTTCTTCCAAATATGGGATAATATAATAGATTAATATTGCGGCGGGGATAACGATATGAGAAAAGCGGACACGACAATTAAATATGTCGAGCCTGATTCGCTTGCGGCGGAAGCGGGAATTGAGGCGGGGGACAGGCTGCTCACAATCAACGGCGGCGATTTCCGCGATATTCTCGAATACCGCTATCTTATGTCCGAATATGAAATAACGCTCGAGGTCGAGAAAAAGGACGGCTCGATCGAGGTTATCACGATTGAAAACAACTATGAGGATATAGGCGTGGAATTCGGCGAGGAGCTTATCGACACGGCGCAGAGCTGCACGAATAAGTGTATTTTCTGCTTTATCGACCAACTCCCCGAGGGTATGCGCGAAACCGTGTATTTCAAGGACGACGACACGCGGCTCTCGTTTTTGCAGGGGAATTACGTGACGCTAACAAATATGACGGACGAGGAAATCGACCGGCTTATCGCTATGCGCGTATCGCCGATAAATGTGAGCGTCCACGCGACAAATCCCGAGCTTCGGTGTATGATGCTAAATAACCGCTTCGCCGGGAAATGTTATGATATTATGAAAAAATTCGCGGCGAACGAAATCTATATGAACTGCCAGATAGTGCTCTGTCCGGGAATAAACGACGGCGCGGAGCTGGAACGCTCACTTTCGGATATGGCGGCGCTGTACCCGTATGTGAACAGCATTTCCGCAGTGCCTGTCGGGCTTACGCGTTACCGTGACGGATTGTATCCGATCAAGCCATATGATGCGGATATGTCGCGCGGGGTGGTTGAGCAGGTCGAAAAAATACAGGCTGATTTTCTGAAAAAGCTCGGAACGAGGCTTGTTTATCTGTCGGACGAGTTTTACTTAAACGCCGGACTGCCCATACCCGACGCGGACGCGTACGAGGGCTTTCCGCAGATCGAAAACGGCGTGGGACTTGTCGCGAGTATGAAGGAGGAATTTGACAGCGCCGTCAAGCTGATAAAATCAAAGCCGCGAAAAAGAAGCGCTGCGATCGCTACGGGAGAGCTTGCCGCGCCGTTTGTGAAGTCGCTCGCGGACGAGATTGCAAAGCGAGCCGAGGGAGTGGAAATAGCGGTATATCCGATAAAAAACAACTTTTTCGGCGGCGGAGTAAACGTCGCGGGACTGTTGTGCGGATGCGATATAATAGAACAGCTTAAGGACAAGCCGAAGGCGGACGTTCTGCTGATACCGCAGAGTATGCTCCGCGACAGCGACGACGTTTTTCTTGACGACACGACGGTCGCGGATGTGGAAAACGCGCTCGGAATGAGCGTTGTGCCGGTCATAAACGACGGATATGAATTTGTTGAAAAAATACTCGGAGAGGAATTGGAGTTTTAAAATATGAAACCATTGGTAGCGATAGTGGGCAGACCGAATGTCGGGAAATCCACATTGTTTAATAAAATATCGGGCGAGCGCATAAGCATAGTCGAGGACACTCCCGGCGTTACGCGCGACAGGATCTACGCGGACGCGTCGTGGCTCGACAAGCATTTTACGCTCATTGACACGGGCGGCATAGAGCTCGCGTCAAAGGACGAAATACTCGTCCAGATGCGCCGCCAGGCGCAGCTTGCGATTGATATGGCGGACGTGGTGATACTTATGACAAACGTTAAGGACGGCGTTACCGCGAACGACCGGGACGTTGCCGCGATGCTTTTAAAGGCGAAGAAAAAGATAGTGCTCGCGGTAAATAAGGTCGATAACGTGGGCGATCTGCCGTTTGAGTTTTACGAGTTTTATAACCTCGGCTTGGGCGATCCGATCGCGATTTCGTCAACTCATGGACTCGGCGTGGGTGATTTGCTCGACGAGGTGACGCATATGTTCCCCGAGGACGCGGACACCGAGGAGGATGAGGATGAGATAAAGGTAGCCGTAATCGGCAGACCTAATGCGGGTAAGTCGTCGCTTATCAATAAAATTCTCGGCGAGGACAGAGTTATCGTGAGCGATATCGCCGGAACGACGCGCGATGCTATTGACTCGCATTATGTCGATGAAAACGGCAATAAATACCTGTTTATCGACACCGCAGGAATGAGAAAGCGCGGGAAGATAAACGAGAATGTCGAGCGCTACAGCGTTGTCCGCTCGCTCGCGGCTGTGGACAGGAGCGACGTTTGCGTGATAATGCTCGACGGAAACGAAAAAATCGCCGAGCAGGACACAAAAATAGCGGGCTACGCGCACGAGCAGGGCAAGGCGTGTATATTCGCCGTGAATAAGTGGGACGCTGTTGAGAAGGACGACAAGACTATGAAAGCGTTTGAAATGCGCGTGAGAGAGGAATTCGCGTTTATGTCATACGCGGAGATAATTTTCATCAGCGCGAAAACGGGGCAGCGTGTCGGGAAGCTTATGGAGCTGATAAACGAGGTAAACGCCCAGCATAAGCGCAGAATTACAACGGGAATGTTAAACGATGTGCTGAACGAAGCGACGCACAAGCAGCAGCCGCCTTCGGACAAGGGACGGCGGTTAAAGCTCTATTACGGCACACAGGCTTCGATAGCGCCGCCGACGTTCGTGCTGTTCGCGAACTCGAAGGAGTTGTTCCACTACTCGTACCTGCGGTTTATTGAAAATCAGGTGCGCGAGGCGTTCGGATTTAAAGGAACACCGCTAAAATTTATTATACGCGAGAAAAACGAAAAGAAAATGTAACGGAGGAAAAAAACTATGGTATCGGTTATAATTGTAGCCGTTGTGACGGCGGTGATAGCGTATCTTATAGGTTCGGTCAACTTCTCCATCTTGCTTTCTAAGGCGGCGGGAAAGGACATACGCGAGAGCGGCTCGGGCAACGCCGGCGCTACGAATATGCTGCGCGTATACGGCAAATTTATGGGATTTCTTACACTTATTCTCGACATGGTGAAGGGAGCGCTTGTTATATTCCTGACGTATTTGGCGATGTATTATCTGCTGCCGAGAATAAATTTTGTCGAGGAGCCGGTGTTATACGGCTTCAAGGCTGATTATCTTTTAGACGCTCTGCCGTATTTGGCGGGATGGTTTGCGATAATAGGACACTGCTTCCCAATCCATTTCGGTTTCAAAGGCGGCAAGGGCGTAGCGGCGGCTTTGGGCGTTGTGCTGATGCTTGACTGGCAGGTGGGAGTTATAGCCTTGGTCGTCGCGCTTGCAGCGATAATATGCACGCGCTACGTATCGGTAGGCTCGATTCTCGGCGCGGTATTATTTGTAGTGCTGACGTTTGCGAGACAATTCTTTGACCGCGAATTTAATGTTTTTGTACTGGCAATAACGATACTTATGGCGCTTTTGATAGTACTCCGTCATCATGCGAACATACGCAGATTAAAGCGCGGCGAGGAAAACAAGCTGTTCGCGAGAAAGCCGAAGGAAGCGAAAGCGCCGGATACAGCGCAGGAACCAGCAGAGTTTACTACATCAGACGGCGTGGACGAAGATGAAGGGGATATAAATATTGTGGAATAAATTATGATTTATAGGCGTGCGCGTCCGCACGCCGTCTGAAAGCTTCGCTTTCAGCCAAGGCAGAATTGAGAAGATAAAAAAGTTCCCGAGGAAACTTTTTTATCATTGATGTTTGCTGACGCGCATGTCGTCAGCAAACCATACGAAACGGCATAAAGCCGTTCCGTACACGCGCAATCTTGTGTTTCCAGGGACGGATAATATCTGCCCCTACGGTAACGGAACGGCGGTTCGGCGTTCCGTTTTGGTATCCGACGACATGCGCGTCGGATACCATCAAAATCAAAAAAGTTTCTTTAGGAACTTTTTTGATTTCATAATTCCGAATCAAATGAAAACTCAGTTTTCATTTGGCGCGTGCGGACGCGCACGCGCAGATAAATCATAATTTACACCACAAACACAGGAGGTCACACATGAAAATTGCTGTAATAGGCTCGGGCGGCTGGGGGACGGCTATCGCTGTGCTTCTCGCCGGAAAGGGCAACGATGTTTACTTATGGTCGTGGATCCAAGAGGAGACGGATCGTCTTGACCGCGACCGAGAAAATAAAGAATTTCTTCCGGGAGTGAAACTGCCGGATAACATATACTGCACTCATGATATGGAAAAATGCGTTGATGGAGCGGACTTGATTGTAGCCGCGCCGCCGTCGCCCGCCGCGCGCACCACGGCGAAGCAGCTCGCCCCGTTCGTTAAGGACGGACAGGTAATCGTGAGCATTTCAAAGGGACTGGAAGAGAGCAGTCTGCTCAGATTATCGCAGGTTTATAGGGCGGAAATCCCGCAGGCGGATGTGGCTGTTTTGAGCGGTCCCTCGCACGCGGAGGAGGTTTCGCGCGGTATTCCCACTACCTGCGCCGCCGCGGCGGAAAGCGCGAAAACGGCTGATTTTATTCAGGACGCGTTTATGAGCGATACGTTCAGAGTGTACACGACCGACGATATAACGGGAGCGGAGCTGGGCGGCGCGCTTAAAAACGTGATAGCTCTCTGCGCCGGAATAAGCGACGGCTTGGGCTACGGCGACAACACGCGCGCGGCTCTTATGACGCGCGGACTTGCTGAAATCGCGCGGCTCGGCGAGGCTATGGGCGCAAAACTGGAGACGTTTATGGGACTGAGCGGCTTGGGCGATTTGATTGTTACCTGCACGAGCATGCACTCGCGTAACCACCGCGCCGGAATACTGCTCGGTCAGGGCAAAACATTACAGGAAACACTCGACGAGGTGCATATGGTGGTCGAGGGCGTGAATACCGCGCGCTCGGCGTACGAGCTTGGGAAAAAATACGGCGTGTCCATGCCTATCGTCGAGGAGGCGTATAATATTCTCTTTAACGGCAAAAACGCGAGAAAAGCCGTTAACGATTTGATGACGCGTGAAAAGCGCCATGAACGAAATTAAATGCAGAACGGAATTTATTTCAATATGAGAAACAAAGGAAGGGAGGAAAACATATGAAAAAAATTCTGAAAATGTATACCGAAACAAACCTTGTTATCCGTATTGTAATCGGTCTTGTAATAGGCGTTTTAATCGGTATATTTTTACCTGAGTGGAAAGCCGTGGGGCTTCTCGGGGAGGTGTTTGTGGGAGCTTTGAGAGCTGTCGCGCCGACGCTGGTGTTTGTGCTTGTAATAAGCTCGCTGGCAAACGCGGGCGGCGGAATAGGAAAGCGGTTTAGAACGGTTATAGCGCTGTATATGCTGAGTACATTCTTAGCCGCGTTTGTTGCTGTAATCGCAAGCGCCTTGTTCCCCGTGACGCTGACGCTCACTCAGGCGGCTGAGACAGCGAACGCGGCTCCCGAGGGACTGGGTGAGGTACTGCGATCGCTTGTTATGAACATGGTCGCAAACCCTGTTCAGGCAATAGCGGAAGCGAATTATGTAGGCGTTCTCACATGGGCTGTTATATTTGGCCTTGCGCTAAAGGGCTTTGCGAGCGCGTCTACCAAAAAAACGCTCCAGGATGTGTCGGACGCCGTTACAAAGGCGGTGCGCTGGGTTATCAACCTTGCTCCGTTCGGCATTATGGGACTTGTTTTCACATCGGTTTCGGAAAACGGCGTTGAGATTTTCACCGATTACGGACGGCTCCTGCTTGTGCTTGTCGGATGTATGCTGGCGGTCGCGCTTATAGTAGATCCGCTTATCGCGGCGTTATGTTTAAGGAGAAATCCGTATCCGCTCGTTTTCAAGTGCTTTAAGGAAAGCGGACTTACCGCGTTTTTCACGCGAAGCTCTGCGGCGAATATCCCCATTAATATGGCGCTGTGCGAAAGACTTGGTATAAACCGCGATGTGTATTCCGTTTCAATACCGCTCGGCGCAACAATCAACATGGACGGAGCGGCGATTACGATAACGATTATGACGCTCGCCGCGGCGCACACAATCGGAATTCACGTCGATATTCCGACAGCGCTGATACTGAGTATAATCGCGACGCTCGGAGCGTGCGGCTCATCGGGAGTAGCGGGCGGTTCGCTCCTTCTGATACCGATGGCGTGCTCGCTCTTTAACATCAGCAATGATATCGCGATGCAGGTTGTGGGAATAGGATTTATAATCGGCGTTGTGCAGGATTCGTTTGAAACGGCGATAAACTCGTCCGGCGACGTGCTCTTCGCGGCTACGTCGGAGTTTATGCAATGGCGCAAGGAAGGCAGAGAATTCAGCCTGAAAGGTAAAAAATAACTGTACTAAAAAACCGCTTCAATTTCGAAGCGGTTTTTGTGTGTCAGCCCGGTGTCGCTGTCGGGTACGGGTTATATCTGCTGTAGGGCAGGGTGTGCGTGTCAATGAGATTGCCGTCTGTATCATATGTGTAACGCACGGTGTTTGTTGTTGTGACTCCCGACGGACTTGTCGAGGAGCTGTTTACAATTTTTACCTTTCTCGGGGGATCCCAACCCGTGCCGACGATTGAAACGGTAATTGTTCCTCCTCCGGCGTTAGCTACTATTTTTATCGGATATTTTGAATTGTTTCTGAATTTGAAATCAACGCCGGTGTCGCTTACGGTCGCGTCCTGACCGTTGGGGATATAGGAAACCGTGAACATGTGGTTTGTTCTCGTCACAATTTCAAGCGATGCGTAGAGAACAGCGCTGTAGAGTGTCGAACTTACCTGGCACGTTCCGCCGCCTATTCCGTCAACGCTCTTTCCGTCAACATATTCCTTCGCGGTTGAGAAGCCGTTCGCTACCGTGCGCGCGCCTACCGTGTCGTTGAAGGAGAACACGTCGCCGGGAGCTACGACCGTTCCGTTTATAAGCTCGGCTGCTCTCGCGACATTCGCCGCGCGGTTGGCGGTCGAGCCGCCGTATGAAGTCGAATATGACGCCATAGTGCCGTTGAATAAATTTGCGTTCAGCGTTTCCGCGGTTATGTCGGCGTACGCGGGGTAGAACGGTATCTCAACCGGTTCGCCGCCGGCGTGAACGTTTGCGAGAAGCGCCGCCGCCTCGTCTTTGTTTATATATCTTCCCGTTTCCTCGGGAACGATGGTTACGTCGTTGTTTTCTATCACGAAATATGCATCGGTCGGATCTTTATATACGGCGTTGTCAAAATCCTGAAGCGTCAACTCGTCCGGATCGGCTGATTCGAGAGTTACGGGGATATCCGTAAACTGCTCGTTTCTCAGAGCCGTCATAATTTCCTCGCGCGCTTTTTCGGGATTGCCGTTATAGCCGGTGCTTCCCGGATGAACTATCGCCTTGCCGTCTCCGATTTCGACCGTATGCTTTGCGAGATTGCCGAAAATCTGAATGCCGAACTCATTTATTTTTTCGTCGAGCTTCGCAGTGTCTGTCTGCGCGACGGGGACAAGAACATGCTTATGGAATAAAAGACCGAACGATGTTAACGCGTCCTTCATGGTTTTTCCCGTCTTGCCGTAGCTGAAAGCCTTTTGAGCCGTTTCCTCGGGACTTGCGCTCAGACCTATATCGGCGCTGCTCATTGAAAATGTTTGGTCGTTGCTTGTGAGCGTAATTTCCTGTCCTTCAAACATACTTGTATTTTGTATTGCCTGCAGCGCTTCTTCATATGAAAGGCCGCCGAGTCTAAGATTTTCCGCGTAAACGTTTCGCGCGACCTTATCCGTGGGCAGAGTAGCGATACAAATAATATATGTTATCAAAAATGCCGCCGCGATCGAAGCGAGAGAAATCAGCGCGGCTTTTTTTGCAGAACTGTTATTGATGAAGCGGCTTACGACAGCCGACGCTTTGGCAAAAATGCTTTTATCGGTTTTTATTTCTGTATTATCTGCATTATCCGTTTTCTCCGGCTGCGGTTCGGATTGAATTTCGGGTTCATTTAAAGAGGCGAAATCGTCTTCCTCCTCAATGTCATATGAATCTTTCCGTTCCGGTTCGGCTGCCTCGCTTTTTTTGGGATTTTTGCTTTCAACCTCCATTAGAACACCTTCCTTCCACCTGTTCAATTATTAAAAAATCGTCTGAACTCATCTAAATATGCCGAATATTCCGTCATAAACGCCGCAAAATGTTTGTTTTTCATGAGAAGCCTGAATGCTTTTGTGACATTATTTACAAAACTCCGGTCAAAATCTTCAAGATACAATCCCTTGGCAAGCGGACAAATGCCTTTGGCACGCGGATCAATTATAACCTCGAGCCGCCCGTCCTTGTCCGTATACGGAGTAAGCGGAAAAATCCGGCACGCGAGCGGACGCTGGTACCTGTCGCATTCCGAGGTACACATCGCAATAGGAGTATAATACGTTTTGTTGTTATATGTGTAGGAAAAATCGGTGCTTTCAATTTTTATCCAATCGGGATTGAGCAGGCTGTATACCTGACGCTCGCCGGGAAAAAGAAACATGCCGCAGTCGTCGCCTTTGCAGCAAGCCTTGCCGCAGAGTCTGCCGCAGTCGGCTTGTATAGGCGTTGATTTATCAAATAAACGATATAATTGTAAATAAATATATGCGGCATTCATAGCTTTATCCCTCATAGTAATAGTGTTTTCATATTCAGCTTCTATATTATCACAAAATTATTCATAAAACAATAAAAAATACCTCGCGTAATACAAATGTAAAAATGTTTTAACACAAACGTATCATTAGGCTTTGACAAATCAATATCTATGGTGGTATAATATATAATGTTGAAATAGTGCCACAATATATAGGTGGCAAAAAACGGCAGGGAGGATAATATGCCTAAGAAAAAACAGGAATACGGAAACGACAGTATATCAATGCTCAAGGGCGCGGACAGAGTGAGAAAACGTCCGGCGGTCATATTCGGCTCGGACGGGCTTGAGGGCTGCGAGCACTCGTTTTTTGAGATACTTTCAAATTCGATCGACGAGGCGAGAGAGGGCTTCGGCAGTCTTATAGAGGTAACGCGTTTTATGGACCGCTCCATAGAGGTGCGCGATCACGGACGCGGCATACCGCTCGATTTTAACGAAAAAGAGAATAAATATAACTGGGAGCTTGTCTACTGCGAGCTTTACGCGGGCGGCAAGTATAACAACAACGACGGCGGTACGTACGAGTACAGTCTGGGCTTGAACGGCTTGGGCGCGTGCGCTACGCAGTATTCGAGCGAATATATGGACGTGACGGTCGTGCGTGACAAGACGAAGTATACGCTGCATTTTGAAAAGGGCGAAAACATAGGCGGGCTTCAAAAGGAGCCGACGAGAAGCGTTCAGACGGGTTCAATTCAGAAATGGCGCCCTGATACCGAGGTTTTCACCGATATTAAAATACCGCTCGAATTTTATCAGGATGTTTTAAATAAGCAAGCTATGGTCAATGCCGGAATCAAATTTATTCTGTACAACGAAACGGAAACCGGCATGGAAATGTACGAGTATTACTATGAGAACGGCATAGTCGATTACGTGAGCGACGCGGTGGGCGAAAAGCGGCTCACCGACGTTGTGACGTGGGAAACCGAGCGCAGCGG
>CANQXJ010000028.1 GCA_947627795.1 uncultured Clostridia bacterium
AAAGGACTTTCGTTCCTTGAATTTAACTATATGCTGATGCAGGCGTACGACTTTTTGATGCTCAGCCGCAAGTACGGCGCGAAAATCGAGCTGGGCGGCGACGACCAGTGGAGCAATATTCTGGCGGGTATCGATCTCTGCCGCAGAAAGGACCAGACGCAGACCTACGGCATGACGTTTACGCTGCTCACTAACAGCGAGGGCAAGAAAATGGGCAAGACCGCCGCGGGCGCGGTGTGGCTCGATCCGAAGAAAACCACGCCTTATGATTTTTATCAGTATTGGGTTAATGTGGACGACGCGGACGTTATAAAATGCCTGAAGCTTCTTACGTTTGTGCCGATGGACGAGATACGCGAGATGGAAACGTGGAAGGACGCTAAGCTTAACGAGGCTAAGCGCATACTCGCGTACGAGATAACGAAAATCGTGCACGGCGCGGACGAAGCCGATAAGGTAAAAGCCGCAGCCGAGGCTGTTTTCGGAGGCGGCGGAGTGTCCGCCGATATGCCGACGAGTGTGATTCCCGACGCTGTTGGAATGGGTGTGCTCGATATGCTCGTTAAAACAGGACTTCTTCCGTCGAAGGGCGAGGCGAGAAGGCTCGTTCAGCAGAACGGGCTGACTATAAACGACGCGAAGTATACCGACGTCAACGGCGTTGTCACCGCGGATATGCTCACGGACGAGGGCATGATAATAAAGAAGGGGAAGAAAACCTTCCATAGAGTTGTGACGGAATGATTTTCGAGTTACTGAAGAAATATAAGGCGCCGATTTTATATATTTTTTTCGGCGGCGTGACGACCGTAATAAATATCGCGGTATACTATGTTATGTATTATGTTTTCCGATGCGGGAACGATATAAGCAATATAGTTTCGTGGTTTATCACGGTAACCGCCGCGTATGTCACGAATAAAATATGGGTTTTTGAAAGCCGTTCCATTGCAATAAGAACGCTTATCCATGAAATTATAACCTTTTTCGGATGCAGAATAGCAACGGGAGTGCTGGATTTCGCGATTATGCATGTCGGAGTGGACATGCTCGCGTATCCCGCGCTGCCGCTTAAAATAATTTCCAACGTGATAGTTATTGTTTTGAATTATGCCGCTAGTAAGTTAATTATTTTTAAAAGGGGGAACTAAAATGGACAGGATTGCCGTACTTGTGCCGTGCTTCAATGAAAGCGGGACGATCAAAAAGGTAGTAACGGATTTTAAACGTGTTCTGCCCGAAGCCGTTATCTATGTTTACGATAACCGTTCCTCCGACAATACAGCCGCAATTGCCCGAAAAGCCGGAGCGGTAGTGAGAAACGAATATATTCAAGGCAAGGGTAACGTCATAAGAAGAATGTTCCGCGAAATTGACGCGGAATGCTATATAATGGTTGATGGCGACGACACTTATCCGGCTGACGCGGCGAGGGAAATGGCTGACTTGGTGCTTAACAGGAAGGTGGATATGGTTGTGGGGGACAGGCTGTCCTCTACTTATTTTACCGAAAATAAACGGCGGTTTCACAATTTCGGAAATTCAATAGTGAGAAGCACGATAAACCGTCTTTTCAAAAGCGATATTAAGGACGTTATGACCGGATACCGTGCGTTCGGATACAACTTTGTAAAGACGTTTCCGGTGCTGTCGAGGGGATTTGAAATAGAAACGGAAATGACGATCCACGCGGTCGATAAGAATATGTATGTGGAAAATGTGATTATTGATTACAGAGACAGACCCGAAGGCAGCGAGTCGAAGCTCAACACATATTCCGACGGGATAAAGGTTTTAAAAACGATTGTGAAAATGTATAAAAACTATAAGCCCCTGCAATTTTTTTCGATTATCGCCGCGGTTCTTTTAGCGCTTGCGACGGGATTTTTCATACCTGTTCTGATAACGTATATAAAAACCGGTCTTGTGCCGAATATGCCGACGCTCGTGGTGTGCGGGTTTGCTGTTGTCGCGGCGCTCATGGCATATTTTTCGGGGCTTATACTGTCGACGATAGGACAGAAATCGAAGCATGATTTTGAATTCAGGCTTAATCAAACCGAGGCGGAATTTAAAAGACTGAAGGGAAATAAATAGTGAAATTACCGTATTTTTCAAGGGGCGTGTTGAAATGAAAGGCAATAAATTTTTTAAAGTACTTAAAGACGCGGCACAGACGCTTAAGGGAGAAGAAAGCAAAAAGAAATATATTACCGCTTTTTGCGCTTTTCTCATATTTTCACTGCTCTTGGAGCTTTTCGTGTTCAACTTCCGCGCGGTTGAGTCGCTGTTTTTCGGAAGAATAGAAAACACCGTATACACGGTTGAAAACGCTTCGGAAATTTCCGACGGAAAATACCGCGCAAACAGCGAGACTGTTGAAATAAGAATAAATGATATCAATGCGGTTCTAAAAAACGTATATGTCGGTTTGGAGCGTGATTCGGCGGCGTACACGAAGGTCGGATTATGGGCTAAAGACGAAGCGAATTTTAACGGTATAAGCGCGCCCGAAAGAGAAATTGTAGATGGACTTAAGCAAACAAAATATATAAAAACCAATTTCGGCGGAAAAACGGAGGATTTGAGAATTTCCCTTTCGGAACTGACTGCCGGTGAGGAGTTTATTTTAAACGACGTAAAGCTGAACGTCCATGTTCCGGTATGCTTTTCCGTACTGCGTTTACTCTTTGTTTTGGGAGTTATAATGCTTTTGTATGTGATCCGCCCCAAATCCTTTATTTATAAATACAAGTTTGACTTAAATGTGAAATGGCAAAAAATTGCAGTGATGTTATTTGCTGTTGTACAGATTGTATTTATTCTTGGATTATGCAATATAAGCACAATATTCCATAATCCCCCTTATCTTCATCACGCTCAATATCAGGAGTTAGCTGATGCTTTTTTGGATGGACATACTTACCTCAGTGAAGAACCCCCTCAACAACTTATGGATATCGAAAATCCGTTTGACCCAAGCTTGCGAAATTTTTATTTTGCGTGGGATCATGCATACCATGACGGGAAATACTATGTGTACTTCGGCGCTGTCCCTGTCATAGTATTTTATCTTCCTTATCGCCTTATAACCGGATTGGATTTTCCGAATTATCTTACGGTTTTTATAAACTGCGCTCTGATGTGTATTGCCGTGCTCATGCTGCTTTATGAGATTATAAAGAAGTGGTTTAAAAATACTCCGTTCGGTATATATATGCTTACAAGCATAATTATGTGCGACACCTGCGGAATTATTTATATGGCAAAAAGGCCGGATTTTTATTCGATACCGATAGCTATGGCAATTATGCTGGCAATATTCGGACTTACGTTTTGGTTAAAGGCGGAGATAATTGACGAGACCGGCAAGAAACATATTAAAGGAGGTTGGCTTGCGGGCGGCTCAATATGTATGGCGCTGACATCCGGATGCAGACCGCAGATTTTGCTTGCCACATTTTTCGGCGTGATCCTTTTCTGGAATGCCGTATTCAAGGAAAGAACGCTGTTTTCCAAAAAAAGCGTTAAAAACACAATAGCGATATGTCTGCCGTATGTTATTATCGGCGCGGCTGTAATGCTTTATAATTATGTCAGATTTGATTCTCCGTTTGATTTCGGAGCGAATTACAACCTGACTTCGAACGACATGACTCACCGCGGCATACACATGGACAGAAATCTGACCGGACTGTTCTATTATCTTTTCCAGCTTCCGCAGATTACCAATATATTCCCGTATGTGCAGATGATTAACGTGACGTCGCTGTATCAAGGGCTGACATTGTCAGAGCAGATGATGGGCGGTTTACTGTGGCTTTCACCGATTACTTTGCTCGGAATACGCGGATTATGGAAGCGTAATTGGTATGAAAAAGAGTCGGATAAGCGTCCATATATAATTATGGCTGCAGCGGTTGTACTCGGCGTTTTCATTATACTGACAGACTCGCAGGTTTCGGGTATTTTATCAAGATACTACAGTGATTTTTCATGGCTGTTCCTTCTTGCCGCCGCAATTGCGGTTTTTTCCGAATACGCATCTATCAAAAGGAATAATTGCTCAGAAAATACATTTATAAAAATTTTGGTCACATGCTTTATTATTTCGATAATATTTTATGGGTTTAATATATTTAACGATGTTGGTCCTTCCGTTATCGAAAGTAATCCGGAATTTTACTATAAAGCAAAATATCTTATAGGCTTTTTGGTTTAATCCGCAGCATAATAAAAATATTACAAGGAAACGCCGGACTACACAGCTTTTGAAAACTCAAAGCATACCGCTCTTGATTTTTATTTCGGAATATGATATAATAAATATAATTATATTTATTTTTACGGAGCGTTTATGGGCAAAAGATTACTGGACTTTGTTAACAGTCCCGCGGATTTGAAAAAACTTAATATTGACGAGCTGAACCGCTTGTGCGCGGAGATACGCGAAGCGCTTGTTGACCGCGTGTCCGAAAATGGCGGACATCTCGCTTCAAATCTCGGCGTTGTCGAGCTTACCGTAGCTATGCACGCTGTTTTTGACATGCCCAAAGATAAAATAATTTTTGACGTGGGACATCAATCTTATGTTCATAAACTGCTCACGGGACGCAGAGACAGGTTTGACACGCTGCGTAAATTCGGCGGTATTTCCGGATTTCCAAAACGCGGCGAGAGCGAGTATGACTGTTTCGATACAGGGCACAGCTCAACCTCGATTTCAGCCGCGCTCGGTATCGCCCGCGCGCGCGATCTCGCGCATGAGGATTACCACGTAATCGCGCTTTTCGGCGATGGTGCGCTGACTGGAGGTATGATGTACGAGGCGATGAACGACGCCGGACACTCGAAAACACAGCTTATTCTTGTGCTTAACGACAACGCCATGTCAATCTCGAAAAACGTCGGCGCGGTTGCGAAGCATTTGCGGACGCTGAGGATTTCTCCGGCTTACGTAAAGTCGAAGCATGCCGTCGAGGATTTTCTGTCAAAGGTTCCGGTAGGCGGAAACGCGGCTTCAAAGGTTATAAAAACGGTAAAGAGGGGAGTAAGGCGGACCGTTCTTCCCACCACGCTCTTCGATGATCTCGGATTTAATTACATAGGTCCCGTTGACGGTCACAATTTACAGGAGCTTATTTCCGTATTCGAGCGCGCCAAGGCTGAGCGTAAACCCGTTATAATCCACGCGCTTACCAAAAAGGGCAAGGGCTATGCGCCGGCTGAAAATAATCCGTCGAAGTTTCACGGAATATCCGCTTTCGATAAAAAAACCGGCTCAACTCCGGACAGCGGCGAAACCTACAGCGACCGCTTCGGAAAGACGCTTGTCGCTCTCGCTGAGAAAAATGATAAGATCGTGGCGATAACCGGAGCTATGCCGATAGGCACGGGACTGAGCGAATTCTCCGTCAAGTTTAAAAAACGGTTTTTCGATATAGGAATTGCCGAGCAGCACGGAGTGACGCTCGCGGCTGGCTTTGCGGCGGCGGGATATATTCCCGTAATACCGCTCTATTCCTCGTTTTTGCAGCGCGCGTACGATCAAACTTTGCATGACGTATGTCTTCAAAATCTGCACGTCGTATTTCCCGTTGACAGGGCGGGAATCGTCGGATCTGACGGCGAAACTCATCAAGGAGTTTACGATATATCATATCTTTCGCATATGCCGAATATGACAATGTTGTCGCCGTCAACGTTTGCGGAGCTTGATAATATGCTTGATTACGCTGTAAATAAGCACGAAGGACCGATCGCGATACGCTATCCGCGCGGCTCCGTTCAAGCCGAAAATGTTTCGGGCGAATTTGAGTTCGGGAAATCAGTTCAAATCTCGGAGGGCAAAGACGTAAACATAATAGCGGCGGGAAGAATGGTAAAGCGCGCGCAGGAAGCGGCGGAGCTGCTCGAAAAAAGCGGCGTAAGCTGCGGAATAATATCTATGCCGACGATAAAGCCGCTTGACAAGGCCGCGGCGGTCAAGGCGGCAATGCAGACGGGGCGCGTTGTCGTTATAGAGGACAACGTCAAAACGGGCGGCTTGGGACAGATGATTGCGGAGCTTCTTTTGTCAAAGGAGCTGAACTGCAAATTCAAGCATTTCGCGTTTCCAGACATTCCGATACCGCACGGCAGTATAGCAGAGCTGGACAAGCTGTGCGGACTTGACGCGGAAAGTATATATACAGAGGTAATTAAATGGCTAAAATAAGATTGGACGTTTTTCTTGTAAACAAAGGTTTTGCCGAAAGCCGCGAGCGCGCGAAAGCGCTTATTATGGAAGGTCATGTCTTTATAGACAATCAGAAATGCGACAAAGCCGGAATGATGGTTGACGAGGAAAAAACCGAAGCCGAGGTTCGCGGCGGCAATCTGCGCTATGTAAGCCGCGGCGGATTGAAGCTTGAAAAGGCGATGAGCGAATTCCCGATTACTCTCGCCGGCAAAACGACTATGGACATAGGCGCGTCCACAGGCGGTTTTACGGACTGTATGCTGCAAAACGGAGCAAAAAAAGTGTATTCGGTGGACGTCGGCTACGGTCAGCTTGCATGGAAGCTGCGTAACGATGAACGCGTGGTGAACATGGAGCGGACAAACATACGGTATGTTACGCCGGGGCAGATAGGTGAAAAGATAGATTTTGTTTCGATCGACGTTTCGTTTATATCGCTTAAACTCGTTCTGCCCGTAGCGAAATCGCTGCTCGCTGATGACGGAGAAATTGTCGCGCTGATTAAGCCGCAGTTCGAAGCGGGACGCGGGCAGGTCGGGAAAAAAGGCGTTGTGAGAGATATAAAAATACATTACGAGGTTGTAAAAACCGTGCTCGAATTTGCGCGCGGAATCGGGCTTTGCGCGGCGGGGCTTTCGTATTCGCCGATAAAAGGACCGGAAGGAAATATTGAATATCTCGCCTATTTCAAAATCGGCGCGGACAACGGGGAAATAACGGACGAAGCGATAAAAACCGTCGTTGACGGTTCGCATGAAGCGCTTTAAGCAAATATAACGGAAAGGAGATAAGCTATGCTGTCTGATGAAATTGTAATAAACGGCGGACGCGCCATGGCGCGCTCATACGCGAAAATAAATCTTACTCTCGACGTGCTCGATAAGCGCGCCGACGGGTATCACACGGTCAAAATGCTGATGCAGACGGTATCTCTTTTCGATCTTGTGCTTGTTGATAAAACACAGCGCAGCATCACTCTTTCGTCGAATCTGAAATATCTCCCGACAAATGAGAAGAATCTCGCATATAAGGCAGCGGAGCTTTTCCTGAGCCGCGCCGGCATACAAGGCGGAGCAAGGATCATGATACACAAAAACATCCCCGTCGCGGCGGGGCTTGCGGGGGGAAGCGGCAATGCCGCCGCAGTGCTTTGCGCTATGAATATGCTTTATAACACGAACTTTTCCGCCCGGGAGCTTTGCGATATAGGCGCTGAGCTTGGCGCGGACGTACCGTACTGCATTATGGGCGGGACGTACCTTGTAGAGGGAGTAGGCGAGATTTTAACGCCTGTTCCCGCAATGCCGTCATGCTTCATTCTGATTGTCAAACCGCCGCTGAATATTTCCACGGCGTCTGTTTACGAGCAGATTGATTCAGCTCCGATAATAAACCGCCCCAACACGGACGCGCTTATATCGGCGCTCGGGCGGGGCGATACGGCGGGAATTGCCGGAGGATTATGCAACGTTATGGAATCTGTTACGGTTAAGCAGCACCCGGTAATAGGCGGAATAAAGAAAAAACTCATCAGCAACGGCGCGCTCGGCGCTGTCATGAGCGGTTCCGGGCCGTCTGTATTCGGTATTTTCAATGATTTTGAAAAAGCAAAGCAATCGGCTGACAGCTTCGCGTATCAATACAAGGATGTATTTCTCGTCAAAACCAAAAACTAAGCGGCGGTAAAAATTTTCCGCCGCTTGTTGTATGTTTAAATTTTTATATTCATCCACTTACCCGCTTTAAATCGGATTGCCGTTAAAATATACCGCGCAACTTGGTCGCCGACAACGCCCATCCAAATGCCGTTTATTCCCCAGCCGAGTGTGTAGCAGCATATATACGAAACGCCGGTACGGATAATCGTGACGCTTATCGTGGACACAACGGCTGTATAGAACGTATCGCCCGCGCCGCGCAGACTGCCCATATAGATGACCTGACGTATCTGGAACAGCACCACAACGATGATTATGTACATAATCTGAACACCGATATTGACAATCTCCTGCTCGTCGAAGAACAGTCCCATAAGGAATTTCGCGCCGAAGAAGTATATAACGGCGAGCACGAGCGAGATTATTCCGCCGATCATTTGGCATGCGGAGCCATACTCCTTCGCCTTTTCGGGCTTTCTTTCGCCGAGGCTTCGTCCGATAAGCGCGACCGCCGCTACCTGCAAACCGTCGCCGAACGCGAACGACAGGCTCATGATATTCATTCCGACCTGATGCGCCGCCATAGCCGCCGTGCCTTGATGCGCCGCCATGAGCGCGGTCATCATAAATCCGACGCGCAGAAGAATTTGCTCGATAAACACGCTGTATCCGATTTTAATTATATTTTTAAGCGCGTCAACGCTCGGGCGGATGCGGTCTTTGATTATGTACGGAATACTTACGAAAAAGTCGGGGCGCATTATGGAAATTATGCTCATAACGCTCGCAACCACCGTGCCGAGCACCGTCGCTATAGCCGCGCCCGCGATGCCGAGCGCGGGAAAGCCTAAGTTTCCTCCAATTAAAAGATAATTGAAAAAGATGTTGACCGCGCTTGAGGTGATGTTGGTGCGCATGGTAATGGTCGTGTTGCCCGCGCCGCGCAGAGCCGAGTTTATCGCCATCTGCACGCAGTTGAAAATCATGCCGCCCATGATGATTTGATAATAAATCACCGCTCCGTCATGCGTTTCCGGCGACGAGCCGCAAAGCCGCATAATGGGTGAGGCGAATATCACGCACGCGATACTGATAATTACGGACAGCGCTATAACAAGCAGCATCGCGGTACACAGAATCGAATTCGCGTCGCGCCGCCTGTTTTCTCCGAAACGCCGCGCGACAAGCGCGGAAATTGAAACGTTCATCGCGATAAACACGGCAAGTCCCACAAACTTGGGCTGCGTCGTAAGACCGACCGCCGCGACTGCGTCCGCTCCGAGCGAGCTCACCATTAGTGAATCGATAAGTCCGGCGAGCGCGACGAAGAATGATTCTATCATCGCGGGCACAGCCATGTTCATTGCCTTTCTTAGTGTTCCTTTATCGTATTTCTTCAGAAATCCTTTCAATAAAATTCATCTCTTTCCAAAAATTTTTACAGCTTTACAACCGTCATATCGTGGCGCATAGCCGGAAGTATTTTTTCAAACAGGTCTTTTGTTTTAAGCCTTATGCTCGCGGTATTCACACACGGGTGACAGCCTATGTATTCGCCCTTTGTAACGTCCTCATCCACGAGCAGCCGCACTGCGTTTTCTTTGTCATTCATAAGTCCCATCACGCTTACAGCGCCGGGCGTTATGTCAAGATATTCCTCCATATGCGTCTCATCCGCGAACGACAGCCGCGCCGAGCCTATCTGCTGTGATAAATCCTTGGTCTTAAACGGCTTGTCGCCCGGCATCATCAGCAGGTAAAAGCTTGTTTTCTGCCTGTTGCATAAGAATAGGTTTTTACAAATTGTAGCGTTTAATGCGATGTCGATTTCGCGGCATACCTCCATAGTAAACGCCGCCTCGTGATCTACCCGCTGGTATTCTATGCCGAGTGAGTCGAGCAAATCGTAGACGCGTATTTCCTTATCAAGCCGTCCCGAGCAGTCTGCGGGACGTCCGTTCTGTAATTCCATTTTATTGTCTCCTTTGTTTTGTTGTGTTTTGAAACGTCGGCTTGAGGGCAAGCCGCCCTACAATATATGTTTGTAGGGGCGGTCATCGGCCGCCCGTTTCCGGCACATTTTAATATTCTTTGCCTGCCAAAATTTCGCGGTAGTCCTTGTAATTATCCTCCAGCAGCCTCGGCGTGTCCAATCCGTACGGACATTTTGACTTGCATTGATTGCAGTGCAGGCAATTTTCGATATTCTTCATTTTTGCCTGTACCTCCGGCGTGAGCTGCAATGCCGACGGCGAGCGACGGATCAGCAGCGACATTCTCGCACAGTTGTTTATTTCAATACCGACCGGACACGGCATACAGTAGCCGCAGCCACGGCAAAACTCGCCCGAGAGCGCCTTCTTTTCGTTTTCGATAAAATTCGTAATTTCAGCCGTCATTGAAGGCGGATTTTCATTATAGCTTAAAAATTCTTCCAGCTCGCTCAAGCGCTGAACGCCCCATATCGGGAGAACATTATCATACTGCGAGATGAACGCGTACGCAGCGGCTGAATTTGTGATAAGCCCGCCGGAAAGAGCTTTCATCGCGATAAAGCCGATATTGTTTTCTTTGCATTTATTCACAATCTCAATATCCTTGTCCGTCGCGAGATAGCTGAAGGGGAACTGTACTGTGTCGTAAAGTCCCGATTCAATCGCTTCCTTCGCAACCGCAAGGCGATGGTTCGTTATGCCGATAAAACGGATCTTGCCTTGCTTTTTCGCTTCGAACATAGCCTCGTAAACGCCGCTTCCGTCGCCGGGCTTCGGGCAGAACGAGGGATTGTGGAACTGGTAAATGTCTATGTAGTCGGTTTTCATGTTCCGAAGGCTCGTTTCAAGCTGATTCCAAAAGTCCTCCGGCTTTACCGCAGCCGTTTTTGTGGCTATGTAAATATCATGCCGAACATCGGAGAGAGAATAGCCTATTTTTTCCTCGCTGTCGGTATAAAACCGCGCGGTGTCGAAGAAGTTTATTCCGCCGTCGTACGCGCGGCGAAGTATGGCTTTCGCGTCGTCAAAATTCTTCACACGCTGCACGGGCAAGGCGCCGAAGCCGTTTTTGCATACTGTGATGCCTGTTCTTCCGAGTGTTACATATTCCATAAAATCCGCTCCTTTCGTATTTTAAAACGGCGCTTAAACTCACGCCGTTTTAATGTCTTCGATTATTTGGTATCAATGACGACTACCCGTCTTTCGCCGTCCCAGCCCACGTTGTACCCGAACGCCTCGCTTATCGCCCGCGCGGGAACAAAGGTTCTGTCCTTTATAATCTGAGCGGGAACGTCGATTTCCTTTGTGTCACCGTTTATTATCATATTTTTGTCGCCTATAACAAGACTTATCCGCTCGTCGCCGCGCGTGGCGATAACCTTGTTTTCCGCGCCGATCCACTCTATTTCACAGCCTAAATCCTCAAAAATCTGCCGCATCGGCACGAGGGTTCTGTCGTTTACAATGACAGGCAGAGCGTCGGGGAATACGACCGTGTTATCGTCAATTACAACGGTTATCGCCGCGCTCAGTCCCTGCAGATCGCTGTAGTCCTCGAAACGGACGACAGGCACGCCGCCGAGCCGAATATTAGTCGCGCGGACATAGGTTTCCAAAGGCAGCTCGGGAAGGTATTTATTTGTCCTGTAGTTGTCGTCAGTTTCGCGCGAAAGGAGATTAAGTCTGTTAGGAGACGTCACAAATTCGGGATTTGAAAATCCGAGCTTTGTAAGAATATCGACAGCCGCTTCGTTTATATCGGCGTAATTGTTTTTATTTACATTACTTTCAAGCGTGCCGTTGATGACGTGCGAATAAGAAATCACTTCATCGTTGGTTACTCCCGACGCGAATTCCGAAACGCCGTCGTCACTGAGCGTTTTTTCTATGCGCGCGGCGGTTTTGAGCGTTTTATCGTCATCTACAGTAAAGACACGCAGAATATAGCTTTTAGACGCACCGTTATCGTAAAACGCTTCATAGCCCACATAAGGCGGCTGCGCGAATACGTTCGCGTATGACTCGCCCGCGTCCGTTATCAAATTCTGAGCAAATTCGCCGCGATAACCGATTTCCGAGCCGTCTACGCCGTATACGCTTATCAGATCGCTCTCGACAGTCACAAGCTCGTCGCTCCCGTCGCTGTCAATATCGACTGTAAACGCCGATATCAGTCCGGAAAAATAATCGTTTATATCCTCGTTTTCGTGACCGCTGTACGATTTCTGCACGTCGCAAATTCCCTTTTGAGGGATAAGTGTCTTTGACACGAACTCGCCGTATATATGCGTATTATCCTGCGCCGAGGCGGAAATACCCGTAAAAACAAGCGCCGCCGCGAGCAGGCTTACTATCTTTTTCATTCGATACCGCTCCTTAAATCTTTAATCTTTTCTCTTAAGTTGCTTAATCTTTCATCAAGTGTTTTTCCCGACGCGATAGCCGAGACGATTGCGCTTCCTACGATAGCTCCGTCGCAGTAGGATGAGAGATTTCTCACCTGCTCGCCGTTGGAAATGCCGAAGCCAACGCACGCCGGGATTTTAGCGTATTTGTTGACTATTGAGAAAAATTCGTCGAAGTTAGTCTTAAACGACGATTTTTCGCCCGTTACGCCGAGCGACGACACGCAGTATAAAAATCCCTTCGAGTTTTCCGCAATCGCGCGCACTCTGTCCCTTGATGTCGGGGACACTAAATTTATCTGATATACATTGTATTTTTCGGTATACTCCGCTGTTTCGCCGCTTTCCTCGTAGGGAAGGTCGGGTATGATAAGCCCGTCAATGCCTACGTCCTTGCAGCGCGCGATGAATTTTTCCACGCCGTACTGCACCATTATGTTGTAGTAAAGCAGGAAAACCAGCGGTACTTCGACTTTATCGCGTATTTTTTCGACAAGCTCAAATATTTTGAAGATGTCCGTGCCGCCCGCGAGGGCGCGCTCGTCCGCCGCCTGTATCGTTTTTCCGTCCGCCGACGGATCAGAGAACGGGACGCCCAGTTCTATTAAATCGACGCCCTCATCCTGCATCGTAAATATCGCCTTTTCGCTCGTTTCTATGTCGGGATCGCCGACCGTCAGAAACGTGATAAGTGCTTTTTTGCCTTGTTTTTTGAGCGCTCCCAAACGCTCGTCAATTCTGTTCATTGCCATTATTCCTCACCGTATTTATAAATTCTCTTATTTTTTTCTCATCCTTAAAGCCGCCAGCTTCGACAGCCGACGAAACGTCGACCGCGTAGGGATTGAATATTTCAATTCCGCGCAGGACATTTTCCGGAGTAAGACCGCCAGCCAAAATTATTGGCTTATCCGTGTTGATTTTGCCGACGGACGACCAGTCGAAAACCTCTCCGCTGCCGCCGTATTCCGTTTCCTTAAACTTATCGAGCAGCAGCTTTTGTGTCCCCGCAAAGTCGTCAATATCGCCGCCGTCGCGGATTCGTATCGCCTTCCAGATTTCGCAGCCTATGCCGCTCAGGGAAGAAATATATTCCGCGTCCTCGTCGCCGTGGAGCTGCACAGCGTCAAGCTTTAGTGTCCCCGCAATTTCACGCACTTCCTCCGAGGAAGCGTTTACGAACACACCGACGGTTTTAGTGTCCCCGCTAAGAGACGTGATAAGCTCCGCCGCCTGCTCGGGCGTTACCTGCCGTTTGCTTTTCGCAAATATAAAACCGATATAATCGGGCTTGTATTTATTTATTATTTCAACGTCTTCCATACGGCGTATGCCGCATATTTTAATTTTTACATCATTCGCCATAACGCAATCTGTCAACCGCCTTTTTTATGTCCCTCTCGCGCATGAACGCCTCGCCGATAAGCGCCGCGTCAAAGTTTAAGCCTTTTAAATACTCATAATCCTCATGCGTTCTTACCGCGCTTTCGGCGACCTTGATTTTGTGTCCCTCGATAAGCGGAAGAAGCCTTTCGCAGGTGGTTATATCCTCCTCAAACGTTTGCAGATTGCGGTTGTTTACGCCGATTATACGACCGTATTCGAGCGCGCGCTTGACTTCTGTTTCGTTATGCGTTTCGACAAGTACGTCGAGCTTCAATTCATCCGCGACTGAATGAAAACGCTTAAACTCGTCGTCGGTGAGCATCGCCATTATGAGCAGAACAGCGTCCGCTCCGGCGAGCTTCGCTTCGTAAATCTGATATTCATCAACGATAAATTCCTTGCGGAGAACCGGTATGTCGTATTTAGCTTTTGTGTCCCTCACAAATTGCAGACTGCCCTTGAAAAACTCCGGCTCGGTCAGGATAGAAAGCGCCTGAACGTCCGCCGTCATATACTGCGCGGCGATCTCCATATGGTCGAAATCCGCGCGGATAAGTCCCTTCGAGGGCGACGCTTTTTTTATCTCCGCGATAATCGAAACGCCGTCTTTAGCCGTCAGCGCGTCCGCGAATTTTCCGGGCTTTAATTCGATTTTGTCAAGCCGCTTCATAAGCTCCGAGGGGGACAGCTTCTCCTTTGCCGCCGCCACACGAACGCGCGTTGACGCGGCGATCGTATCTAAAATCATTTAATTTTCTCCCTTAAGCTTTTTCGTTTCCGCGACAAACTCCTCAAGCTTCGCCATAGTCTTGCCGCTGTCGATGATCTCCTCGGCGAGCTTTACGCCGTCTGCGATAGAAGCCGCTTTGCCGCCTATGTAGAGTCCCGCGGCACTGTTGAGTACAACTATATCGCGCTTCGCTCCCTTTTCGCCGCTGAAAATAGCGCGCGTGATAGCCGCGTTTTCTGCGCCGTCGCCGCCCTTTAAGTCCTCGGGCTTGGCGTAGGGGATGCCGTAATCGGCGGGATCTATTTCATATGAAATGATTTCGCCGTCCTTTATCTCGTTTACGAGCGTTTTTGTGGTGGTTGTGATCTCGTCCATGCCGTCAAGACCGTGAACGACGAGAGCCTTTTTAACGCCCAGCTCCTTCATAACCTTCGCGAAAACGGGCAGGATCTCGGAGCTGAAAACGCCGATAACCTGCGCTGTCGAGCTTGAAGGATTGGAAAGCGGACCGAGCATATTGAAAATCGTGCGTATGCCCAAATCCTTGCGCACTCCGGCGACATTCTTCATCGCCTTGTGGAACGTCTGCGCCATCATGAAGCCTACTCCGACGTCCTTTATACACTGCTCAACCTGCGCTGGCTCAAGGAAAATCTCCGCTCCGAGCGCCTCGAGCAAATCAGCCGCTCCGCTCTTTGACGAAGCCGCTCTGTTTCCGTGCTTTGCCACGGTAACGCCAGCCGCCGCGCATACGAGCATGGATGTTGTGGAAATATTAAACGTATTTGTGCCGTCGCCGCCCGTGCCGACAAAGTCGATATAATCTCCGGCGGGATGAACGCTTCCGCCCTTGGCTTTCATAGCCGTGGTGCAGCCGATAATCTCGTCAACCGTCTCGCCTTTAATTCTGAGCGCCGTCAGAAAGCTTGCCATCTGCGCCTCGGTTGCCTCGCCGCTAAGCATTATGTCCATAGCACGCGCTGCTTCCTCACGCGTCAGATTTTCTCCGTCAACAACTTTTTTAATTAAATCTCTCATCTCATCAAAACTCCTTAAATCTAATCTCAACTCAGCTCAAACTAAGCCATTTTTAATTATACCACAAATTGAGTTACATTGCAATAACGATTTTGTTAATTTTTAATTCTGAATGATATACTGGTAATATACAATGAAAAAGCATACCGCAAAAATCATGCGATATGCCTTTCATAGTGCCATTCCGGCAACTTGTTATAAAACAGTTTTATTTTGGTGCCGATGACCGGGGTCGAACCGGTACGGGAATCTCTTCCCACGGGATTTTAAGTCCCGGGCGTCTGCCAATTCCGCCACATCGGCGTAAATACTTGAAGTTTACCACGTTTCACGGGATTAATTCCGTTCCGTTTCATGGGATTCTCCAACGAACAGTATTATAACACAGCGATACCTGTTTTGTCAAGAAATTTTTACATAAATCATATGGGTTTGCATAAAACATATAAAATCGTAACAGAAGCTGATTTAATACTTCTGTGAGCGGGCAATTAGATTTTATATTATAATCATACCGCAGGCCCATTTGATATAAATTCCAAGTAACGCATTTATTAAAAAACCGTTTTGTGTTGTAATGGTATTAATTCCGTTTCGGAATAATTAATATAAAAAACCGAAGGAATAAATCCCTCGGTTAATGGAGCGGAAGACGAGATTCGAACTCGCGACGTTCACCTTGGCAAGGTGACGCTCTACCACTGAGCCACTCCCGCATATGCTTTTTTAATGCTTAAACATAATAGCATAAAAAAATGAGTTTGTCAATAGTTTTCTTTAAATAAATTAAAATTTTTGCATAAAAATCGTGTATAAAAAACAAAATACCGCGTATCTACGCGGTATTTTGCGCCTTTGGTGCAGAGAACCGGACTTGAACCGGCACGGTGTACACCACACGCCCCTCAAACGTGCGCGTCTGCCATTCCGCCACCTCTGCATTTCGACGACTTTGTTATTATACTAAAAAAAATATCGTTTGTCAACATCTTTTTTTGAATTTTTCTATATTTTTTCATTTGTTCGGAAACAGTCAATTTATGGCAAAGCCTTTTCAAGAAGTATGCCGTGTCCGCTGAAACTTTCCGGATTTGTTATTATTACATTATTGCCGGTCTGCGATATACCGTTCAGAATGGAGTAGGTATTCGTTATGCGGTAATCGCCGACGGGAATATTAATTGTCTCAGGCATTTCGCCGCCGAAGGTATGGACGACGAGAAGCATATATTTATCGTTATATCTTTTCACAACCTGATATCCTTCGGGGTGGCGGTCGCTTTTCGTGCGGCGGTTGATAATCTCGGTTCTGCCATGCTTTATTACGGGTACAATTTTTTTATAGAACGCAATTCCGTCCGTTATCATTTTGCGCTGAGCGTCCGTAAGCTCCGTAACATCGCCCGACAGACACATCCTGCCGAGAAACGTTGCCGCTATTGAGTATGAAATGCGTTTTAAGCTGTCGTTTTTGCGTATTACGCACCATATCTGTGACTGACGGGGAAGTATTGCCCTATGCAGATTTGCCGCGATAATCGGGATTTCGACGCACTCGTGCGCGTCAGAGAACGACGCCATGGACGAGAGCGACATAAACAGCGGCTCAAGCCTGTTTCCGCCCGAGGCGCAGTTTTCAAGAACAAGATTTGGTATTTTCCGTCGAATTTTTTTGAAAAACTCAACCGTGCCTTCCATATTTTGCCGAAGTCCCTCGCCGAGCGAGTCGGGATTGTCGCAGCCGATACCTATCGTTTCGTTGTAATCGACCTTCATATATTCAAAGCCGTGCTCTTTCAAAAATCCGATAACGCGCTCGGTGAGATATTCCTTTACCCACGAGTCGCTCATATCCCAAAAACGGCGGTTCACCGTGGTGAGCGTAATTCCGTCGCGTTTTAAAAGGTGGTCGGTGAAATTATACGCCTTCGACGCGCTTCCGACGTTTTCTATTTCAAACCAAATTCCCGCCTTCATGCCGTGCGAGTTTATGAGCCTTACCGTTTCGCCGATACCGTTCGGAAAGAGCGTTTTTGAAGGTTCGTAGTCGCCCATGCTGATATGCCACGGAACGCCGTCCGCCTTGAACCAGCCGCAGTCAATCACGAAATAATCAACGCCGAAGCCGTCGATAGCGTCGAGTATGCCGCGTATATTGTCATGCGACGGACAGCCCCATGTCGTGCAGTATTCGTTGAAAATTATCGGCAGCGATTCCTCACATTTGGGAACGAACAGCGCCTTTTCCTGCGCTTCTAAAAGGCGCGGGCAAACGTCGTCAACTCCGCCGGTACATACCGAAACAACGGCGGTATTTCCCGAAAAGCTTTCGCCCGAAGTGATTTTCTTCATCCAGTGTCCGAACTCGCGGTCGGCAAGTCCGCCGCTTATCGCCGCGCAGTCGTCTCCGCGCGTAACCTCCATCTGCCACGACGAGGCCGCGCCCATTTGAACGCCCCATGTGACATCAGCCGCACTGTCGGTGACAGCCATAAACGGAAAATAATTTTTCACCGGCATAGAGCCAACCTGACCGAAGCGAATATTTTTCGAATTTCCGCAGCACCAGCAGTCCTCAAGCTGTAAATCCTCGAAGCTCTCGCTCACAAGCCGCGCTTCCATGCTCCATTTGCTTCTCAGACGGTGAAGCGTAAGCGTGTTTTCGCCCGCTCCGTCGGAATACGGAGAAATTCCGAAAAACGCGAACGACGACAAAGCCTCGAGAATGACCGGGGCGGGGGAGTGGTTTATAAATTCCGTATTTACCGTAATGTAATTTCCGCCGTCGTGGGAAATCATATGAATTATCTCTAAGCCGTCGTCGGATTTGAGATAGGTTTTGATCTCGGTAATGCCTTTCTTTTCGGATAATTCCTGCTTATCATATTTCATACGGCGTATCGTGCCGCTGTATTTCATCGACTCGCCGCCAAAGTAGTCGCCCGGATACTTGTCGCCGATAATTTTACATTCCGCGAGAGACTGCACGTTTATCACGCGGTCGGTATTGACAATATCAAATTCCATAGATGCGGGAGCAATGCAAAGCCCTATGCAGTCACGGTCGGTTTCGAGTATATACACGAGGCGCATATCACCTAAAATATGTTCTGATATAAGCTTTTTCATAATAAATCACCCGTTATTTCTTCTTGCCGAACGCGAACAGCTTTACGCATACGAATGTTATCGGCACGCCTATTATTGCCGCCATCAGATATACTATAATGCTTGGCAATCTGAATATTCCGCTGAAAATCGCCACCATCACCGTTTGGATAATGAGATTCGGAAGGCTTGAGAGCAGGAATTTCAGATATTTTACAACACCGAATTTATAGTCGTGGAACGTGCATATACTGTTAAGAAAGTATGACAGTACGTTTGCCGTGATATAGCCCGGAACAAACGCTATCAGGTCGTTCAAAATGCGGCTGATGCTGTCGGGAAGAAATGTAATTGCGTTATCCGGAATAAAGCTTCTGTAAAGTATCGCGAACAGACTTCCTGCGAACGTGTTTATTACGCCGATTATCAAAAACATCAAAAATTCCGCCGAAAGGAATGTTTTTTTGAATTTCTCCGCGAATGTCGGAACATACTCATCCCACGGAGTAAGCGTGTTTTTCCTTACGATAAACGCCTTTTTAGCAAGCTTCGCAAGCGGCGCGTCGGAGAACGAGTCAGAGTAAAATTCATTGCAGACCGCGTCCGGCACGGCTTCGTTAAGACGTTTTACCTTTTCCTCACCGTGGCAGTTTTCACCGTCGTATTTGCCGGTATGCTTGTCCACGCGCGACGCTATAAGCGCTTTTATTCCGAGACGGGAGCATATCGGCTTTAACAAAAACTCCGGCGAGGCGGAAATTACTATGTCCTCGTCTTTATGATTTGCTTTATAATACGGCATTATATTTTGTTCATGCGCGTCCCAAAATGAGTTTATCGTGCCGTCGATGTCCTTAACGCAGGTGAGGAAACGGTACATTTTTTCCTTGAACTGCGTTTTTGTTTTAACTCCGAGTATAAACAGAAAAAACGCCCACAGCATCGGAATTACCGTTTTCAGTATCGACGGGTATTTTCTCAGACAATAGAAATAAAAATCCGCGGTACTGTCCCCGTCGTAAATAGTGCCGTCAAAATCGTATATGTTCATGTTGGTTTCTCCTTGGAAATTTGGTATGCGGGCGAACGCGGTTCGCCCCTACATCAGCAATGTAACCGCCGTTGCGGAAATACCTTCTCCTCTGCCCTCGAAGCCGAGCTTTTCCGTTGTCGTAGCTTTAACGCTCACGCGGTCAATGTCTATCCTTAAATCAGCCGCGATATTCTCGCGCATCTTTTCAATATGCGGAGCCATTTTCGGCTTTTGCGCGACAATCGTAACATCTGTGTTGCCGACGGTATAGCCCTTTTCGCCGACAATCCTAACAACCTCTCTAAGCAGCGCTCGGCTGTCCGCACCCTTATATTTCGGGTCTGTATCGGGAAAATGCCTGCCTATATCGCCCATAGCCGCCGCGCCTAAAATACTGTCCGCGAGCGCGTGAAGCGCGACGTCCGCGTCGCTGTGACCGAGAAGTCCCTTTTCATACGGAATTTTTACTCCGCATATTATCAAATCACGACCTTCGACAAGCCTGTGAACATCGTATCCCATTCCTATTCTCATTCGTTTTCCCTCTTTTCCAGTATTCTCTCCGCAACGGCAATATCGTCGGGAGTGGTGAGCTTTATGTTTTCGTATTTTCCCTCGACAATTTTTATCCTGCCGCCGCATCGCTCGACAAGCGCGCAGTCGTCCGTGACGGTTATTTTTTTGTTTTCGGCGCGTTTGTACGCAGAAAGGATAACATCCCTTCTAAACGCCTGCGGAGTCTGTATCATGTACGTTTTCGCTCTGTCGACCGTTCCTGTAATGAAGCCGTCCTCGACGGATTTAAGCGTGTCCTTGCACGGGACTCCGACAGCCGCCGCGCCGTATTCCTCCGCCGCCTTTACCGCCGCGCTGATTTCCTCCTGCGATATAAGCGCGCGCGCTCCGTCGTGAATTAAAATTATATCACCCGACGCGAACGCGAGCCCGTTTTTCACGCTTTCCGTGCGCGTCGCTCCGCCCGTAGTCGCTATTCGCAACTTCGTTATGCCGTTTTTTTGCATAAGCTCGCCGACGCGCATATGCTCGTGCTCGCCGGTTACGATTATAATTTCATCAATATCCGGATTTTTCTCAAATGCGGATACGGTATGGACAAGCATTTCCTTCCCGCGAAGATTCATAAACACTTTATTTTCTCCCGCGCCCATGCGCGCACCCTTGCCGCCTGCGGCTATAATCGCGGTAACACTCATAATTCGGTCTCCTTGAATTTGTAAAATAGGGTTGCGCATAACCGCCGCAACCCTATGGCTTTAAAGTATTTTGTTTTTTACTACCCGGCTTGGCGCTCGGCAATTTCTTCAATCGTGTCACTCATAATATTTTCAATATCGCCCTGACCGGCAATTCCGGACATTACCAGCTCGCTCACAACTATCTGCTTCGCGCTTCCCAACGTCTTTCTCTCGCTTGTGGAAAGACCTTTAACTTTTTCGCGGTGCATAAGCTCCTTAAGAGCGCCGGTAACCATGTAAATGTCTCCGGACTTGATTTTGACCATATTTTCGCGCTGACGTTTGTTCCAATTTTTATCGTCTTCAATCTCAGCGTCGCGAAAATATTCAAGAACCTTTTTTGCTTCCTGCTTGCTGATTACATCGCGTATGCCAATGTTTTCGCAGCTGTCTATAGGAATATTGGTAATCATGCTGCCCATCGCGAAACGGACCGCATAATATGAGCGCTTTGTTCCGACTAAATCAATCTCTTTGATTTCCTCAACGATGCCAGCGCCGTGCATCGGGTGCACGACTTTGTCTCCGATACTGTACATCATCACAAACCGCCTTTCTGAAACTGCCATTGTAGTTCTATAGAATATTATACCATAAAAAGCGGTAAAAGTCAAAGAAATTCATTCTATCACAAACTACTAAAAATTGCAATACTTTTTTTAAAATTTTTGCGCAAAAAGACAAAAAACAAGCGGGAAAGGGACTTTTCGGCTCTCTTTCCCGCTATTTTAATATTTATGCGAACAGCAGCAGACTCAGCGCGATCACCATCATTCCGATTATAACGCCTATAATTGTAGCCTTGCTTTTTTCGTATTCCCGCGCCATCGGCAAAAGCTCCTCGATGGAAATAAAAACCATAATCCCCGCGACAAGCCCGAACAGCACGCCGAACATCGTGTCGTTAAAGAACGGACGAAGTATCAGATAACCGATAACCGCGCCGAGCGGCTCGGTTATTCCCGAAAAAAACGACACCCAAAAAGCGCGTTTACGGCTGCCGGTTGAATAATAAATCGGCACGGACGTAGCTATTCCCTCCGGTATATTGTGAATCGCAATCGCAACAGCGATTGCAGCATGATACACAGGAGGTATAATTATTTATAGTGGATTTTTAAATAAATGTCGTCCCGGTGGGCGGTTTTGCTGCGGCGGTATTCTATATGGTCGATGATGTTTTTTAAAACTGTGTTTTTTTCACGAGGGGTTAGACGGTTATAATTTTTTATAATGTCCAAAAATAACGGAATTTCATGTTCAGCGTCCGAATTAGCTTCGGCGTTTATTTTTTTACGCGCGGCGGACAAAGCCGCTTTTAACTGATTTTTTCGCTCATTTATACTTTTGCTCCGCTTTGAAAATAAATTGTCGTCGTAAATGCCTTGCTCAAACAAATCGTATAACCTTGATTCCTGCGTATCAAGCCTTTTTAATTCGCGGGTAATGTTATTAATCAGCTCCTGACGGACGGCTTTTTTACCGGAAATATCTTTATCGTGATTTTGCTGCACGGCTATTTCCAATTGCGATAGTTCCTTTTCTATATCTTCGAAAATTTTATTTTCCACTATACTCAGCGCGGACGATTTATTGCATGAGAGAGTACGGCATATCAGGCGGTATCTTTCCGTTGTTTCCGCAGATGTGTTTGTTACCATGGTTTTACCGCAGTTTGCGCATTTCACCAGTCCCGCGAGAGGATTTTTTAATTCGCCGTGATTAAGCGGCGGCTTGCGTCCGCGCTTGATAAGCTCCTGGGCGCGGTTAAATATTTCGACGCTTACGATAGGCTTGTGCAGACCGTCAATATACAGCCATGATGATTTATCCGTTTTGACCTGCGACTTTTGACCTTTTACTGTTTTGGATTTATTCCATACAATTTTGCCGATATACGTATGGTTTTTTAGTATGCGGCTTATGGTTGAGCGGTTTAACGGCGTTCCTTTTTTGCTTGTCACTCCGAGGCTTTCAAGACAGCGGCTGATTGCCGTCAAACCTTGATTTTGGTTTACATACATATCGAAAATCATACGGACATATTTTGCTTCCGGCTCATAAATTTCGAGCGTGTGGCGGCGGTTTATTACGGCGTTGCGGTAGCCGAACGGCGCGCCGGATACGAAGCATCCGTCGTTTATGGATTTGACGCGCCCGCGGTTCATGCGGCGGGTGATAAATTTCAATTCCTTACGCGCCATGAACATTTCAAACTCGCTGTAATCCTCGTCGTATTCATTATTGAGGTCGTAAACTTTTTTGAGCGTTATAATCTTTATGTTATATTTCTTAAGAACGTCAAAAATTCGCTCACTGTCCGCCGCGCTTCCGCGTCCGAGGCGGTCGAGGTCAATGCATAGAACGGCGTCGTATAAGCCTTTCGGAATATTATCGAGAAGCTTGAGCATTTCAAAGCGGTTATACAGCATACCGCCGCTTACCACTTCTTCATAAATGTCGATAACCGCAAGAGCGTTTTCATTCGCGTAATCCAACAAAATTTCCTTATGTTTTTCAAGCGTTTCATTAGGATTATTTTCATCGGCGCGGGATTTGCGGAGATATATTGCCACGTTCATAAAAATTGCACTCCTATATTTTTTGATTCGCGCTCCGGAAAAGAAACTTGAATGTATTTTTCCATGATTCAAAGGCGCGGAGAACTATTGATATTTTTATATATTCCCCTGTTTTGGATTATAGTCTTGCTCGGTAAAATGAATTGAATCAGACAAACAGGGGAGTGCATAGATTCTAAGCGGGAGGCGTTGTTATGGAAGGAGCAAGAAAACAGCCGGGAGTACATACGGAAACGTTTGGAAGTGTTCGTGACAGGACTATGCGCGAGCGCGTTATGCACTGGAAGCCGCATATTGAAGAGATATACCGTGCGCTTGGTTACGGCAGCGTAACGGTTAGCCCTGTGACGGAAGCGATTGACGAATACGGGGAGATTTCGGCGGAAGAAAATACGGACAATGCGAGCGGCGGCAGGATGCGGCGCGGAGAGCATAAAGGGTGAGTTTCATTTTTATAATTCTCCGCAAATAAAAAGGACATATCCGATGGCATGACATAAGACAGTATAATCAATAATTTTATGACAGGCTGTCGGACAGGGTACAAGAAAAGGCATATCGCTTGAATGAATGGCGATATGCCTTTTCTTTACATAATAATGTCCACATTTATAAGATATTTATAGTTCTGAAACCCGCATAAACACTTACTTTTTTAACGGCAAAAACGCCAAAATCAACATACCCCTTATGTTTATACTCC
>CANQXJ010000029.1 GCA_947627795.1 uncultured Clostridia bacterium
CGTGTACGGAACGGCTTTATGCCGTTTCGTATGGTTTGCTGACGACATGCGCGTCAGCAAACATCAATGATAAAAAATTTTCCTCGGGAACTTTTTTATCTTCTCCATTCTGAGATTGCCCGAAACAAAGTTTCGGGCGGCGTGCGGACGCGCACGCCTTTATTTCTTATCCTTCCCGCAGCAATGCTTATACTTTTTCCCGCTGCCGCAAGGACACGGATCATTTCTGCCCGGTTCCTTCTTTACCTTCTTCGGCTGCTTCTTCAGCGTTCCGTCGCCGCCGGTGTCAAGCGGCTTTGCTACCTGCTCGCGCTCGATCCTGATTCTCGGCACGGCGAATAACAGGTATCTTACCGTGTCTCGCTTGATTGCGTCAAGCATACCCTCGTACAGCTCGCTGCCGACGTTTCTGTACTCTACAACCGGATCGTGCTGACCGTAAGCGCGCAAGCCTATTTCACGCTTTACGTGCTCCATCTCGTCGAGATGATCCATCCAAAGAGTATCGACTACTCTGAGCATTATAACTCGCTCAAGCTCGCGCATATTCTCGCCGAATATCGCTTCCTGCTCCGCGTAGCGTCTGTTCGCGATTTCGAGAAGATCCTCCTTGACCTGCGCGCGCGTGATCGTTTCCATGTCCTCGGGCTCTATCTTGAACTCGCCGTTCGCGCGGAGATTTCTGTCGGCGAAATCGACTAAAGCTCGGATGTTCCATTCCTCGGGGATTTCCGAAATGCCTATAAAGTCATCGAGAGCGTTGTCGATGCACGCTTCGATCATGCCCTTAATCGTGCCGCTGATGTCCTCGCCGTCAAGCACAGCCTGACGCTGAGCGTATATGATTTTACGCTGCTCGTTCATGACCTCGTCGTACTGGAGGACGTGCTTACGAGCGTCAAAATTGCGGCTTTCAAGGTTCTTCTGCGCGTTCTCGATAGCGTTCGTGAGCATCTTCGCCTCGATCGGCTCATCCTCCTCGAGACCGAGAGCATTTACCATATTCTTTACTCTGTCGCTGCCGAAAATACGCATCAAATCGTCCTCGAGCGACAGGAAGAATCTCGACTGTCCCGGGTCGCCCTGACGTCCAGAACGTCCTCTTAACTGGTTGTCGATACGTCTCGATTCGTGACGCTCCGTGCCTATGATATACAGTCCGCCGAGCTTCTTTACTTCCTCCTGCTCCGGCTGAACCTGCGCCTTGTATTTGTCGTTAAGCTCTGTAAACAGCTTTCTCGCCGCGATTATTTCCTCGTTATCGGTATCCGCGAAGCCGGTCGCCTCGGCGATAAGCTCGTCGCTTATGCCCTGACGCGCCATCTCGTGCTTCGCCATATACTCAGCGTTACCGCCGAGAACGATATCCGTACCACGGCCCGCCATGTTCGTCGCGATCGTTACCGCGCCTTTTTTGCCCGCCTGCGCTACGATTTCCGCTTCCTTTTCGTGATATTTCGCGTTTAACACATTATGCAGAATGCCCGAGCGTCTGAGAAGCGACGACAAAAGCTCCGATTTGTCAACGTTGACCGTACCCACAAGCACAGGCTGGCCTTTATCGTGACATTCCTTGATCTGGCGTATAACCGCCATGAACTTACCGCGTTCCGTCTTGTAAACAGAGTCGTGCTCATCGATACGGATAACAGGCTTGTTCGTCGGAATAGCCACAACGTCGAGCTTGTATATATGCTGGAATTCCTCCTCCTCGGTAAGCGCCGTACCGGTCATACCGGAGAGCTTTTTGTACAGACGGAAGAAATTTTGGAACGTTATCGTCGCGAGCGTTCTCGACTCGTTCTCGACCTTAACGCCCTCCTTCGCCTCAATAGCCTGATGCAGACCGTCGCTGTAGCGTCTGCCGGGCATTATACGTCCGGTAAACTCGTCAACGATAAGAACCTGGTCGTCCTTGACAACGTACTGCTGGTCGCGGTGCATAACGCCGTTCGCGTGTAGCGCCTGGTTTATGTGGTGCTGTAATTTCATATTTACCGGGTCGGACAGGTTTTCAATGCCAAATCCCTGCTCCGCCTTCTTCACGCCGCGCGCTGTGAGCGTGGCTGTTTTCGCCTTTTCGTCCACGATATAATCCGCGTCAACGTCCTCGTCGAGCTGCTTGTCGTCATGCTCGGTAACGACGAGCTTCTTTAAGCGCTTTACGAACATATCCGCGACTCTGTAAAGCTCGTTCGCGTCCTCGCCCATGCCGGAAATGATAAGCGGCGTTCTCGCCTCGTCGATAAGGATAGAGTCAACCTCGTCCACGATAGCATAATTATGACCGCGCTGAACCATTTCCTCCTTATGAACGACCATGTTATCTCTGAGGTAATCAAATCCAAGCTCGTTGTTCGTGCCGTATGTGATGTCGGCAGCATACGCGGCGCGGCGCTCGTTGTTGTCGAGATCATGTATAATAAGACCAACCGACATTCCGAGAAAGCGGTAAACCTTGCCCATCCACTCACTGTCGCGCTTCGCGAGGTAATCGTTGACGGTTACGATATGTACTCCGTCTCCTGTGAGCGCGTTCAAGTACGCGGGAAGCGTGGACACGAGCGTCTTACCTTCACCTGTTTTCATTTCCGCGATACGTCCCTGATGCAGAATAATACCGCCTATTACCTGCACATAGAAGTGCTTCATACCAAGCACGCGCATACTCGCCTCGCGCATTACGGCGAATGCTTCGGGCAGTAAATCGTCGAGAGTTTCGCCGTTTTTGAGACGTTCCTTAAATTCGGGAGTTTTAGCTTTAAGCTCCGCGTCGGAAAGCTTCTGCATATCCGGCTCAAGAGCCATAACCTTATCCGCGATAGGGCGCACACGCTTCAATTCCCTGTCGGAATAAGTTCCGAATATCTTGTCAAATAAACTCATTTTTTCCTCCGTTCAGTGCGCGAAGATTATCGGCGCACAATCATTTCATTATATCATTCCTATTATAACACACAATCAAGCCGATTACTACTGTTTTTTATGAATTTTTTGTAAAAAATTTTAAATAAAAAAGGTCCTCGGATAGCCGTATTACACAAACTATCCGAGGACATCCGAATTTTATCGGGTTTTATTTTAAGAGCCGTCTTTCAGTCTTCCAGTCTATCACCTTGTTTATAGCGTCATTCAGCGTTTTCTCATCAATGCGCCCGTCCTTCACGGCGGATAAAACCTCGTTATACGCCGCGTCGAAATCGGTGACGATCAGCAGATTATTTCCCGCCTGCACCGCTTTGATATACGGCTCGCCGTATTCCTCTACAGCCTCCATCGCCATGTCGTCAGTCATGATTATTCCGTCAAACTCGAGGTCGTCTCTGAGTACGTTATGCACCGCGGGTGACAGCGACGCCGGCAAATTCTCGTCCATACATTTCACTATATTGTGCGACACGAGCACCGCGTCCGCGCCCGCTTCTATTCCCGCCTGGAACGGGAAAAAGTCGCCGCCGTATTCGTTGCCGTTCTCGTCGCGCTGCTGGTCGAAAAACTGTTCTATCGGACGCTCGTCAACCGCTATGCCGGTATGCGTGTCGACATTGTTTCCGTAGCCGGGGAAATGCTTTAAGCACGAACCTATTCCCGCGTTTTCCATCTCGGTCACGATAGCCGCCACGCCGTCCATCGCGATAATCGGATCTGTGCCGAGGCTGCGGTCATATATAAAATCCGTTTCGCTCGTCGGAATATCCGCGACCGGCGCGAGATTCATATTGATTCCCAAATCAAGCAGCAGCTTTGATTTTTCCGCCGCGTTCGCTCTGAGCGCGTCGAGCCCGCCCTCGTTGTATATCTCAAGCGGCGATTTATATTTTTCCGGCGCTAAATTCGAGTTGGAACTTACGCGCGTTACCGTGCCGCCCTCCTCGTCAACCGCGATTATCAGCGGAATATCGCTCATTTCCTGATAGCCGCTTATCTTAGCCTTAACCTCGTCCTTTGTCAGATTTTCAAAATCCACCCCGAACATAACAAGTCCCGCCGGTTTTTTGTCCATAATGTTCTTTATATTCTCATTGTCGCAGCGCACAAGAAAAAGCTGACCTACCTTTTCCTCAATACTCATTGTGTCTGTCAGCGGCGCGGGAATGGATTCCTCCTTCGTTTCAGCCGCCGACTGATTATTTTCGTCGATCCCCGGCGCGTGCGCCCGAATGCTGCACGAGGACAGCGCCAAAACCGCCGTAAGCATCAATATAATTTTTTTCATATAATCCCTCCTCTTCGAAAAAATGGGAGACGCGTAACGCATCTCCCACTTCTGTTCAGATTATATTATAATCATTTTATCCTTTAATTATGAAGGATTAGCCATTACAGCCTGAGCAGCCTGCTCAGCAACCGCAGCCTTATCAACCGACGTATCCGCCTCAAACGCAGCGTTTGTCTCGTCGATAACCTGCTGACCGCCCTGCTGGAGCCATCTGTCTCTCTGAGCGAACCAATCAGCCTCTGAAATCTGACCGCAGATGTACTTCGTATTAGCCTCGTTGATTATAGCGTCAAGCTGCGGGCCCTTTGTCGAATATGTATCCGATACATAAGGCTCTGCCGGATTAGCTACAGTGTAGAGTCTGTTCTCCTCGTAAACTTCCTGAACCTTCTCGGCAACGTCCGTGTCATACTTTGTCTGTAAGCCGTCCTCATATGTGATGAAGCCCGGTGCGAACTGGTTGAGGTCAGCATACTCTTTTGTAAGAGCTGCGTCGTCCTTCTTAACCGCAAAGTGACCCGGCTCTTCAACAGTGTAGTTTCTGTCGAGAATACCGTAGTTGCAGAGGTCAGCCGCTTCCATATCGCAAGCCTTGTCAAGAACTGTTAAGCAGATGTCAAGGTCTTCCTCTGTCGGAACGGCAGCCTTCGGGAATACGTAAAATCCGTCATAACCGGTTGTCGGTAATGTCTTCGGCTCTGAAGCCGCGTCCTTCTTAACATAACCGAATACGCCAACCTTAGCGTTCGGGTTGATACCAAGCAGGTTCTGAGCCACACGACGAGCTCTGTCGGCAACGTCGATGATAACGCCCGCCTGACCTGACAGGAACTGCTCGTTCCAGTCGTCTGACGACATTGTAGCCATATCCTTATTGATAAGACCTTCGCTGTAGCACTTTCTCAAGAAGTCAAGTGCATCCTTGTAGCCCTGGAACATATAGTCCGGAGCAAGCTTACCCTCTGTGTCAACGCCCCACTGGTTAGGCGAACCCATCCAAATTGCGAGGTTGTCAAGAGGACCTGTGAGGTAGTTGGTAATGATCATACCGTATGTATCCTTCTGACCGTTGCCGTCCGGATCGCCCTCGGTGAACTGCTTCAATACATTGTAGAACTCGTCAACAGTCGTCGGGATACCGAGACCTAACTTATCGAGCCAGTCCTGTCTGATCGTAACGCCCGCGCGTCCAAGCTCTCTGCCGCGGTATACGCCGTAAACCTTACCGTCAACAGAATAGTTGTGCTTGATTTCTTCGCTCATCTGAGCAAGATTCGGATACTTCGAAGCGTCCGTAACTATATCGGTAATATCCCAGAAAGAGCCGCTGCGGCAGTTTTGGATAACGCTCGAGCTTCTTGAGCCAACGAGCATGATGTGCGGATATTCACCCGATCCCATAGCAGCCGTAACCTTCTCGTCATAGTTTGACGACGGAACCCATGTGAAGTTAAGGTCAACGCCGAGGTATTTTTCAAGCTCCTGCATAACGGGGCTGTCAGCAGCAGCCGGCTCAGGGTTGAACGCCTTTGTCATAACGTTGATTACCGGATTTTCCGGATCAATCGACGCTGTTTTGCTTCCGCAGCCTGCGAGACTGCCGGCAAGCATAGCCACCGCCAGTGAAGCGGTTAAAACCTTTTTCCAATTTTTTGTCATTTTAAACTTTCCTCCTTATAAATTCGGATTTGCGGCATACCGCAAAATCCCGAAAGAGATTTCGCGGTATACCATTATTTGCCTTTAACATAATGCACTGTGCCGTGCAAAAAGTTCTGAAATTAACCCTTGATAGCGCCGACCATAACGCCTGCTGCGAAGTGCTTCTGCAGGAACGGGTAAACGATAAGGATAGGAACGGTACCGATAACGATAACAGCCATCTTCATCGTATCCTCAGGGATAAGCGCGTTCGGGTCTGTCTGTGTTTCCTGCGACTGCATTACTATGTTTCTAAGAACGAGCTGGAACGGGTATTTGTTCTGATCGTTTAAGTACAGTAACGCGCCGAAGTAGTTGTTCCAGTGACCTACGGCGTAGAAAAGGCCGAATGTCGCGAGAACCGGCAGCGACAGCGGAAGAGCTATCTTTACGAAGATACCGATGTCTGTGCAGCCGTCAATTGATGCCGCCTCTTCAAGTCCCGCGGGGAGATCCATGAAGAAGTTTCTTACAATAAGCATGTTATACGCGCTGATTGCGCCCGGTAAGATAAGAGCCGCATACGTATCATACATGCCGAGTGCTCTAACAACCAAGAACAACGGAATCATACCGCCGCCAAAAACCATCGTGAAGAGTACCATCTTGAGGATAGGACCTTTACCGATGAGGCCGCTTCTTGATAAGCCGTAAGCCATAGTGGTTGTAAAGAACAGGTTGATTATAGTACCTACAACAGTTACGATAACAGATATTCCGAGAGAACGGAATACTCTCGTACCCATGTCGTTCGGGTCAAGAATTCTCTTGTACGCGTCCACGGTAGGATGATTTGGGATCAAGAACAACGGTCTTGTCTGAATTTCATACTCAGGCGCGAAGGACGCGGCAATAACATAGATAAACGGAACAACCATGACAATCGCCAACACTGTCAATAATGCGTAGATTACGATGTCGCCGATTACATCGCCGATGCTTCTTCTTTTTATACTAATCATTGATTTCCACTCTCCTTCCCGTATTAATACAATCCGGTCTGACCGGCCTTCTTGGCGAGCGTGTTAGCAGTCTGAATACAGATAATACTGATTATAGACTTAAACAAACCAACCGCCGTTGAATAACCGTAGTTACCCTGGATTCTACCTACCTGATAAACGTACGTATCGAACGTTTCCGAAGTGTTTCTGTTCAGCTCGTTCTGCATAAGGATGATCTGCTCGAAACCTGTGTCAAGAACGCTTCCCATACGCAGAATGAACATTGTAACGATTGTGCCTAAGATTGCGGGGACTGTTATGTAAATGAGCTGCTGGAAACGGTTTGCGCCGTCCACGATAGCCGCCTCGTACTGCTCAACGTCAACGCCTGCCAACGCCGCGAGGAAGATAATCGTGCCCCAACCTGTTTCCTTCCAAATGTTTTGGATAAGGAGTATCCAGTAGATTGCCGTCGGGCTTCCGAGGATGTTAACCTCTTTACCGGTCATAGCCTTTATAATCTCATAAAGACCACCGCCCGAAGCGCCTTCCATTGAAGGTGTCTTTAACAACATGAACGAAATAGATGCGATGACAACCATAGATACGAAGTGCGGTACGTATACGAGCGTCTGTAACGCTTTTTTATACCACTGTACCTTGATTTCGTTCAATAACAGAGCAAGAACAATCGGCAGCGGGAAATAGAATATCAAGTTCATGAATGAAATGATAAGCGTATTTCTCAACAGCTGCAGGAAGCTCGAATCGCCGAAGAAATCGGTGAAGTTTCTAAAGCCTATCCAATGCTCAAGCGTAAAGAACGGCATACCTGCGTAATAGTCCTTGAAAGCGATAAGAACGCCCCACATAGGAACAATTTTGAAGATGATAAAATAGAGAAAGCCCGGAAGCAGCAAAAGATACATCCACTTATCTCTTTTTATCCGTGTCCATTTTTTTTGTCTGGCTACAGCCTTCTCCTGCGGAGTAAGCTGAACCTTTTGAGTTTTTGCCATCTTAAAACCTCCCTAAAAAGTAATAAAATCATTACGCCATGTTCGTGCAAAAAGCACGGTTTCCCCACAAAACTCTACAAATTGCACAAATCACGAATTTGATACATATATTATAGTACATTTTGATTAATTTTGCAATAGATTTTTGTGAAAAATATTGCAAATATAAAAATTTTTTTTAAATTTTTGTTAGATTTAACCATTGCACCTTTTTTATAATGCATCAGAAGCATAATGTCGCATTACTTATATTATCTTTTTTATTAACAAAAGTCTATAAAAAAATCCGTTTTTTTTGTTCAAATTAACTATAGAAAAAGAAGGATTCGCAAATCCTCCTTTTTCTTTGTGAATATTCACTAAATATTTATTTATTCAAAAACTCGTTAAGTCTGATAACCTCGATTCCCGCGAGCATAACAATACCAGTTCCGTGCGTATCGTTGAGGTTCCAGCCCAATTCATATTTGTAGTAATCGGGTATGAACGAGAACTCCGAGCCGCGGCATACGCCGTAAACGTTTCCGCCTCTGTCAACGCTCGTCTTTGAGATAGCCTCCCATCCCTTATATATAGCCTTCACGTATTTTTCGGGATTCTTAAGCCAGCCGAAGCGTATTCCGCGCGAAAACGCGTAAATGAACATCGACGTGCAAGAGGTTTCGGGGTAGCTGTCCCAATCCGTTATTACCTGATGCCACATGCCGTCCTCGTCCTGAAGCTTCAGATAGCCCTCGCAGAGAGTGTTCAGAAACTCGATGAGGTCATTTCGCTTCGGGTGGTCCTCCGGCAGCTTTTCAAGAAGCTCCGTCATCGAGAATACAACCCAGCCGTTGCCGCGTCCCCACGGAACATTCGTCTTTGTGTCGTATTTGAAGTCGTAAACGTGCGACATTATGCTCTGCTCCGGCATGAATAAACGCTTTTTGAAGCCGAAGAACTGATTCGCCGCGTCGTCGATATATTTCTGATCGCCTGTAAATTCGTAATAGCGCGTCAGGAACGGAACGCTCATATAGAGATCGTCCGCCCACATCGTAAGGTTGTGGAAATGGTGCATCATATCCTTGCGCCAAAACGTGCCGTCCTCGAGCCTATCCTGATGGTTATAAATGTAGTCGCCCACGTAATCGGCAACGACCTTCACATCCTTAAGTCCGAGATATTTGTGAACCTCGAGCATAGTTGACGCGAACGAGCCGCAGTCGTCGAGGCTGTCGATTGACGTGAGCAGATTGTGAATTGACGTAGCGCCGCCGTACTGCTCCTTGTCCCACATCGCGTACTCGAACGTGTCAATGCAAAGCTGCACATGCTCCTTTATGTATTTCTTAATATCCTCCGAGCCGATAAGCATAGCCGTGTGGAGAAGTCCGTACATCGTAACGCCCAGCGGATAATTCCACCTTCCGTACAGCGTGTTTTCGTTGTACGGTCTTACGAACGTGTCCGGCTCGTCGAGCCGCCAGTACGTTTTCGGCTCGCCCACAACATGGAGCATATCCGACGCTTTTTCAAACGGGAAATCGTAATCCGCGTCGAACGGGCCTATGTACATCCAAATATCGTCCGTGCCCTTTACGCGCGCCGCGTTTCTCAGCTCACCCGTCGGACATTCGAGCGTGTAGCCCCAGTCGCCGCCGCATACGCATTTTACGTGCAAGTCGTATTCGCCGAGCGGCGCGTCAATCTCGAATGTTTTCTTGCCGCCGGTTGTCTTGAATATCTCCTTTTTATTCAGATAAACAACGGTTTCGCCGAGCGTATCGAGCGTTATTTTATGTTTTGTGTCCTTTATGTCATCGAAAAATACCTTCGCGTATCCGACCGCATATTTGCCCTCGGGCGTTCCGAACATACGCGTGAGACAGCCTTTTTTCTTCTCGTCGTCCGACCATTCCGTTTCGGGATAGAGCTTCTTGTCAAAATCCTTTTCGCTCATACCGACCTCGAACTGCGGCTCGTAGTCGTCGGGAACAAGCTCGGTGAACACGAAGCCTTCTCTGCCCATACGCTCCTTCGTCGGCATGATGGTGTAGAAATCCCACTTGCCTATCCAAGTGCCGAACTGCGAGCCGAAGCCTGCCATAGTTTTCTTAAACTTGATGCGTATGTCGTTCCAGCCCTTGTGAACATTAAAGAAAATGCGCGTCGCCGTTTCGGAATATCTTTCCTTAAAAATGTCCGACTTATACACCAATTCGCCGTTTACGTACATTTCCATCGGTCCGAAGCAGTTGATGTCGAAGCCGAAATTCGCGTCACCGTCGCTGTAGGTGGTAGCGAACGCCCAAACGCAGTCCTTGCTCTTCGCGTTCGGATAAATCTTATTAAAATCGACAAGATAGCGATAATCCGTAGTACGGACTATGCCGTTGTTTGTATACGCGCGGTAATAAAGACCGTGCTTCAGATTTTGTCCCATGTAGCGGTACGCGAGCGAGGACAATATCGCCTGCGGATTCGTGCCCTCGTAAGCGTTTATGCTCACGGAATCGTCAAAATAATAACCCATATTTTTCACTCCTTTTATAAAAATTCTACTAATTATATTATACCGCACCCGCGCGCGGTTGTCAACGAGGGAAAAGCCAAAAAATGAAAATCCCGAAGGATAAACCTTCGGGATTTCGTTAAATCAATATTGATTATTTAGCTGTCGCTGTGAAGAAGTTCGACATCATTGTAGCCGCCGCTGCTCTTGTAGCGTCGCCCTTGGGCGCGAATGTGCCGTCCGGGTTACCTGTTACTATCTTCAGCGTTACAGCAGCGTCAACGTCATCCTTCGCCCATGCTGAAATCTCAGCAGCGTCGGTGAAGCTTGAAGCCTCTGCAGCAACGTCAATCTTTGTCTTTGCAGCTCTTGTTACGATTGAAGCCATCTCTTCTCTCGTGATATTTGCATTGTAATCATCGTCTGTGTTGAGCGCGATTTCGTCAGCGATTATGCCCGCTTCCTTAGCCGCAGCCACGTTAGCCGATGCCCAGTGACCTGTAACTTCGCCAACCTCAAGACCGAGAGCGTTAACGATAAGAGTTACGAACTGAGCCTTTGTGATTGTGCTGTCCGGAGCAAAGTGCGTTGCGTCCATACCGTTGATAACGCCTGCCTTATACATATCCGTAACAGCCTTTTCCGACCAGTGACCCGCTACGTCAACAAACGGAAGGTCGCCTGCCGGCTGTGACGGTGCTGCGCCGCCCTTCGGAAGAAGCGAAGCGTCAAATGCCGGAGCTGTGTACTTGTTAGCTACGAGCTTGATATTAGCGTCAGGCTGAGTTGTGTATGTCGAGCCCGCGATCTTGTCGTTCATGTACCAGCTGATATGAGGCGGCTGGTTGTAGCAGTTTGAATATGCTCCTGACGAGTTTCTGTAAATGTCGTCATGCGCGAGCGTGTAGAAGTTGTAATCCGTCGGATACGGTGTTACATAAATTCTCATACCATATGTGTAAACCGTGCTTGTAAGCTCAACGTCTACGTCCTGATCAAAGCTGCCCTTGATTGTCATCGGCTTGGAATCCGATTTCTCATCAAGAATAGTATAGGAAACGATTTCTTCTCTCCAGTCGCCGAGAAGGTCGCCCTGAGCGTTCATGTTACCCTTTGTTCCGTTGATTTCGTGTGAACCCGGAGCAACGAAGATTTCATCAAACTTCTTTGTTGAGTCATTCCACTTTGTAAGAGTGATCTCTGTGCCGTTGTGGTCCTGAAGCTCATCCTGGAGGTCGCCGTCCCAGTAGATTCTACCGTTCATCGAAGCGCCTAAGTCGGGAAGCTGATTACCCTTGTCATCCCAGTAACCCGATGAAGCTGCGCCCCATACTACATAATACGAATCGCCGTAACCGATATTGCCTATCATACCACGGCCTGTATCCTTGGTACCGTTATGTGTCTGTATAATCTTACCTGAGCCTGCTTCCTGAACCGTCTGGCCCCAAATCTGAGCGTTTGTTGCGCCGAGGGCTGTGTCGCCGCCAAGCTCCGTATTGTAAGCATGCTCGCCTTCCTCATGAACCTTCATGAATTCAAGTCCTTCATGTGTCGGATCGAAGTCGCCAAGGTGCATAGCGTCACCGTGACCGTAGCCTGTGCACCAGAGAACCTTACCGTTATCGTCAAGCGTTAAAGCACCTGTAAAGATTTCGTCCTTACCGTCGCCGTCAGCGTCGCCGGCTTCCATCTGGTGGTTACCCTGACCGATGTACTCAGCGCCGTCCTTTGTTGTATCAAAGTTCCAGTCAAGCGAGAGCTTGCCGCCCTTTACGCTGTAAGCCGATACGGATGTACGGCCGGGACCTACGTCCTTACCGCCGTAATAACCTCTGCCGAGGATAGCCGACGGGGTTGTGCCGTCAAGATAAGCAACCGTTGCGTTGTATCTCTCTGATCTGTTACCGAAGTTATCGCCCCACTTATATGTCTCGCTTACGTCGCCTGTCTTGTTGTTGGCAACGAATTCGGTTGTGTCTTCAGCCTTACCTGTAGCACCGTCGAAAAGCGTTACATAAAGAGGTCCCTGAAGGTTTTTACCATAGTTCAAAGCAGCCCAGCTGTTCTCATATGTTGTACCCTTTTCAGCATCGCCTATCATAACGCCCGTACCGTCTACTGTACCGTCAGCCGTTCTGAAGATAAGCTCAGCAGCGCCGTCGTTATCGAAGTCCGCAACAGCAAACATCGTGTCGTGCTGACCTGCGCGGATGTTCGGACCCATGTTAATCTGCCAAAGCTGTGTACCATCGAGCTTGTAAGCGTCAACGTAAACCAATCCTGTCTGTCCTGTCGTCGCCGCATCCTTAGCGTCCGAAGGATTCCACATTACTATGATTTCATATTCGCCGTCGCCGTCGAGGTCGCCGTATGTAGAGTCGCCCGGTGCGTATGAACCGATATAAACACCGTTTCTGTCCATCTGAACAACATCGCTCTCAGGCGTCTTGCCCATAGGAATATCAAGATATCCGTTCTCCCAAACGTCTACCGTCTTTGACATTGTGCCGTTGCATACTACCGTATACTTGTCAGCGGTTGTTCCGCTCTTGTCAAGATAGTTGGTAATAGCGCCCTTTGTAAGTTCCTGATCATTCTTATACAGCGTGAACTCTGTATCAGCCGGCTCTGTACCGAGTCTTCTCCACATAACGAGCACACCGTCGTTCGTCTTTGTCGCAACAACGCCTCTGTCAAGCATTTCCATATTTCTTGTGATAGCGCTGCCCGCAAACGCGCTTGCCGACATCGGTGCGATTATACCGCACGCCGCAACCTGAGCAAGAACCAATGCGGAAATTCCGGCTTTTCTTACGGTCTTTTTAATGTTAAACATTATTAAATCTCCTCCCTTTATATTTCGGATGCATCACTTTTTATTTGCCGTAGGGCATAGTGATAATTTTCTTTATTGTAACACATTTTTATCGAATTTTAAAGTGTTTTTCATAAATTCGGTGTATAATTTTCAGTGTTTTTTGTGCAAATTTTAGCATGGTGCTCAAAAAGCGGCGCGGTCAACGCGTCATTTTCCGAGAACAAATCCGCACATTTCCCTGATAGCTTTGCGCCCCTCGGGATACGCGGAGGCTATCGCCCAGTCATGGAACATCCCTTTGCCTTCCCTGACCGTCAGCTCGACGAGCGCGCCGCGTATTTTGTCCGTATACGCCGCCATAGCAGGATAGAACATCTCATTTGTCCCGTAAAACAGCAGTATCGGAGGAAAACCTGTGTAATCGACCGCCATAGCGTTCATATACGAGCTTTTCGGCGAAGCTCCTCCGCTCCGGTATTTCAAAATAAAGTCGACCGCCTTATACGATAAAATTATATCTCTCTTTTCAGCCGCGATAAACCTCTCGTCGCTTCTGTCCACGCCAACGGCGGGCGAGATCAGCACAACTCCCGCGGGCTTCACATCCGAGCGTTCAAGCATAGCCGCCGCCATAACGGCTCCGGCGCTGTCGCCTATAACCGTAATCCGCTCCGGTTCGTATTTTTTAAGTATTTCGCCGTATACTTCCTCCAGCCACTCGAGAGACTCCTCCGCGCCGTGCGGAGGCGCGAGAGGATAGAGCGGAAAATACAGTGCCGCGCCCGTCCCTTTAATCAGCTCCGCAGCCATTTTATAATGAAACGGCGTCGGTCTTATAATTCCGCCGCCGCCGTGAATCATCAGTATTACATGTTCACCGCCGCCGTCGCGCGGCTCTATTCTGAACAGCTTGTGTCCGCTCCGGTCAGAAACGGTAACGCGGAAGCTTTTGTACATATTCGGCGGAAGGTCATTACGTCTGTGGTCGCGCTCCAAATATTTGAGCATTTCCTCTTCGGGAACGGCGTAATGACCGCGCACGTCTTTTTTCTTTATAATGAGCTCAGCTATTTTATATGATATGCTCATTCGCGTCTTGTCCTTTCATCTGTATTTATTCCGAGCCGCCTTCGATAACCTCGACAAGCTCAGTATCCTCCGAGCCGCCTTCAGTAACTTCGACAAGCTCCGTTTCCTCCGAGCCGCCTACCATTACCTCGGTATTTTCCGTTTCTTCCGAGCCGCCTTCAATAACTTCGACAAGCTCAGTATCCTCCGAGCCGCCGCTTTCCGAGACCTTTACCAATTCATAGCCGGTATTGTCGGGATTGAAGAAATCATACGCAGTCTGAGATATGTCCTGTATTTTTTCAATCGCGTCCGCGTTGTCCGCCCAGTCGTTCGATAAGACGCATATTATGTAATCCCTTTCGGGCGAATATACTATTCCCACGTCGTTTTCCACCGAATCCATCTCACCGGATTTGTTTGCGATGACAATATCCTTCGGCAGCGTATATGCAAGCTTATAATCCGTCTGCTGCGCCTTGAGCAGCTCCAGCATCTCCTTCGACATTTCCGCCGACACGCATCTTCCGTTGTATATCGCGTCAAGCATCATGCCGCAGTCGTGCGCGGAGGTGACGTTAAAGCTTCCTCCTACAATCGTGTCTGGATTGTCAAATCCGTTATATTCCACCGTCTTTTCGTTATATCCGTATTTGTCGGTAAACGCGTTTACCTTGTCAATTCCGGCCGCATAGCTGCCCCGTCCGAGCGCGTACAGAATGGCGTTCGCGCTCTCGTTGGAGCTTTCGGTTATCATATAGTACATATCCTCCCGAATGTCGCCGTATTCGAAAAGCCCGGTTTTTATATTATCAAACGCCGCTCCCATTACAAACAGCTTCATAACGCTCGCCGCTTTCATAGGCGCGTCGTTTATGAGAATTTCCTTATTTCCGTTCATATCTTTTATGTACACGGACCACGTTCCGTCGGCTGAGTTCAACTCGGTTTGTATCATATCCCGCAGCGCGTTCATATCAAGCGCCGTGTAAGTCACCTCAGCCGGAGACGGCTCGGGCGTTGGGGCGGCAAACGAGAAGCTCGCGGTGCGTATACCGTAACCGAGATCCGTCGTATACGTTTCGCGCGTCTCCGTATTTTCACTGACATTGCTCGTTTGAGCATTATCTGTTCGGGCGGCGTCAGAGCAGCCGGACACGGCAAAAACAACCGCCGCGACCAGCGCCGTAAGCTTTTTCATCATTGTCCTCACCTCCGGCTTTACAACTTTGCAGTTTCCCCGTAAACTCTCAGCCAGCCCGCGTCCGCCTCACGGCTGGGCTGCGTTTGCCATATATATATCAAATCCTCTTCTATCATAAGCGAGCCGTTTTCCGGCGTTTCCTTATCCCTGTCCCGTATCACGGAAGATGTGTTCATTTTAATACAATACGCCGGTTGGCTGTCGTTTTCAATGTCAAGAGCGCTTTTCAGCGGATTTTGATTTTTCCGCGGGCTTATTACTTTAAAGCCGTCCGGATAATAGTAAAACTCATCCTCGTATTCCACTATGGACGCGTCAAAGCTCTTTTCCTTGACTTCTGCCGCTTCGTCAACATAATCCTGCCACTTCCATGACGCTATAACGTATTTGCCGTCATCGCCGCCGTCAATCATCAGCTTGCCGCCGTTTTTCGTCACGCTGAAATTGTACACGGCATTTTGCTCGCCGCCCCATTCGCCGGGGTTATTATAGCTTACTATGATAGAGTTTTCGCCCGGCTCGGCAATATTAATCCCGCCTGTTATCATGGAATATTCATCGCGCGTAAGCCTTCTTCTTTCTCCGTCCGAATAAGCCACCGATACGGACACTCCCGAGAAGATACGTTTCAGGTCGTCACCGTTGCGGAATTCCGTTTTATACGGATTTTCATCGTCAAGAGGCTCGTTGAGACGGTATTCCGCCGGACCGCTCACGTACAGCCTTTCCACGCGCTTTACCATGCCGCCCTCTTCAGCGGCGTTCCGCTTATATTCCGGCGCGTCTATTGTATCTTTGAGCTTTTTATGCTTTACGCAGCTTATGGTCAGATTTTTTTCTCCGCGCCTTATCACATAATCCGATATTTCAAGCTTATCGTCGCCTATCGCCTGCTTTGCGGCGGTCAGTATGCTTTCGGATGTGCCGGTGTTTATAAGGTCGTTCCAAAATTCTTTTTCTCCGCCGCTTTCAATTTTTGTTTCAATTTTCTGCATTATGCGTTCCATCTGCTTTTTGCACGCTTTTTTCTCTCCGTTCTCAACCACCGCTCCGAACGATTTTGATATAATAAATCCGGTGAGCACGGCAATAACAACAGCCACGCATATTTCCGTCCATGGAATTTTTTTCACAAACGCACTCCTGTTCTTTTTCTTTTCGGCACTCTCTCCGGTGTCGGGAAGCTTTTTGTACACCGTCATCATCATAGTGATAAAGCAAGCCGCTCCGCCGATAAAATTCGATACCGGCTCCGCCGTGAACACGCCGTTCACCCCGAGCGCGAGCGGCAGCAGCAGCGTGAGAGGTATGACTATTATAACCTTGCGGAATATCGAGAAAAATACAGCCTGTTTCGACCGTCCGAGAGCCGTAAACGTACTCTGTCCCGCGAACTGCAGCGCCATCATGAAGAAGCCAAAGAAATATATAGGCATCGCCGGCACTCCGACGCTCATCAGAGCCGCGTCGTCGCTGAACATACCGATAAAGAACTTCGGAAAAAGCGATATGACCGCCCAAGCCGCAGCTGTATAAACGATAAGAATACCCGACATATACCGTATCGCCTGCTTCACACGCGCGTACTCACCCGCGCCGTAATTAAAGCCTATGATAGGCTGCGCGCTGTTTGAAAGTCCCATAACGGGCATCGAAAAAATTTCGCGCACCGAGTTTATAATTGTCATCGCGCCTATGTATATATCCCCGCCGTAGCGCTGCAGCGACGCGTTGCAGGTCATTGAAACAAGACTGTTCGTAACCGCCATCGTGAAGCCCGAAAGCCCGAGCGCAAGTATTTTTTTCACCCGCCTCGATGCAAGACGGAGCTTTGTGAAATTAATTTTTATATCGGCTTTGTCGCTTCTCAAAAACCTGAACGTCCACAAAGCCGATACAAACTGCGAAATAACCGTGGCGGCAGCCGCTCCGGAAACGCCCATGCGGAACGCGAATATAAAAATCGGATCGAGCGCGATATTGAGCGCCGCGCCTATGACCACGGTCATCATTCCGACTTTTCCGAAGCCCTCGGCGTTTATGAAGCTGTTAAGCCCCAGCGTCATCATCACGAATATGTTTCCCAAAAAATAGATTGTTATGTATGAAACGGCGTATGGAAGCGTGTCCTCGCTCGCGCCGAGAAGCGTCAGCAGCGGTTTTTTGAATATAAGCCCGAGAACCGTTAAAGCAACGCCGAATATTATAATCAGCGTAAAGCTGTTGCCGAGTATCGACTCGGCTTCGTCGCGCCGCCCCGCCCCGCGCTCTATCGAAAAAAGCGGCGCGCCGCCCATACCTATAAGATTCGCGAACGCCGTTACCATCGTGATAAGCGGCAGACAAACGCCGAGCGCCGTAAGCGCGAGAGTTGCGTCCTCGCCTATTCTTCCTATATATATCCTGTCTATAATATTATAAAGCACGTTCACAAGCTGTGCCAAAGTCATCGGCACAGCTAAGGAAATCATATTCGACAATATGCTCCCTTTGGAGAAGTCATTTTTCGTTTCCGTCATTTGCTATCCTCTATTTTTTCGAAAAGTTCCTTTGCCTCGTCAAGATCATTAAGCTTCGCGTAAAGTATTTTGTCGAATTCCGCGTCGGACTGCCATAGATCCGGTACCATTATCGGCTTTAAGCCGGCGTTATGCGCGGCGAGAAGCCCGTTTCTCGAATCCTCGAGAGCGTACGTTTCGGACGGCTCCGCGCCTATCGCAGCGCACGCCGTGAGATATATGTCCGGTTCGGGCTTTGATTTCTTCACTTTGTCGCCGCCTATGACAGCCGAAAAATACTTGTCGACTCCGGTGCTTTCGAGCCGCTTCATAACGTCCGCCGTCTTGGTTGACGACGCCACAGCCATTTTATAGCCCCGTCCGCTCAGATACTCAAGCAGATTATACAGTCCCTTTTTAACCGGAACTCCGTTTTTCGCGTAATAGTCCTCAAGATACTCCTCCGTATAGCGGTCGAGCGCGTCATGGTCGTAGTCGTCGCCGAATTCGTCGTGCCAGACCTTTCTTACCATATCGTTGTTAAGCCCCAGCGAGCGCATTATCATAAAACCCGCCTTGCCTATTCCTATCTTTTCGCCGGCATAGTTCCACGCGTCCACAAAAACTCTTTCGGTGTTAAACATAAGACCGTCCATGTCAAAAACTACAGCCTTCATTCAAATCCTCCCGTTGTTTTTTCCGGTGTATAATAACCGTTTACTGATTTTTTCCTCTCGCGAAGATCCATATTGTTTCAAACTTTTCCTCGGATGTATTGTCAAGCTCCATCACGTGCAGGCTCATCCATTCATTGTCTATTTTCTGATATTGAAACTCGATTACGCCCTTTTCCTTGATATATTTTTCCAAGCGCTCATAATCGGTAAAATCCTCAAAAAATTTGCGGTACTGTTCCTTTACGAATTTATCCGCGTAAGCTCTGAGTCCGCTGCTGTAACGAAATCCCGTGCCCTTTAAAATTTCCCGGAAATAGCGCGGCATATAGATATCGCGCGTCATGTCAAGTCTTAAATCAACGAGATAAACTCCGGCAAATCTGTCTGAAATCGCTTCAATAAAGTGATCCGCGTCCTGCTTTTCCGTCAGCATTTTTTCAAGCTCCTCGTTCATCTCGCGCTTTCTGCGCTTGCTGTTCGTGTGCTTGTAATACCATTCCTTATCCGCGCGCATGGCAAGCTCCGCCGCGCCGACGGTTTTGTCAACGTCAACATCGCCCTGCGCATACTCTATGCCCGCGGATATTTCATAATTATCCTTTTCCAGCTCGCGTCTTACCTCGGCTAACAGATATTCCGCGTTTTTCTCCGTCAGCTCTTTGCTGAGCACCACGAATTCGTCTCCGCCTATTCGGTACTTGCGGTCGTCCGGAAAATATCCTCTGAGCGCGTCAGCCACGGCGCAGAGCATATCGTCTCCCTTGCGGTGGCCGAGCAGATTGTTTGTTTCATGCAGCCCGTTTACGTCTATGTAAACGCATAACAACCGATCTGCTCCGTGCTTTCTGAGCTTCCCGAGATCCTCGTTGAACTTATGACGGTTGAAAAGCTGCGTGAGCGCATCGCGGTTAAAGCTGTCCACAAGTCTCTGATGTCTCATTTGCTCCGCGAGATATTCCTCGTGTATGTCCTTTACGTAAAGTATAATAATTGGGTGCTGCTCGCTGTATTCGATACTCGGCACAAGGTCCATCTGCGCCCAGCGGTACTCGTCGCCCGATTTGCGCCTGTACCGACAGCTTACTCTGTCACGCGACTCCCTGAAATGACTGCGCTGTTTTTCTATATCCGTAAACTCGTTATACACGGGCAAATCTTCCTCGTACACATTTCCGCCCTCGGCGAATACCTTCCACCAATGCGAGATTTTATCAAGCTTGCTTGCATGCTCATGCTCGCTCCGCTCGGCTTTTATTGCCTCGAACGTGCCGTCTTCCATATTAACCCTCAAAATTTTATAATATGTAACCGACAGAGTGGCAAGCGCATCGATCATTGTTATCGTATCGGTATCCGCCTCGCGCCAGCTGAATACCACCCACGGATTTTCCTCGGAGCAGCCGCTCGGAACGACTATTCCGAATGTAACCCACATAAAGCCGCTGCCGGCCTTGCGCTTATAGCTCTGTATAATGCGCTTTTCACCCGCAAATACGCGTTTTTGCACATATTTCGGATCGGAATATCTCAAATAATCCGAGGCGTACTCGGAAAGCACAAGCTTATCATCAACCTGTTTCTTTATATATGAATAAATATTTGTAATGTTTTCATAGCCCTCGTCGCGAAGCTCCATGCTTTGCTTCATAAACTCAAACTCGCCGGTCATAATATTTACTTTCGCAAGTTTAAGAAAGTTTTCCGTCATCGTTTCGTCGACGAAGGCGTATATATCATTCAAATCGTCTGTCTGTCTGCCCACTGCCGCAGCAACCTCCTCTTTCTATACCATAAATCTTCAATTCTTTGTCATAAGCAAAACCGTTTCAACGTGCTCCGTGTGCGGAAACATATCAAATCCGTGCGCTTCATTTATAAAGTAGCCCATTTCCGCGAGAAATTTCGCGTCCCTCGCGAGCGTCGCGGGATTACAGGATACGTATACTACCCTCTCCGGAGCAGCCTCCGCCATCGCCGAGAGCGTCGCCGCGTCGCTTCCCTTTCGCGGCGGATCGAGTATAACAACGTCCGCGCGCTCTCCGCCGCGAATCATACGCGGCACAAGCTTTTCCGCCTCGCCCGCGTAGAAAAACGCGTTTTTCACACCGTTTATCTCGGCGTTTCGCCGCGCGTCCTTCACCGCTCGTTCAACTATTTCAACGCCGATCACCTTCTCCGCCGTTTTCGCGGCGCAAAGTGAAATTGTGCCTATTCCGCAGTATATGTCCATTACCGTTTTTCCGTCGGGCGCGGCGAGAGCAATTGTTTTTTCGTAAAGCTTCTCGGTCTGAATCGGATTTATCTGAAAAAAACTCTGCGGCGAGATTTCAAATTTTATCCCGAGGATATAATCCGTTATCGCGCTTTTCCCGAATAATGTGATATTTTTATTTCCGAGCACGGGAGCGCCGGGATTTTTATTTACGTTTAAAATAACGCTTACGATTTTATCCGAAACGGCGCGCAGCTTTTTCACAAGCACGCCGCTTTCGGGCAAGGCGCGTCCGTTTACCGGAATCACAACCATGATCTCTCCCGTATGAGCCGACGCCCGCGTGAAGATCCCGCGTATAAGCCCGCTCCTTCCGTCATAAGCCGAAACGCCGGCTTCTTTAATATACTCAGTCACCGCCTGGATTATTTCACCGTTTATTTTATCTCCCAAAAGGCAGTCGTCAACCGGGACTACGCTGCGGCTTGAGTGAGCGTAAAAACCGCATACCGGTTCGCCCGCTCCGCCAATCTGAAAAATCATTTTATTCCTGTAGCGAAACGGATTTTCCATGCCTGTCATACTCGAAAGCTCAAAATCCTTAAATCCGCCTATCCGTCTCATCGCGTTTTCGACCGCCTCGCGCTTTTCGCGAAGCTGCGCCGCGTAGTCCATGTGCATAAGACGGCAGCCGCCGCATTTCTCATACGCGCCGCAGCGCGCCTCGATTCTGTCAGCCGACGGCGAAATCACCTCAATAAGCCGCCCGAGACCGAAACGCTGTTTTGTGTCGGTTATCTCGATCAGCGCCGTATCGCCGGGCGCGGTATACGGCACGAACACCGTATAACCGTCAAGGCGCGCAACGCCGTTTCCGTCCGACGAGACGGAATCTATCCGCGCGGTATACAGTTTTGACTTCTCAACGGGTATCATTTTTCCCTCCGACGATAAAATTCCAATTATAATTTTACCACAAAAATTTATTTTTTCAAGTATCTGAGCAAATATTTACTTTTTGTTTACAATAAAAATATTTCTACGGCATATAAAAAACGAGCGTTCCGAGGAACGCCCGTCTTAATTTACAAATTATTTCTCGTTGATCTTAGCCTGCGCCGCCGCAAGTCTCGCGATAGGAACTCTGAACGGTGAGCATGATACGTAATTGAGACCTATCTTGTGGCAGAACTCAACCGACGAAGGATCGCCGCCGTGCTCGCCGCAGATACCTACGTGAAGATTCGGATTGACCGGCTTGCCGAGCTTGATAGCCATTTCCATAAGCTTGCCTACGCCCGTCTGGTCGAGCTTCGCGAACGGATCGTTCTCGAAAATCTTAGCGTCATAGTAAGCGTCGAGGAACTTGCCCGCGTCGTCGCGCGAGAAGCCGAACGTCATCTGCGTGAGGTCGTTCGTGCCGAAGCAGAAGAAGTCAGCCTCGGTCGCGATTTCGTCAGCCGTAAGAGCCGCTCTCGGGATCTCGATCATCGTACCTACTTCATATTTCAGATCAGCGCCCGCAGCCGCGATCTCGGCGTCGGCTGTTTCAACGACGATCTTCTTAACGTACTTCAATTCCTTGACCTCGCATACGAGCGGGATCATTATCTCGGGAACTATCGTCCA
>CANQXJ010000030.1 GCA_947627795.1 uncultured Clostridia bacterium
TCGTAGGGGCGAACCGTGTTCGCCCGCAAGGCTTCCCCTCAAGGGGAAGGCTATCAAGTGCGCTAAATCATAATTTATCCTTCATACTTCTTCATAACAATCGTAGCGTTATGCCCGCCGAATCCGAGCGAGTTGGACATCGCGTATTTTACTTCCTGATTCCTTCCCTCATTCGGAACAATATCCAAATCACAATCCGGATCGGGCGTTTTGTAGTTTATAGTCGCCGGGATATAACCGTCTCTTATCGCGAGCGCGCATATGATCGCCTCCGCGCCGCCCGCCGCGCCGAGAAGGTGTCCGGTCATTGACTTTGTCGAGCTTACCGCTACCTTGTACGCCGCGTCGCCGAATACCGACTTTATCGCTTCGGTCTCAAACTGATCGTTATACTTCGTTGACGTGCCGTGCGCGTTGATATACGTTATATCCTCCGGCTTTACTCCCGCGTCCTTGATCGCAAGCTCCATAGCCTTCGCGCCGCCCGCGCCGCCGGGAATTGGACTTGTGATGTGGTACGCGTCGTCCGTCGCGCCGTAGCCCGCCATTTCGCAGATTATATTCGCGCCGCGCGCCTTAGCGTGTTCAAGCTCCTCGAGCACCACAAAGCAAGCGCCCTCGCCGAGAACAAAGCCGTCGCGCTCCGCGTCGAACGGTCTTGACGCCGTTTTCGGATCGTCGTTGCGCGTTGACATCGCCTTCATATTGCAGAAGCCCGCGAACGCAAGCGGACTCACAGCCGCCTCCGCGCCGCCTACCACGATTATATCGTTCGAGCCGTACTGGATATGCCGAAACGCGTCGCCGATAGCGTTAGTGCTCGAAGCGCACGCGGTCGTCACGTTTTCGTTTATACCCTTCGCGCCGAACTTTATCGCGATCTGAGCCGCGCCCATGTTGCTTATCATCATCGGGATAAAGAACGGGCTTACTCTGTTAGGACCTTTTTCCAAGAGAACGCAGTGCTGATCCTCGAACGTACCTATGCCGCCGATACCCGAGCCCGTGATAACGCCCACGCGCCACGGATCCTCCTTTTCCATGTCGATACCCGCGCTCTTGAACGCCTCGCTTGCCGCGACCATAGCGAACTGCGTATAGCGGTCCATTTTGCGCGCTTCCTTCTTTTCGATGAACTCCGTCGCGTCGAAGTTTTTCACCTCGGCGGCGATTTGCGTCTTATAGCCGGCTGCGTCAAAAAGAGTTACCTTATCTATGCCGCACACGCCGTTTTTGATTGCCTCCCAGAACGTGTTAACGTCGTTGCCGAGAGGAGTTACGGCGCCCAGACCGGTTACTACAACTCGTTTCATTGATTTGCCTCCTAAGTTATATATAAATTGAATTGGTTTACATAATTAAATTTCGTGTTGTCCGAGGGCGGCAGCAAGAGCCGCCCCATACAACACATCCGCCGCTTACGCGTTTTCCTTAATATAATTTACAGCGTCACCTACTGTGCTTATCTTCTCCGCCTGATCATCGGGAATTTCAAGATCGAACTCCGTTTCAAGGCCCATGATAAGCTCAACTATATCCAATGAATCCGCGCCCAAATCGTCAACGAAAGACGCTTCCATTGTTACGTCCTCCTCGTCAACGCCAAGCTGGTCAACGATTACCGATTTTACTCTCTCAAATTCTTCCATTGTCTGCGCACCCCCTTTCGAGTTTTTTATATAAACTTCTAAAAAGAATATATACGAATTATACTACATTACAAGCCCGCCGTCAACATTTATTACCTGACCTGTAACATATTTCGCCATATCGGACGCCAAAAACGCCACTACCTCGGCTACCTCGTCGGTCGTGCCGAACTTTCCGAGGGGGATCGCGTCGAAATACTGCTTCTTTACGTCGTCGGGGAGCTTATCCGTCATGTCGGACGCGATAAAGCCCGGAGCGACAGCGTTGCAGCGTATGCCGCGCGAGGCAAATTCCTTCGCGGTCGTCTTTGTAAGACCGATAAGTCCCGCCTTTGACGCGCTGTAATTCGCCTGTCCGGCGTTGCCCATAACTCCGACCACCGACGCAATATTTACAATAGCGCCGCTTCTCTGCTTCATCATCGGTCTTGCGACGGTTTTTATGCAGTTGAACGCGCCCTTTAAGTTTATATCGAGTACCAAGTCCCAGTCGGCTTCGGACATTCTAAGCATCAGTCCGTCGCGCGTTACTCCGGCGTTGTTTACGAAAATATCTATCGTGCCGAATTTTTCCTGCGCCGCCTTAACGAGCGCGGCTACGTCGTCGAGCTTTCTTACGTCGCCCTTTACCACTATGCAGTCAACGCCGAGCGCCTTGATTTCCTCGCAGGTTTCGTCCGCGTAATCAGCCGATGGAATGTCGTTTATGACGATATTCGCGCCGTAGCCCGCCAGCTTCATAGCGATCGACTTGCCTATGCCGCGTCCCGAGCCGGTTATAATTGCCGTTTTTCCTTTTAACATGGGTTTAACCCTCCAATCCTTCAAGTGTTTTTTCCAGTGACTTCATATCTTCAACGTTAAACACGTTTACTTCCTTCGTTACCTTCCTTATAAATCCGCTAAGCGCCTTGCCCGGACCTATTTCAACAAACGTGTTCACGCCGTCGGCGAGCATTCTGCGGATAGTGTTTTCCCACAGCACGGACGAGGAAACCTGCTTTATAAGAAGCGGTTTGATATCGTCCTTGCTCTTGATATAATCAGCCGTGACGTTCGTTATCACGGGGATATTCATGTCCTTTACCTCGATGTTTTCAAGCTCCTTCGCGAGCTTCTCACCCGCGCCGATAAGCATACTGCAATGGAACGGAGCGGATACCGGCAGAACCATAGCCCGCTTCGCGCCCTTCGCCTTCGCGAGCTCGCAGCATTTTTCAACAGCTTTGACCTCGCCCGATACAACGATTTGTCCGGGGCAGTTGAAATTCGCCGGAGAGCATACGCCGATTTCGGACGCTTCATCACAGCAAGCCTTTACGTCGTCGGCGGAAAGAGCTATTATCGCCGCCATAGCGCCCTCGCCCACGGGCACCTCCTCCTGCATATACTTGCCGCGCTTTTTGACAAGCCTTACCGCGTCGGCAAAATCCATAGATCCTGACGCTACGTGCGCGGTGTACTCGCCGAGGCTCAATCCCGCCACAACGTCGGGCTTTATTCCCTTCTCCTCCAAAACTCTGAGCGCCGCAACGCTTGCGGTAAGTATCGTCGGCTGAGTGTTTTCCGTGATCATAAGCGTTTCCGCGTCGCCGTTCCAAACCATATCCTTTACGTCGAAGCCGAGAGCCGCCGAAGCCTCGTCGAAAACCTTATCGGCAACAGGAAAGTTTTCCGCAAGCTCCTTGCCCATTCCTACCGCCTGCGAGCCTTGGCCCGCAAATACAAATGCTAATTTTCCCATTAGATTATTCTCCTATTTTAATTTGTTTGAAATATTGTCCAAAATTTCCTCTACGCCGTCAAAATAACTTTTGATTATGTCCGCGCAAGGCTCGATTTTGTTTACCATTGCCGCCGACTGCCCCGCCATAAGCGAGCCGGTCTGAACGTCGCCCTCCTCGAACGCGCGGCGCAGTCCGCCCACTCCGAGTGCTTCTATTTCCTCAAACGGAGCGCCCGCCTTTTCAAGTCGCTCATATTCGCGCGTGAGCTTATTTTTGAGCGCTCTTACCGGCGCGCCGGTCGAGCGACCAGTCACAACCGCGTCTCTGTCCTTCGCTTTCAAAACAGCCTGCTTGTAGTTTTCATGCGCTATGCACTCGTCCGAGCAGATGAAGCGCGTTCCGACCTGTATTCCGTCAGCGCCCAAAGCGAACGCCGCGACCGTGCCGCGCTTATCCGCGAAGCCGCCCGCCGCGACCACAGGTATCTCCACCGCGTCGACTATCTGCGGCACGAGCACCATAGTGGTAAGCTCGCCGATATGACCGCCGGCTTCCGTGCCTTCGGCGATCACTCCGTCAACGCCTGATTTTTCCATTCGTTTCGCCATTGCGACGCTCGCGATGACCGGTAAAATCTTGATACCCGCCTCTTTCAAAGCCGGTATGTATTTCGCCGGATTGCCCGCGCCCGTCGCGACAACAGCCGGTTTTTCCTCTATTACTACCTGCATTACCTCGTCCGCGAACGGGGACATCAGCATTACATTTACGCCGAAAGGCTTATCCGTAAGCGTGCGCGCCTTTTTGATTTGCTCGCGCACCACCTCCGCCGGAGCGCCGCCGGCAGCTATCAAGCCGAGTCCGCCGCCATTTGAAACGGCAGCCGCCAATTCGGCGGTTGCGACCCATGCCATACCGCCCTGGATGATCGGGTATTCTATGCCGAGCAAGTCTGTTAATCTTGTTTTCATGTTTATTCTCCCTTCGATTAGATATTACCGATAAGGCTTCCCCTTGAGGGGAAGCTGTCAGGTTCGCCCCTACGAGAGGCCCCCTTGTCAAAGGGGGCTGTCAGCGCAGCTGACTGGGGGATTCCTGCGCTGTTTCTAAATAACGAATCCCTCCACCGCTACGCGGTCCCCCTCCCTTTGACAAGGGAGGCTTTCGGTCGCCCGCAAAGCTTCCCCTAAAAGGGGAAGGCTTTTTACCATTGCATTACGAGCGCGCCCCATGTTAAGCCGCCGCCGAAGCCTACGAGGACTATTTTGTCGCCTTTTTTTATTCTGCCCGCGGCTGCCGCTTCGCTTAGTGCTACGGGGATGCACGAGGCGGAGGTGTTGCCGTATTTTTCAAGTGTTAGATATATTTTATCGTCTGTTATGCCCATGCGCTTTATCGCGCTTTCGACTATTCTGTAATTCGCCTGATGCGGCACTACGAGCGCTATGTCGTCCATCGTGAGCCCCGCTTTTTCGACAACTCGCAGCGTCGAATCCGCCATAGCTTTTACCGCGAATTTCATAACCGCCTGACCCGCCATCCAGATTGATTTTTTGTCGTGGCTGACGCGCTTTTCGACTTCCTCCTCGTCGTCCCTGTACGCGAGCTGTGTTATGCTCTTGCAGCCCGTTCCGTCCGCGCCGATTTCGGTCGCGATTATTCCCGGCTCGTCCGTCGCCGCGACAACAGCCGCTCCGGCGGCGTCGCCGAACAGCACGCAGGTGGCGCGGTCGTTGTAGTCGGTCGCTTTGCTTAATGTGTCGGCGCAGACTACGAGTATTTTTTTATACGTTTCCGACGCGATAAACTGCTTCGCTATCGTAAGTCCCGTTACGAAGCTCGAGCAAGCCGCGTTTATGTCGAACGCAGCCGCGTTTACCGCGCCTATGCTGTTCTGTACCACGCACGCGCACGACGGTGTGAAATAGTCGGGCGTTACGGTGGCTAAGATTATCAGTTCTATTTCCTCAGCCGATACTCCCGCGTTTTCGAGCGCGCGTTTTGCCGCGATCGCCGCCATATCCGTCGTGTACTCGTTATCAGCCGAAATATGGCGTTCCTTAACTCCCGTGCGGCGCGTTATCCATTCGTCGCTTGTGTCCACTATGCTTTCCATATATGCGTTATCGTATATTTTTTCGGGGACGTAACCGCCCAAACCGATTATTTTCGCGTTGACCATCGTTAATATTCCTCCGTTATCTGCCTATATTTGCGGATATTTCGTTTATAATATCCGTTTCGACGAACTTTTTCGCCTGAATTATCGCCGAGTAAACCGCTTTCGCGTCCGACGAGCCGTGACCTTTTATCACGGGCTTTTTCGTACCCAACAGCGGCGCGCCGCCGTATTCGCGGTAGTCCATAGCCTGCTTGAACTCGTCGAGGCTTTTAAGCACAAACACAGCGCCCATTTTTGTGAAAAGGTTTTTTGTGAAAATGCCCTTGACCTTTTTTCCGACTACGCCGCCCATGCCCTCGACGGTTTTTAAAATCACGTTTCCGACAAATCCGTCGCATACCATTACGTCGGCGTTACCCTCCATAACGTCGCGCCCCTCAATATTGCCGATAAAGTTGAACGGCGCGTTTTTCATACGCGGATAAGTGCTTTTTGTAAGATCGTCGCCCTTGCCTTCCTCCTCGCCGTTGGACATCAGCCCCACCTTCGGCTCGGCAATACCGAAAATCTTATTCATATAAATGCTTCCCATTATGCCGAACTGCACGAGATTTTCAGGTCGGCAATTCGTGTTCGCGCCCGCGTCTATGAGCATTTTCGCCCCCTGCGCCGTCGGGAGCAAAGTGGCGAGCGCGGGACGCAGCACGCCCTTTATCCTTCCCACGATAAGCAGTCCCGAAACGAGCAGCGCGCCGGTGTTTCCCATGGACAGCATCGCGTCGCCTTCGCCGTTTTTGAGCATATTCGCCGCGACGACAACGGACGCGTTTTTCTTGCTCTTGACCGCCTTTGCAGGTTCTTCGTGATTTGTTATCACTTCGCCGGCGTTCACAACTTCGATTTTGTCCGACGGGTATTTATACTTCGCAAGCTCCGCACGCACGACCTCGTCCCTGCCGACGAGCGCTATATTTACGTCAAGCTCCTTCGCGGCTTTCACCGCCGCCTCGATCGGAGCTTCGGGCGCGTGGTCGCCGCCCATAGCGTCAATGATTATTTTCATTCGCCGTATTTCCTTTCATATTTTTAAGCAGGTATCAGCAGGCTGAATTTGCCCCTGAAAACCTCCGTCATATTCACCTTTATAAAAACGTGAACGATAAATTCCTTCTCCCTAACGCGCACGACCTCCGACCGCGCGACAAGCCTTTCGCCCGAGTGAACCTCCGCCTTATACTTGACGTTCGCGACCTTAACAAGAGCCGCCTTCGCGTCAATAACGCTCAAAGCCAAATTCTCCGCGAAAGCGTATATACACTGGCTTTTCACGATATCGGTGCCGTCAAACGTCATAGAATCGTCGGTGCTCAATACCGACAAGCCGTTATGGAACAGTTCCAAATCGAGCAGCTCGCCCGAATTTACCGCGTGTCCCGCGTTTTCCGCGACGGACTTTACGCGTTCGCGGTATTCCGCGATACCAAGCTCCGCGCGGTCAAACCGAATTGTGGAAACGCTTACCCGACAAGCCTTCGCAAGCTCTTCGTCCTTTAAAAACGGCTCTTCTTTGATCTTTTTCAGCAAAAATTCCTGCCGCTCTTTTTTCAGCGCAGCCCTGTCCATTTCAAGCGCTCCTTTCCGATTTGATATTTCATATTAGTAGCAGGTACTAATTTGTCCTATAGAATTATATACTACAGTTTACACTAATGCAACAGTAATTTTACAAATATTTCAAACATTGGTAAATGTGCAACAAAAGTATGAATGATATATGTGCATTTTTACCTATCTTTATACAACATATTGTGGACATACGACAAATTATGTCATTAAAAACGGAATAGCGGGCACTCCGCTATTCCGCTGTCATTTCTTATTCCGCTATCATTTCCTGATTTCGTCCAAACATACTGTTTATGTTGAGCGTTCCGAACATATCGACTTTTTTTCCGTCTATGAAAAACTGCACTCTGTTTATCGTGTCAAGCTCGGTCAATGAGTCAACTATCGAATATACCGCCAAAATTTCCTTTTCCTGGTCGCCCGAATTGCGCTCGGCGAAATTCGAGCCGAAATTTACGAAACATACGTCGCCTATCGTGTCCACGCCGATAAGCGTCGTTTCGGAGCTGAGCGTCGCCGAAAGCCCCTCCGCCTGCGGACCTTTTATAAGCTCGTTTATTATGTACTGCTCTATCGGCTGCTGGTCGGCGACGCGTATCGTACGCATTTCGCCGTACAGCTTGTTCGTGCCGCGCTGAGTGAAATACAGCTTTATATTGCGTGTTTCGGTGGTGTTTGTGTCCGTCGGAAGGTTTATGTCCTCATTGGTGAGATACCCTATAACAGCGCCGTCGGGCGCGACAATGTCCGAGCCTTCGATTATCACCTTCACGCTTGATATGCCATCGAGCGCGCACAGGGATTTTACAACCGCGTAAGTGCTTAAAATATCCTTGGTTGTATCGCCGGTCTCGTACTCTCTTGAAAAATTGACTATTATATTCGCGGGATCGGCGCGGTCTATCGACAAAAGCTTTACGTCCTTGTGAACGGTTCTGCGCCGGCGCGGATTTTCGGGGCCCTTTATAAGCGCCTCCACAACCGCCTGCACAACGTCATCGTTCTCGTCATAGCTTATCTCGCGCGTCTCTGCCGCGATCGCCGTTTCCTCTTCGTTGAAAAAGTATAAATCCGTGGTTATGGTAACTCTGTTTCTGCCGCCGCTCATAATGCCTATTGTGACGGCAGCCGCCGCGATAATCACCGCAATCAGAATTCCGATAACGCTTTTTCTGCTCATTTCTGCCTCCTTGGAGAATTACTTTTTGTTGCTGTACGGCAGCGTGATTGTAAATATACTGCCGCCTCCGTCTGCGTCGGACACCGTTATCTCGCCGCCGTGAGCCAATACAGCCTCGCGGGCTATAGCAAGTCCCAGTCCCGTGCCTCCGGTATCGCGGGCGCGCGAATCATCAAGCCTGTAGAAACGCTCGAAAATCTTTTCACGCGCTTCCTCCGGTATTCCCGGGCCATAGTCGCGGACGGATATATTAATTACTCCATTGCCTTCAATCAAGTCTATATTTATGTTAGAACCCTCGGGCGAGTATTTGATCGCGTTGTCGACTATATTATAAACCGCCTCGTATATCTTGTCATAATCAATACGTATCGGTCCGAATTCGATATCATGGTAATCGGCGCCGAGCACCACGCTGCGCGCGGCGGCGATGGGATTGAGCTTTCTTACTACCTCGTCCACGAGCAGCTTTATATCCGCGTCCTCGATATCCGGAGCAGTTCCCTCGGAATCGAGCTTGGTAAGCGCCAAAAGCCTTTCGACAATACGCGTAAGTCTGTCAACCTCGTCGGACATATCGCCGAGAAATTCCTTAACCATGTCCATATCGGGATTCTCTGCGGAAACAAGGCTGTCGCATATCAGCTTTATTCCGGCCATCGGCGTTTTCAATTCGTGCGATGCGTCGGACACGAATTTTCTTCGCTTCTCCTCTAACGAGCTGAGCTCGTCGCACATGAAATTGAGCGCCTCTCCCATCTGAGAAATCTCGTTATGACCGCGCACGTCTATGCGCTTTGAAAAATCGCCCCGCGATATGCGCTGCGCCACGTCTATGAAATCCTCCACAGGGGACGTTATTATGTAGCTCATTCCGATACTCAGCATTCCGATAAGCACGAGTATCAGAACGCAAAACACAATAAGGCTGTTTCTCGTCGATTTAATTGTTCCGCTTATATTTTCGATTGATTCGGCGAGATACACGCACCCGATAATGTTTCCGTCTCTGTTTATCGGAACGGCTACAGTTATCAGCTTCATGCCTGTTTCGTCATCGCTTATATTTTCCACCTGTTCGCCGCCAAGAGCGGAGCGCATAACGTCGCGCATGAAAACCTTTCCTATAAGCTGCGCTTCCTTGTTCGTGTCGCACATGACCGTATATGAGGTATTGACAACAACTCCGCGGATATTGGTACCGCCGAGGCAATTATCGACCGTATCGGAAAATCTCGCGTCGGATACGGTTATGTCCGGCTCCCAGTTTTCGGAAAGCATCGCGCTTATCGTATTCGCCTTCGCGAGCATATCTACCGCCTCGCCGCTGTAGAGATTTTCGCTTAAAAGCCCTATGACGTAGGCGCACATGAGCACGAGCGTTATAAGTATGACTGCGAGATAGGTTATCAACATCGTAAACCGCATCGACGAAAATACGGAGCCGAACGCGTTTTTTATTTTAGCGCTTGATTTCTTTTTAGTCCTTGCGGTAATAGTAACCAACTCCCCATTTCGTCTTTATATATTCCGGCTCAGCCGGATTTTCCTCTATTTTTTCTCTGAGACGGCGTATATGCACGTCAACCGTGCGCACGTCGCCGGGATAGTCGAAGCCCCACGCTATGTCGAGCAGATTCTCACGCGTGTACACCTTGCCTGGATTTCTTAAAAACAGCTCGAGAAGGTCGAATTCCTTGCTTGTAAGCTCAACGTTTTCACCGCGTATAACGACGCGGCGGAAGTTATAATCGAGTGTGATATCTCCCGAAACGATCACCTTGTCGCGGTCGCCCTTCGGAGCGGGATTCGCGCGGCGCATGATAGCTTTTATGCGCGCTGTTACCTCGCGTATATTGAACGGCTTTGTTATATAGTCGTCCGCGCCGTATTCAAGACCGAGTATCTTGTCAATATCCTCGCTCTTTGCCGTAAGCATAATAATAGGTACGTTTGAAAAGCTGCGGATCTGACGGCAGACCGTAAAGCCGTCCACCTTCGGAAGCATCAAATCGAGCAGTATTATATCAATGCTTTCGTCATGAGCGAGATGTATCGCTTCCTCGCCGTCAAAAGCCGTTTCTACCTGATAGCCTTCCTGCTGTAAATTAAATTTTATGCCTTTCACAAGAAGCTTTTCGTCGTCAACCACAAGTACCTTCATTTCTGTATCTCCTTATCAAAACTACCGTCCGTACAATAACTATATTCTTTTAAATTATATCACATTTTTTTACATATGGCAATATAAATTTTTTATTCGGCGGCTGCAAATTAAAATCCTGCGGTATTTTTATAACCGAAAGAGAATCGGAAAAGGCGTATTGCGGGCTGAAGCTATAGTATATCGGAGATACGCGAATAACATACTTATCAAAAATCCGAAGCGTTTAAAACGCTCCGGATTCCGATTTCTTGGCAGCTCTGTGCCGCCGGTTTTATTAATCAATATTTATCGCTCTTGATAAGCGTACCGATACCGGTTTTGGTGAATATCTCCAAAAGCAGACAATGCGGGATACGTCCGTCTATTATGTGCACGCCCGTAACTCCGGCTTTTATCGCGTCGAGACAGCCGTGGATTTTCGGGATCATGCCGCCGTTTATCGTGCCGTCGTCGAGCATTTCCTGAATTTCGTCCTCGTGCGCCTCGTATATTATGCTGCCTTTTGCGTCCTTCAAGCCTTCAACGTCCGTAAGTAAGATAAGCTTTTCCGCCTGTACCGATGTAGCCACCGCCGCCGCAACCGTGTCGGCGTTTATGTTGTAGCTGTTGCCATCGTCGTCCGTGCCTATAGGCGCGATCACGGGGATATACTGGTCCGACGCAAGCAAATCGATAAGGCAATGCTTGATATGCACAATGTCGCCGACATATCCGATATCAGCCTTTTCGCCGTCCACCTCGGTGTACTGCTTTTTGCACTCTATAAAACTTCCGTCAATACCGCTTATACCTACCGCGCGCCCGCCCTTCGTGTTAAGAAGCGCGACAATTTCCTTGTTAGTCTTGCCGATAAGCACCTGCTGTGCAACGCTCATTGTGGTTTTATCCGTTACGCGCAGACCGTTTACGAATTTGCTCTTTATTCCCAAATCGTTGAGCGCCTTTGAAATATCCGGTCCGCCGCCGTGTACCACGATCGGCTTCAAGCCTATATATTTGAGAAGCGTTATATCCTCCATTACCGAGTTTTTCAGTTCCTCGTTAATCATAGCGTTTCCGCCGTATTTTATAACGACGGTTTTTCCGGCGAATTTCTGAATGTACGGCAGCGCGTCGATCAGTATGCCGGCTTTTTTGATAAGTTCGTCCATATTCATAGTTTTATACCTTTCTACGCTTGAAAGAAAATCGTTCAGATGCCGTTTTGAGTGAGCGGCGCCGTATGTAGATACTGCCCCGAGCGAAAAGCGGTGAGCCGGGCGATTTTACTCAAGCGTCCCAATATTATAAGTAGTAACCCGGCATATCAAGACCGGTCTTTTCGTCTAATCCGAATAACAAATTCATGTTCTGCACTGCCTGTCCCGCCGCGCCCTTTACTATATTGTCGAGCGCAGACACAACGACCGCGCGCTGTAAGCGCTTGTCATAGCATACGCCGATGTCCACAAAATTCGAACCCGCCACATGCTTCGTTTCGGGAATTTCACCCGCGTCCTTAACGCGCACAAAAAACTCGTCCTTATAGAAATTCCTGTAAATTTCCGCAAGTTCCTCCGCGCTGCTTTCGCGGTTCAAGTTTACATAAATCGTAGCGAGTATGCCGCGCTTTATCGGAATAAGATGCGGAGTGAACGAGAGTATAATGCTCTCGTCCGCTATGTTGGAAAGCTCCTGCTCAATCTCGGACGTGTGCCTGTGCGTCGCGATTTTATATGCCTTCGCGTTTTCGGTACACTCGCAGAAACTCGTTTGTAAAGCAAGTCCGCGTCCCGCGCCGGTTACGCCCGATTTCGCGTCGATTATAATGTTCTTTGTTTCGGCGATTTTAGCAGCCAAAAGCGGAGCGGCGCCGAGTATGGAGCAGGTCGTATAGCAGCCGGGGTTTCCGATAAGCCGCGCCTTTTTTATTTTTTCGCGGTGCAGCTCGGGCAGACCGTATACGGATTCCGCCAAAAGCTCGGGCGACGAGTGCTTTTCTCCGTACCACTGTTCATAAACGGCAGCGTCGTCATAGCGGTAGTCGCCGCTCAAATCTATTACCTTCAAGCCCTTGCCGATAAGCGACGGAATAACGCTCTTTGAAGCGCCGTGCGGCAGCGCCGTAAACGCAATGTCGCACTTCGCGACCTCTTCAAGGTCAAGCTCCTTACATTCCGCGTCAAGCACCGTGCGGAAATTTTGGTATACGTCGCTTATTTTCTGTCCCGCGAAGCTCTTTGAGCCGAGAAACGATATTTCCGTTTCGGGATGGCGTTCCAAGAGACGCACAAGCTCTATTCCCGCGTAGCCGGTAGCTCCGAGTACCGCTGCTTTTATCATAAAATTATCCTTCTTTCGTCTTAAAAAATTACCATATCCTATTATAGTACAAACATTTTCGTTTGTAAAGCCCTAATTTTGTCAAGTTTTTGTAATATTAGCCGCACGTTTTGTAACATTAGTCGCATAATTTTAAAATAAGTTGCGTTGAATTGTCACATAAGGCACTGTATAATAATAATTAGCGTATTATGTCAACAAAACGGACATTATATATAATGAAATCGAAAAACGGGGGTGAGGCAATTGAAAAGCAGATTGTTAAGCGTTATCTGTCTTTTTTGTGCGGTTTCGCTTATGCTTTCATGCTTTACGTCAACATCCGCGTCTGTGTCTCCCGATGAGCCTGTGGGAAAAATGTCTGCGGTATACGGATATGTTCTGAACGACTACCTGCTCAAATACGGCACATACTCGACCGGCGCGCCGGGCGAAGTTATTTACGGAGAAAACGGTGAGCTTGTAACTCCAAACGGAGTTGTTTATTCAGATATTGTTAATTTTGACGCAAATGAGAATCCGTATCTCGTAATATTTGTGGTTGAAAGCGCCTATTGCACCGCTTCATGCCATATTTGGCGCTTTAACGAGGAAACGGAGCAAGCCGACCAAATAGCTGAGCTTACCAAAAATTACTGGGAAATACCTGACGACTCCAACGGGGAGTTCAATGTCGGCTGGAACGGCGACAAGAGATATATTTCATATAAGGAATATGTCAACAACCAAGAGGTAAATAAGGATTATTACACGGTTGTGGACGGTGACGCGTTTATTTATGTAAACGACCCGCAGAATGTAACCGAGGTCGGAGTTATGGATTTTAACCGCAGCTATTTCCATGCCGGAGTTGACGTTTCAAACGCAAACAGATGTCTTTCCGACTTCTTCGACAACCTTAAAAACGCGGCGGCTGACAGTGTCAGCTACGAAAACATCTCAGAGCGGTTAAGCTCCGAGGACGAGGCTCAGGTTGAGGCCGCGTTAAGCGAAGCGGTGAAATATGAGGATTTTGACATCGCACGCTACAGTTCGTTTGTGCGATATGAATCCGCGCTTGACGCGCTTCAGACAAACACGGATAGATTTTATCTGATTTCCAATATGTACAATCTCGGGGACGAGCTGTATTACGTAAGATTTTCGACGGACCGCTCATATTATAACTACGCGCTCCTTCGCCGCAGTCCGGACGCGGAAACGGGATATCAAATATTAAAAGTCAGAACGGACTGCATCCCGCTTTCGGATATTGAGCTTAAGGAGTTAAAGGAGCAATACAAGCGTAACACGCTGCTTTATAAAAAGGAGAAGGGCAGCCTTAAACTGGAAAAGGAAAGTAAATATATTACGGACGTTCCCGCAGAGCCCTCCTGCAGCACTCAGCCGTCTGAGGAAAAAAAATCAACAATTAACATTGAAAAAAGGCTGTGCCCGACTATGCGATTACCGGTCGCATGTATAGGCGGCGGAATTTCAATAGCGCTTTTGACAGCGCTGTGGCTGTATCTTTCAAGCGACGATAAATAACGCGGCTGCCGCCTAAAATGGCGGCAGTTTTCATATGAATTTTTTTAAGCCTCCCGTGAAATACTACAAAAAAGGAGGCGCGATTATTATGAGCAAAAACAAAAAGAAGCCCTTAATAAAGGCTTACGATCACTATAACGGCGAAATGTACGACGATCCCATGTTCGACTACGACGCCGCCAACACAATTAGTCATATGGAATGCACCGGTCTTATTCCCCGCGGTCCTGCGGATGAGGACGAGCGCGAGGCGTACAGCGATATTATGAACTACTCTCCGGACGATATAAACATTTATAACATTCCGCATGAGCATAATCTGTAATTTTCATCGGGCGCGGGGTACATTGTAAAGGTGTATTCCGCGCCGTTGTATTTTACATTATCCATAACCGAAAAGCTTTTAAGCGACATTCCCAATCCCATTCCGACCGCTTTTATAAAGCTTTCTTTTTTTACCCATATCTCAAAAAAATCCCCGCCGTTTTCCAAATATTCAACCTCGTCGGGCGCAAAAAATCTTTTCGCGATCTCCATATCCGCTTTATCGCAAAGTTGAATATCAATTCCAATCGGCTTGTCCGAAACGGCGCATACGGCGTATTTGCCGGAGTGCGACAGATTTACATAAATATTGCTGTCGGGTATATAAAGCTTGCCGTTTTCATCTGTTTCCCAAATCACCGGGCGCTTTATTTCGGGCGCGGCAATGCTTACGGCGCGGTTCAGCAAAAGCTCCGCGCCGATTGACTGCTTTTTTGCTTCGTCCTTTTTAAGGCGCGATATTTTTTCCAGCCGTCTCGGGGACATACGCGCCAATAAATCCTTGTCCGCCGGATCGATTTCGGACACGTCCGTCAGGTATACGCCGCGCATCAGTTAATATCTCCTATCTCGTACATAATCATGGCGAGCACTGCCTCGCCTGCGGTCTCGGTGCGTAGTATGCGTTTTCCGAGCGTGACCGTAGGAATATTTGCGGATACGATTTTGTCGATCTCGCTCTTGTCAAATCCGCCCTCCGGACCTATGATAAACCCGACCTTTCGTGGCTTGTCCGAGGCTGTCAGAACATCGCGCAGCTTCGTGTTTTCCTCGCACTCGTACGGCGCGAAGCATATATCGCAGCCTTTCATTTCCTCTATCGCCCCGTCAAGCGACGCGGGCATAGCTATTTCGGGGATCATCCCCCTCCCCGACTGCTTCGCCGCCGCTTCGGCGATTTTACGCCAGCGCTCGGTTTTCTTTTCCTCCGCCTTTTTCCCGTCGAGCTTAACCACGCAGCGCGACAGAGCGCACGGAACTATCCGCGTTATGCCCAGCTCCGTTGTTTTTTGGATTATATACTCCATCTTAGACGCTTTCGGCAGCCCCTGAAACAGCGTGACCTCTATATTCGGCTCGGTATCGCTCTTGCTTTGCGACATAATATCACACACGACCTTTTTATCATCGGCATCGCAAATCCGCGCCTCGTAGTCGATCCCGCGTCCGTCGCAGACAGTAATAACATCGCCCGTCCCGAGCCGCAGCACGCGCGAAATATGCGCCGCGTCGCCTGTGTCGATTATGATTTTATCGGCTGTTATTTTACCGCGCTCAACAAAAAATTTCGGCATTGTGGTTTGTCTCCTTTTTTGTAAATTATGATTTATGTGCTCAAGGCCCCCTTGTCAAAGGGGGCTGTCAGCGAAGCTGACTGGGGGATTCCTTCGCTAACTTTAAAAAATGAATCCCTCCACCGCTACGCGGTCCCCCTCCCTTTGACAAGGGAGGCTTACATCGCTAAATCATAATTTAACCGTCTCAATTACCCTCTCAAAATTCCTGTGGCTTATCTTTTCAACCTGCTCCTCTGTATAATTCATAGCGAGCAGCCTATCGAAAATTTTATACAAATCCTCGCATCCCGCGATCCCGTCCGGCAGGTAGCTCACTCCGTCGAAATCCGCGCCTATTCCTATGTGATTTTCACCGCCGAGGGACATAAAATGCTCGATATGGCGAATTATGTCGTCCATATCCGCAATGCCGCTCTCATTCAGAAACGGCGGGTATAAATTAATTCCCGCGCAGCCGCCCGATTTGCATATCACCTTAAACTGCTCATCCGTAAGATTCCTCGGATGGGCACATACCGCGCGCGAATTTGAGTGCGTCGCGATAAACGGCAGCGCTGTGATTTCCGCTATATCATAAAACGACTTGTCATTGAGATGTGACGCGTCAGCCAGGATTCCGAGGCTGTTCATTTCCTTTACAACGCGCACGCCGAACTCCGTCAAGCCCTTGCTCCTGTCCGGCTCGTGAACTCCCGCGGCGATGTGGTTTGAAAAATTCCATGTAAGCGCGATAATACGTACCCCGAGCCTGTAGAAATTGCGGAGCGCAGCTAAATCGTAAATCGGCTCGCCGCCCTCCATGCTCAGTATCATGCCGAGCTTATCAAGACCGCTCGAATAAAACGCGTCTATCAAATCAAGACACCGCTCCAATGCATGCTCCTTGTAAACGGGATTTATGTAACAGCCGAAAACCTGAGTGTACGACTTATACCTTTTCATTCGCTCCAAATCGAGCTGGCAATCGTTTTTCGCAGCCGATTTGCCGTTGTCGCGCACGCAGCAGAGCGTGTCGCAGTGAGCGTCAAAGATTGAATATTCCATGATTTACTCCATTAAAAAGCATTCTCTATATGATTAATGCGTGTCACAAAAAACTCTCCGTACTCCATTTTATAAAACACCTCTATCACGTCAAAGCGCATTTCAAAATCCTCCGAGCGCATAAACGCGAGCGCGGCGCGGCGTATCTTGTTCTGCTTGCGGTAGTCCACATACTGCGACGGCTCGCCGTGGATGTTGTTTTTGCGCGTCTTTACCTCGACAAAAACGGTGCATTCGTCCTTTTCCGCTATTATATCGATCTCGGCGGTACGCAGCGTAAAATTCTTCTCTACTATATTATACCCTTTTGAGATAAGATAGTTTTCTGCCGCCGTTTCGCCGAGCGCGCCTATTTCCTTTGTGTTCATGATTTATCTCCCAAAAGCTTTTTAAGAAACGTGCGCCGGTGGATCGGGCACGGACCGTATTTTAAAATCGCCTCGGTATGCGCCTTAGTGCCGTAGCCCTTGTGCTTTTCAAATCCGTATTCGGGATATCTTTCAGCCATTGCCGTAATAAATCTGTCACGGCTCACCTTAGCGAGAATCGACGCGGCGGCAATTGAGATGCTTTTCGCGTCGCCCTTTACCACCGTTTCATGCGGAATTTCCATGTCCTTTATCCCGTTGCCGTCGATAATGACGTAATCCGGCTTTATCTTCAGATTATTCACAGCACCGTTCATCGCCTCAAATGTGGCGTTCAAGATGTTTATCTCGTCGATACGCTTTTCATCAACGCTGAAAATACTATATGCCAAAGCTGTTTCGGTTATGACGTCAAACAGCTCCTCCCGCTTTTTTTCGGACAGCTTTTTTGAGTCGTTTATACCCGCGATAAACGCGTTTTCGGGAAATATCACAGCCGCCGCGTATACCGGCCCCGCGAGCGGGCCGCGTCCGGCTTCGTCAACGCCGGCGATATATCGTATTCCGCGCGCGCGGAGCAAGTTTTCGATTTCGCTCATAGCCGCGACGCGGGCGCGTTCTTCATCCTCGGTAAGTTTTCTCGGCATTGTTTGTCCTCCTTTTGGGATAATGTAATTTATTCCCCCGCGAGTTTCGCCGCCTGGTCGGCGGTTATCAGCGCGTCTATTATTTCGTCGAGCGCGCCGTTTAATATCTGCTCCAATTTATATAATGTAAGATTTATTCTGTGGTCGGTCACTCTGCCCTGCGGGAAATTGTATGTTCTTATTCTCTCGCTCCTGTCGCCCGAGCCTACCTGCGACTTGCGCTCGTCCGCTATTTCCTTGTTTCGCTGCGCTTCCATTACGTCGTATATGCGCGAACGCAGAATTTTCATCGCTTTGTCTTTGTTCTTGTGCTGCGATTTTTCGTCCTGGCACGATACGACTATTCCGGTCGGTATGTGCGTAATCCTCACAGCCGAGTCGGTCGTGTTTACGCACTGACCGCCCGGTCCGCCGGCGCGGAATACGTCTATTCGCAAATCGTTTGGATTTATGTCGACCTCGACCTCCTCCACCTCCGGCAATACCGCCACGGTTACAGCCGAGGTGTGTATGCGTCCGCCGGATTCGGTTTCGGGGACGCGTTGGACGCGGTGAACGCCGCTTTCGAATTTCAATCGGCTGTACGCGCCCTGCCCCTCTACCGAGAAGCAGACCTCCTTATAGCCGCCTATATCGGTCGGGTTGGAGTTTAAAATATCTATCTTCCAGCGCTGGGTTTCCGCGTACATCGAGTACATACGCATGAGATCGGCAGCGAAAAGAGCCGCCTCCTCGCCGCCCGTGCCGCCGCGTATTTCCACGATTACGCTCTTGTCGTCGTTGGGGTCTTTGGGGAGAAGCAGGATCTTAAGCTCGTCGCTTACCTTTTCGAGCTTTTCCTCAGCCTCGTCCATCTCCGCGCGTATCATTTCCTCAAATTCCTTTTCCTGACCGGCTTCAAGCATTTCCTTGTCGTCCGCGATGGTCTGCTTTGCCGCCTTGTATTCGCGGTATTTTTCTATAATCGGCGTCAGGTCCGAGTGCTCCTTGCAGTATTTGCGCCAGCTTTCCATATCGGCGATAACCTCAGGATCGCTGATTTTCTGCGCGATAAGCTCGAACCGTTCCTCTAAGGCTTCCAATTTATCAAACATATAAATTTCTCCTTAAAATAATCTGTTAATTGTATTTTATAATATTTTTCCGGCTATGTCAACAAAAAGAAAAATAATGGACGCGCTGTTATTGATTTTAATTTGAAACTGTGCTATACTGTAAAAAAATAAGGAGAAAAAACAATGAAACACGATTATATACCGAAAGCGATAGAGGAGCTTTCAAAGGGCTCGGGCAAATACAGGTTTCCGCGCTGGGACGAATTTCCCAATGTGGATCTATATATGGATCAGGTAATAGAGCTGATGAACAGGTACCGCGTCGAATTTGAGGCGTTCGGACTCGGCGCGCCGGAAATTACTCCGGCTATGATAAACAACTACGTAAAGGCAAGAGTAATGCCGCGCCCCGTAAAAAAACGGTACTCGCGGCTGCATCTTGCGTATATTATGGTGATCTGCACGCTGAAAAACACGTTCAGCCTGTCGGCGATAAAGGCGGCGATACCGACAGACGCGCCCGTTGAGGAGGCGGCGCGCCTGTACGATATTTTTGCCGAGACGCAGGAGGCGGCGTATTCGCGCGCGCTCGAGGGTCTGTCCGTAGACGGCGGCGAAACGTATATGTTCCTCCTGCGTCTTCTGTCAAATGTCAATATGCGTAAAACGCTCGCCGAAAACCTCGCGGGCGGCGCTTACGCGGACAAGGGGCGGGACGATTGATCATTCCGCGGCATGAACAAATCCGAGCGAAACTTCCTCCGCGAGCGGCGTCATGCCTCCGAACGAATCCCACACAAACGCCTTGACCTCGCCTATCCGTTTTTCGGATTTCGGTATATTTACGCCCGCGGAAAACTCCGAGCCTTGCGGGAGGTTGGCTTTGATGTAGTTAAGGCTCACAAGCGAGTTGTCGTCGCCGTATACCGCTACAACAAAATAGTCCATATTATCTCTGTTTTCGAATTTTTTAACGTTCACGTCCACAATAAAGCTTTTCCCCTCCGGCGGCACATGATATTCCTCGCCGCTTTCCGAAACGAGCCTTACGGAATTTATCACATACGGCTTGTCGGGCGGTATCACGCAGCCGTCTACCGTGTATGTGTACGTTGCTTCGGGGAAAATATATTCCGTGTCCTTTTCCACCGCGTCAATATACGATTTCACAACGAGCGTAGTATCCTCTACAATTGTGAGCGTCACGTCATGAGTGTGATACGTCACAAGCGGATTTATCCAATCGCCGTCGTTTATTTTATAACAGAACCCGTTTCCGTCCGTCGGACTTATGGTGACCTTCGTGCCGGGCAGAAGCACGCCGCTTTCGTGGCTCACCTTGGGCGGAGCTACCGTGACGACTTTTTGGGGCGGGTCATCGTAATTCAGCACAAAATTTCTGTTTGTCAAATCTCTGCCTTCCAAGCCTGTGCCGTTTGTCCGTATAATCGCGCAATACGTCGTCGGGATCGTCTGATAATCCTCGTCAGGCGTTTTCATGCTCTGTAAGCTTGCTGTAACAGGCGAGCTGTCATCTGTTAAATCGTAATACACAGAGCCGATTTCATGCGCGCGCACGGCTGAAGGCTCGACCCACTGAACGACAAGCAGATAACCGCCGTAATCAAACGCTTTGCTGTAGCGCGAAATCACTTCTTCCTTATTCTCACCGATATAATCTTCTTTGAGTTTTTCCGGGGAATCCACCTTAAAAATTATCGGTTTGCCGTTCGGATATGACGGCTGCGCGCTCACTATATTAAATCCGCCGGCATAATATTGGGTTGCTCCTGTTGTCCATTCATCATAAAAATGATGAACGTTAATTTCCTTATCAATGTTTGCTCTGTCGATCTCAATAAGCTTAGTCCATAGACCGACATCATCCGGACCAAAGCCGCACGCCTTGTGCATATAAGCTATATCAACCGTCGAGCCGCTTGTGTTCGTGTAGAGTAGATCCACGGTATCGCCGCTGCTCGGCATATTGATGTGAAGCTCGACCAAAAAGTAATGCTTGAAAAATTCTTCATTGTACTTTGCGTATTCTCCCGTTGTCTTGGGAAGCTCCTCTACCGATGTATACTTTTTCCAGCTTCCCGCATAGAAGGAATTTCCGTATCCGCCGCCGACCGGATATACTCTTTTCCCGCCGATTATGGGATATTCGTCAACGCCGATTTCCTGTCCCCACGGCTCACCAAGCAAATACGCCACCTCGCCCGAGGCGAATTGCTCCGCTGTTTTCGCCTCCGCGCCGCTGCTGTCCTCGGCAGTACCTTCGAGATAATAGCAGTTACCCAAGCAATCGCTGTACGAATAAACCAGCGACACAACAGCGCCCGACCTTCCTTCACTCGCGATAACACCTGTATTTATACATTTATCAATTCTTGACCGCTCCGAGATAAGACCGCATATTCCTCCTGCGAACGCGCCGTTTCCTATTCCGTTAATTGATACCTTGTTATGGCAGTTTTCAATTTTGCCGGCGCTCCCGCCGGAAATGCCGCCTATCCAGATCGGCGGCTGCGCCCATTCGCCCGAAGTCGGATAGCCGACCGTAATCGAACCGTCAACAACCAGATTAAGTATCTGCGAGCCTTCGCCGCAGTACCCGAACAATCCTGACCATTCTTGCGGCATGGAGTTGATATACAGCCCGCTAACGGTATGTCCCGCTCCGTCGAACGTGCCGTTAAACGGATTGTCGAAACCGCCTATCGGAGTCCACGAAACAATCATATCCGTTGCTCCCATAGTCGGACCGCAGACCGTTGAAAGGTCAATATCGTTCGCGAGAGTGACCGTTTTTCCCTCGTATGTATCGCCGCCGTTAACGCTGTCGGCGAACGCCTTTAACTCCTCCGCGGTGGAAATTTTGAGCGCGTCCTCCGCTCCCGCGCTTGTCGGCGCGGTGTATACCGCGCACATGATCATTGCAATTACCGCAATCATACTAATAATCTTTTTCATAACATATCCCTCCAAAAAATAATTGTTTATAAAGTGCTCCTATGTCCGATTTACCGCTGCGAACGCTTTATATGAATGTAACTTGTCTTTTCCGAGCTTCGCGCGGCTCGGCGGACATGAATTTAAATTGAATATTTTTTCATACGCATACCTCCCTGTACGGATTAAAACCGATTTGTATAATATTAGACGTACAAAAATGAATTTTGTTCCGCTTTTTTGAAAAAATTTTCAAAATATTTTAATTTTTTTCATTTTTGAAAAATTTTAAAAAAATACTTGCATTTTTCCTCGGTGTGTGTTATAATCCTATAGTTATTACGGACAGTCCTCTGCCTTGGTCGGCACGAAAGTCTATGAATTTAAGGAGGAATTAATGATGGCTAACGCAACGGAAATCATTAACGCTTTGACAAAAGACCAGATAAGAACAGATTT
>CANQXJ010000031.1 GCA_947627795.1 uncultured Clostridia bacterium
TTGTCAAAGGGAGGGGGACCGCGTAGCGGTGGAGGGATTCATTTTTTTAAGTTGGCGAAAGAATCCCCCAGTCAGCTCCGCTGACAGCCCCCTTTGACAAGGGGGCCTCTCGTAGGGGCGGTTATTGGCCGCCCGCCGCGCTGCATTGGGAACGGGCGGCCGATAACCGCCCCCTACGATATCGTTGACATCGGGTTATCGTGGACGGGCGAACGCGGTTCGCCCCTACGAAAGCCTCCCTTGTCAAAGGGAGGGGGACCGCGTAGCGGTGGAGGGATTCTTTTTTTTAATTAGCGAAGGAATCCCCCAGTCAGCTCCGCTGACAGCCCCCTTTGACAAGGGGGCCTCTCGTCGCTAAATCATAATTTACAAATCATTTTTCATTATCCTCTTGTCATTATACAATATTTTTGGTATAATATCAAGAGATTACAATAATTTCGGAGGATAATTATGTATATAAAAGACATATTCGCCAACAAAAAACCCGTTCTCTCCTTCGAGGTGTTCCCGCCAAAAAAGGAAAGCGGACTGGAAAGCGTTTTGAATACCGTTGACGCGCTCTCGAAAATGCCCGTCGATTATATGAGCGTTACCTACGGCGCGGGCGGGGGTAATTCCAAGAGCACCGCTATTATCGCGTCGCATCTGAAAAATAATCTGTCCGTACCGTCGCTCGCGCATCTTACCTGCGTGGCGAACTCTGAGGAGGACGTGAAGAACCGCCTTGTTGAATATAAGGCGCTCGGTATTCAAAATATTCTCGCGCTCAGGGGCGATAAGCCGCGCGATTACGACGGCGAGATTTTCCCGGGGTACCGCTATGCGTCGGAGCTTACCGCGGCGATAAAGGAATACGGCGGCTTCTGCGTCGGCGGAGCGTGCTATCCCGAGTGCCATCCCGACAGCGCTTCGCTCGAGGACGATATAGACAACTTAAAACGCAAGGTCGACGCGGGCTGCGATTTTCTCGTTACGCAGATGTTTTTCGATAACAATGTGTTCTATAACTTTCTCGATATAATCGCGAAAAAGGGCATAAACGTGCCTGTTACGGCGGGAATTATGCCGCTTACGAGAGCGTCGCAGATCGAAACTATGTGCGTTTTGTCGGGCGGTACGGCGATGCCCGCGAAATTTACGAAGCTTATCGCAAAGTACCGGGATAATCCCGACGCGCTCAAGCAGGCGGGAATAGCGTACGCTGTCGAGCAAATCACGGATCTGCTCGCGAATAACGCCGCGGGAATACATATCTACACGATGAACAAGCCCGAGGTGGCTGAAAAAATAGTGAACTCGATAAATTATCTTTTCTGATTTCGGAGGAAATATGAACATACTTGATCTGCTCGGCAAAAAACTGCTCTTTTTCGACGGCGGCATGGGTACTATGCTGCAGAAAAACGGCATGAAGGGCGGCGAAATTCCCGAGCTTCTGAATATTACGAACGAAAACTTAATATATTCTATCCATGAGGAATACCTGCGCGCGGGCGCGGATATTATAACGACCAACACCTTCGGCGCGAATCCGCTTAAAGCCGACGCGCTCGGCGGCTCGCTTGACGTTATAATAGCCGCCGCTGTCGGTATAGCGCGCAGGGCGGTGAACGCATACTCTACTCCCGAAAAGCCGCGCTTTGTCGCGTTCGATATAGGTCCTACCGGACGGCTTCTCGAACCGTTGGGCGATTTGAGCTTTGACGAATGTTATAAGCAATTCGCCAAAGTCGCGGTCACAGCCGAAAAAACGGGCGCGGATCTTGTCATTATCGAAACGATGTCCGACACGCTCGAAGCGAAAGCGGCGGTACTGGCGGTTAAAGAAAATACTCATTTGCCGGTTTTCCTCACGATGACATTTGACGAAAGCTATAAGACTCTCACCGGCGCGGACGTGCGCGTTATGTCGGCGATATTCGAGGGGCTGGGCGTGGACTGTCTCGGTATAAACTGCGGACTCGGTCCCGCGCAGATCGCGGATATGATGGAAGCACTTTCAAAGGTTTCGTCAATTCCTATTATGGCTCAGCCCAACGCGGGACTTCCGCAGATAGTAAACGGTGAAACGGTTTATAATGTAGATCCCGTTCAATTCGGGAATGAGTGCGAGCGTATAGCGAAATGCGGCGCGAGCGTTCTCGGGGGCTGCTGCGGCACTACGCCGGAGCATATACGCGAGCTTGTGAAAAAATGCGCGGCTTACAAGCCGGTTGTCGAGGAAAAGGATTTTACGGTTGTCGCGTCATACTCGAAGGCGGTATATCTCGACGAGCGCCCGGTGATAATCGGCGAAAGAATTAACCCGACGGGTAAGAAAAAATTCCAGCAGGCGCTGAGGGAGCAGAATATCGACTATATTTTAAACGAGGCGTTCTCCCAGCGCGATGCGGGGGCGCATATTCTCGACGTAAACGTCGGATTGCCCGAGATAGACGAGTGCGCGACTATGGAAAAGGCGGTCAAGGCGATAAGCGCGGCGGTAAATCTGCCGCTTCAGATAGACAGCTCCGATCCCGCCACGGTCGAGCGGGCGCTCAGGATCTACAACGGCAAGCCTATGGTAAACTCCGTAAACGGCAAATCCGAAAGCATGGCGGCTATTTTCCCGATCGTGAAAAAATACGGCGGCGTGCTCGTGGGGCTGTGCCTTGACGAGGACGGCATACCGCCGACAGCCGAGGGGCGGTTTAAAATCGCGGAAAAAATCGCGGCTGAAGCGGAGAAATACGGCATAGCGAGGAAAAACCTCGTAATGGACGCGCTGACGCTCACAATATCCGCGCAGCAGACGGAGTCCGCCGAAACTATAAAGGCGCTTCGCATGATAAAGGAAAGGCTCGGAATAAAAACGGTGCTGGGCGTGTCAAACATATCGTTCGGCTTGCCGCGCCGCGAGATAATAAACGGCACGTTTTTCGCGCTGGCTCTAAACAACGGGCTCGACGCGTGCATAATAAATCCGTGCGCCGACGCGATGATAAACACGTACCGCGCATACCGCGCTCTGACCTGCATCGACGCGGACTGCAAGGACTACGTAGCCGCGTACGCGGGAACGAAATCGCAGACTACGGTCACGCGCGCGGAAACGACCGAGCAGGCCGAAAAGCCGACCGACGAGCTGTATGATATAATAGTGCGCGGCTTAAAGGAGCAGTCATACGCGAGCACGGTAAAGCGGCTCGAAACGACGGAGCCTATGGACATTATAAACAACACCCTTATCCCCGCCCTCGACGCGGTGGGAAAGGAATTTGAAAAGGGAACGATGTTCCTTCCGCAGCTTATGATGAGCGCGGAGACGGTGAAAAACTCGTTCGACGCGATAAAAGCGCATATAGAAGCCTCCGGCACGAAGCAGGAGCCGAAGGGAAAAATCGTTATCGCCACGGTAAAAGGCGATATTCACGACATCGGCAAGAATATTGTAAAGGTACTTTTGGAAAACTACGGCTACGAGGTGTACGACCTCGGCAAGGACGTGCCGCCGGAAACTATCGTCGCGGCTCTCAAAGAGCACAACGCGCGTTTGTGCGGACTCAGCGCCCTTATGACAACGACCGTCGTAAGCATGGAGGACACGATAAAAGCCATACGCGCGGCTGGGCTTGACGTGAAGGTATTCGTCGGCGGGGCGGTGCTCACGCAGGAGTACGCGGACATGATAGGCGCGGACAAATACTGCCGCGACGCTTTATCGTCCGTGAACTACGCCAACGAATTTTTCGGAAATTGATATACGGCAAGGCAAGGAGGTCTTGTTAATGGAACGGCTCAAGAAGCTTAAAAATTATATAACGACATTTATACTTGCCGTTTCGCACGACAGCGTCGGCATTTACGCGGCGTACGCGTCGTTCTTTATAATCATCTCGGCGATACCGTTCGCGATGCTTTTGTTGTCGCTGGTAAAATTTTTCGTGCCCGACTACGTGAACACGGCGCTGATGATGAACGGAGTCCGCGCGCTCGCGCCTCATTCTATCTACAATTTTCTGCACACTATCGTGGCGGAGCTTATGAACCGTTCGTCAACGGCTTCGATAGTATCCGTTACGGCGATAACAACGCTATGGTCCGCGTCAAAGGGATTCTGGGGACTGTATCAGGGACTTAACAACGTCCACAAGCCCGAAAAAATGCCCAATTATTTCTACGCGCGCGTGCTTTCGATTTTTTACACGGTAATATTCATATTCATACTGTTGCTGACGATTATAGTATTCGCGTTCGGCGACGCGGTGCAGGGGCTTTTGAACACGCACCTGCCGTCCGTGGCGGCGATCGTGCGCGAGTTTTTAAACGCGAAAATCATAATCTTCGGGATCGTTCTGACGTTTACGTTCGCGGCGATGTATAAGATCCTGCCGAGGAAGAAAATCACGCTCAAATCTCAGCTTCCCGGCGCATTGTGCGCGGCTGCGGGCTGGATGATGTTCACGTATTTTTATTCGGTATATATTGAAAATTTCTCAAATTATTCATACATCTACGGCAGCCTTACCGCCGTTGTACTGCTGATGCTGTGGCTGTTTTTCTGCATGAATATCTTCCTTTTGGGCGCGGAGCTGAACGTGCTTATCGAGAATAAATTCAATAAAATTTAACATTTATTATGTTGTAATATTATTTCCTTTATGATATACTTATAATAGCCTGACGAAAGGGGGATTTTTATGCCGAGCACAATAGTTTTTTCGCAGGATGAGCTTGATAAAGCGCTTGAAAACGGCTTTTCGGACATTATTCTGTGCGACAGCGCCTTTGTGATTCCTTTTGCGTGCAATATCGTGTATACCGCAGTCGGAAGCGTGAATGTTACCGCAAGTGGAAGCTGTGGCGAATTTGAAAACGCCGGTGTGGAATTCCGTAATTTCACGCCCGAATTCACGAAAAAATCCCCGAAAATATTCGCGAATGTACCGCGTAGAATGATGAGCCTTTCATCGAGCAACAGCGGCTCGTTTTCGTCGAGTTACCGTCTCGGCTCGTTCACGTCAAGCTACAGACTCGCGTCGAGCTATAGGACAAGCTACAGAACATCATTTACGACAAGCTATCGGCTTGCGTCGAGCTTTCGGACAAGCTACCGCTCGTCGTTCGCGTCAAGCTATAAATTCGCGTCAAGCTACAGGACAAGCTTTCGCGGCTCGTTTGGGACGGGATTTATTTCTAAAGCGTTGTCAAGCTTCGCTCACCGCGCCGTCCTGCGCGCCGAAATCGCGGTAAACGGCTACGGTATTCACTTGATTTAGGAGGCGGTTTTATGAACGCGATCCATGTAAATTGGACAAAGCCGCACGGTGCGGAGCCGTATGAGATCGAAGATTTTGAATTGCTCACCACGATTCTTTCCGCGCTCAAGTGGCGCGAAAAAAACGGCGGCATAAAAATGGTAACAGACAGCGTCGGCAAATCGTATTACGAAAAAATCGGGATAGACAAAATCTGGGATTTGGGCATTGACGTATTACTCGACGATATAAGCGTAAACCCGCGTATGTTCTGGGCTGCCGGAAAACTGTACGCGCTCAGAAACGAAACCGCGCCGATCGCTGTGATAGACACGGATTTTATAGTTTGGGAGCCGATTTTATTTGAAAATCTTTCCGATATAACGGTTATCCACCGCGAGGATTTATATGCTGACGTGTACCCCGATATAAACCACTTTCAAATGAAGGACGATTACCGCTTCAACGCGAATTTTAATTGGAGCCTTCCCGCCTGCAACACGGCGTTTTACGTCATAAAAAATCAGAGCTTCATAGACAGCTACACGAACGAAGCGATCAATTTTATGAAAAACGCGCTTGACGTTGACGACAACCTCACCTACATGGTATTCGCCGAGCAGCGGTTATTTTCGATGTGCGCCGCCGAGGGTGGATTTGATCTGCGCGCGTTTTCCAATCTTGATAAGCTTTTCGCGCACGGCGAAAACTGCTTCACTCATACATGGGGAATGAAGCAGCAAATGCGCGATATTCCGGAACTCTGTTACGATTTCTGCAAACGGTGCGTGAACAGAATTATAAACGATTTCCCCGATATGGAGGACACTTTAAGAAATATTGATTTTCTGCAAATTTATTTTTAAAATCTTGACATGGTATATGTTTTCATGTTATACTTATTATGCCAAATAAATTTTTAGAACATTAAGAATTAGACGCGTTTTTTTGCTTGCAAAAAACGCGTATCCCATACTCTAAATGCGTATAATGCTTGATGTTCGTTATTTTAAAGATTTGTTTGGCGACAAATTGGGGTATCGCGTTTTCAGCGCGCTGCTCCGCAGCGCGCTTTTTTATGCGTGGCTCTATGTGATCGCCAAACACTTACACAAAAACGCACGGTGCGCGCCGTGCGTTTTTGAATGGAGCAACAAATTTACAAAAAAACCATCATTTTTACCCGTATTTTTTGTTTACTTTTCTATAAATCTATGGTATAATTTTATTATATAAGAAATTTTTCGCAAAGGAGAGATACAATATGGGAAAAACTAAAGGCGGCTTCACGCTCCCGGGCGAGAGCGGCTATGAGGAATTAACGCTTCAAATGGCTGAAAAATGGGGCGCGGACGTTATCCGCGACTCCGACGGAACGGAGCTTTCTCCCGAGATAATAAACGCGGGCTACGGCATTTACTCGACTATCTGCATAATCCGCGACCACAACGAATGGGCGAAGGCTAACCCCGATAAATTACAGCAGACCTTTCTTATGACAAACCCGATCGTCGCTACGGAAACCGAGCTGACTGTCGATTTAATGAATGACTTCTTCGCGGAGCAGTTCAAAATCAACGACAGCGCGGAATCCATCGAATACTGGCAGGTATTCGACCGCACGGCAAACGAGGAGATAAAGGACTGGTCGTACGCGGACGGCAAGGTCACGATCAAAAATATAACTCCGTGGCACAAGTACACGGTCAACTTCCTCGCTTACAGAATTTGGGAAGAAATTTCCATGTACAACCACACCACCAACAACTGGGACAAGGAGCACTTAATGCAGATAGACCCGCGCCATCCCGAGACGCAGAAGTATATGCTCGACTGGCTCAAAAACTGGTGCGAGACGCATCCCGCGACGACGGTCGTGCGCTTCACGTCGATGTTCTATAACTTCGTTTGGATCTGGGGCTCAAATCCGCGCAACCAACAGCTTTTCTCCGACTGGGGCTCGTACGACTTCACCGTATCGCCGCTCGCGCTCAATGAATTTGAGAAGAAATACGGCTACAGAATAACGTCCGAGGACTTCATCAACAAGGGAAATCTTCACGTTACGCATATGACCGCGCCGAAAACGAAGCTTGACTGGATGGAATTTGTCAACGATTTCGTTGTGGATTTCGGCAAACAGCTCGTTGACCTCGTTCACGGCTACGGCAAGAAGGCGTATGTATTCTACGACGATTCATGGGTAGGCGTTGAGCCGTGGGGTAAGAGATTCAAGGATTTCGGCTTCGACGGTCTTATCAAGTGCGTGTTCAACGGCTTCGAAACTCGTCTTTGCGCGGGCGTTGACGCGGTTGAAACACATGAGATCAGGCTTCATCCGTACCTGTTCCCCGTAGGCTTGGGCGGCGCGCCGACGTTCATGGAGGGCGGCAACCCGACGAGAGAAGCGCAGGGCTACTGGAAAAACGTGCGCCGCGCGCTGTTGAGAGATAAAATTGACAGAATAGGCTTGGGCGGATATTTGTCGCTGACAATTCCGTTCCCCGACTTCCAGGACTATATAGAAAAAATTTCGGACGAGTTCAGAGTAATAAAGGAGTTCCACACCGAGGGCAAGCCGTATACGCTGAAGCCCAGAATAGCGGTTCTGCATTTTTGGGGCAAGCTCCGCTCGTGGACGTGCTCCGGTCACTATCACGAGCATCCCGAGGTTGATTTGATCAACGTAAACGAGGCTCTTTCGGGACTTCCGTTCGACGTTGAGTTTATCGGCTTCGACGACGTAAAATCAGGCAAGCTCGAAAACTTTGACGTTGTTATAAACGCGGGCAAAGCGGGCAGCGCGTGGTCGGGCGGCGAATGCTGGAACGCCGCGGAGGTTGTAGAAAAGCTCACGAAATGGGTTTACGAAGGCGGCGTATTTATCGGCGTCAACGAGCCTTCGGCGGTCGAAGGCGGCGACACGTACTTCAAGATGGCTCACGTTCTCGGCGTTGACGAGGACACGGGCGCGAAAATCTGCCACGGACGCTACACCTTCGAGCCGACAAACTGCGCTTGCGTGAAAGATAAGGACTCGTTCAAAGTCAACGAGGGCATATACCTTATTGACGCTGACACTGTTGTCGCGGCAGAAAAGGACGGCGTTCCCGTTGTCGCGCGTCATCCGTTCGGCAAGGGCGCGGGCGTGTACCTTTCGAGCTTCAAATACAACGAAAAGAACACTCGTATGCTGATGAGCCTCATCCTCAAAAACACAGGCGAGAGTATGGAGCAGAACTATATCACCGACAACCTTTGGTGCGAGTGCGCGTACTATCCGCACAGCAAGGAGCTTGTAGTGATAAACAACAGCGACACCGAGCAGACAACGACGGTCAAGACCGACTTCGGCGACCAAACCGTCACCCTCGGCGCATTCGACGCGGCGATCATCAAGCTGTAATACCACAAACATTCCCAACGGGCGGATTTTCCGCCCGTTGTTTTTTAAAATGAAAATCAAGTATACGCAAGAAAACAAAAGAAAATCGGCGAAAATCAAAGTATTACACAAAAATCATAAATTTATTCAAAACACCCCTTGACAATTAAGTAAAATAATAGTAGAATAATTCACGCAGGTCGGAAAGACCGTATGTTTTACTAATATAGGAGGAAAAACCATGAACTCAAGTTATATGCAGAAGCCGCTCGAAGTTGAAAGAAAGTGGTATATCATTGACGCTGCGGGAAAGCCGCTCGGAAGAGTTGCGGCGGTCGCGGCAAGCATTTTAAGAGGCAAGCATCTGCCCACATACACGCCCAACGTTGACTGCGGCGATCATGTGATCGTAGTAAACGCTGACAAGGCGGTGCTCACGGGCAACAAGTTAAATCAGAAGATCCGTTACTATCACACAGGCTGGATAGGCGGTCTGAAGGAGATCCACTATAACAAGCTTATGGCGGAGAAGCCGGAGGACGCTATGATGTACGCGGTAAAGGGAATGCTCCCGAACAACACCATCGGAAGAAAGTCGCTGACAAGACTTCGCGTTTACAAGGGCACGGAGCACGGTCACGAAGCGCAGAAGCCGATCGAGTGGACAGGCGAAATCAAATAAGGAGGAACGGATAAATGGCTAAAGAACAATACTACGGCACAGGCAGAAGAAAGTCCTCGGTCGCGAGAGTATATCTTGTACCGGGCAGCGGAAAAATAACGATAAACGGCAGAGACATAGACGATTATTTCGGTCTTGACACGTTAAAGCTTATAGTACGTCAGCCGATGGTTCTGACAAAGACAGTTGACAAGTTCGACGTAATAACAAAGGTAGAAGGCGGCGGCTTCACAGGTCAAGCAGGCGCGATCCGCCACGGCATATCGAGAGCGCTCTTAGAGGTAGACAGCGAAGCCTACAGAGCGGATTTAAAAGCCGCGGGATTCCTGACGAGAGATTCAAGAATGAAGGAAAGAAAGAAGTACGGCTTGAAGGCAGCTCGTCGTGCGCCGCAGTTCAGTAAGAGATAAATTTTCACACAGAATGACTAAAAACCCCGCAGCCTCGCGGCTTTCGGGGTTTTTGTGTGCGCTGATTTATCTGTTTGATTTAACGGATTTTGACAGATTTTAACTCAAAATAAATCATTTTATAGGGGCGAAATAGGGGGTGAAATTTTGAGCACAGAATCTCACTTTTTCACCTTGATTTTTATTTGATGAGTTTGTCATAGTCTGACACAATTTAATAAAACTAAATTGAATTTGATACGGATGCGCTTTTTTTCATCTATTTATCCGCCTTACCAAGCGATTTCATAAATCCGTCCGCGCTAACTGTCATAATATCGCCGGCAACGGGCTTCCCGTTTACGCATATTACATCGGCACGGACAGGCTCGCCTACGTCCTCGGGATAGTTTTCAACTATATATGTATATCGCTTTGCGCGGCAGCCCATGTATTCCGTCAAGTCAAGTCCGGCTTCTTCCTGAAGCACGTTATAGTTTTCGTACACAAGATCAAACGGCTCGGGAATAATCACATCCCGGCACTCAATATAATGATCGCCGACCTGCCAGCCGTAGCTTTCGAGAAATTTAATATTCACCTCGTCCGGACCGCTTGCGAAAACGGCGAACGCGATTGTTATAATCACTATCATAATAACCGTCGCAAAATACATTTTCCCTCTCCTTGCCATGCGTGTCACCTCTTTTTTATTTTATTTTAGCGGATTGGAAAATATTACCTCGTTTATTATCGAGATTGACGTAAAAAATATAAAGGTACAAGTATACAATATGTCAGGAGGGAAATGTAATGAATAAGGTTTCATTGGTACTTGTCATCATAGGCGCGCTGAACTGGCTGTTGATAGGTCTTTTCGGCTATGACCTCGTGGGCGCGATTTTCGGCGGTCAGATGGCGATTGTTTCGCGTATTATTTACGTACTTGTAGGACTTGCCGGTCTTTGGTGCATCAGTCTTTTGTTCCAGAGAACTCCGGCGATGAATAACGGCTGATAAAATTATCGGCGCAAAAAAACGGAAGGCTCAGCCTCCCGTTTTTTTATTTTAATTTTTTATATCAGTCAACCAATTCAAGAATCGCCATCGGCGCGCTGTCTCCGCGGCGCGGTCCAAGCTGCATGATTCTTGTGTATCCGCCGTTTCTCTCGGCAAACTTCGGAGCAATCTCTGAGAACAGCTTCGTTACTACGTCCTCTTTCGTGATGAACTCCAAAGCCTGACGGCGCGAATGCAGGGTGTTCTTCTTTCCGAGAGTTATCATTTTCTCGGCTAAGCTCTGCGTTTCCTTCGCTCTTGTCAGAGTTGTTTCTATCCTGCCGCTTTCGAGGAAGCTCGTAACAAGGTTACGAAGCATCGCCATTCTCTGGTCGGTAGGAAGATTTAACTTTCTTGTTCCCGGCATAACCGTTACCTCCTATTTAATCTTCTTCTTTTTTAAGGTAAAGACCTAATCCACCTAATTTGTTTATGACTTCTTCAAGCGATTTTCTTCCGAGGTTTCTCACCTTCATCATGTCCTCCTCGGACTTGTTCGTAAGATCCTCCACCGTGTTGATACCGGCGCGCTTTAAGCAGTTGTACGAACGAACAGATAAATCCAGCTCCTCGATTGTCATTTCGAGTACCTTTTCCTTCTTGCTTTCTTCCTTCTCGACGATTATTTCCGCGTTCTTCGCGTCGTCGGAAAGATCTACGAACAGCATGAGAAGATCGTTCATTATCTTCGCCGCCAGCGATACGGACTCGTCCGGCTTTATCGTGCCGTTTGTCCATACCTCGACCGTGAGCTTTTCGCGGTCGGTGTACTGTCCCACGCGGGTGTTGTCAACGGTATAGTTAACCTTCGTGACCGGAGTATAAATCGAATCCACGGGGATAACTCCTATAACCGGCTGAAGCTCGCGCTTGTTTTTCTCGGCGCTCACGTAGCCGCGTCCCTTTGAAAGAGTTATTTCGATATAAAGATTAGCGTCCTCGTTGAGAGTTGCTATATGGAGATCCGGGTTGAAAATTTCAACGTCGTCGTCCCTTCTTATATCGTTCGCGGTTATTTCCTGCGCGCCCTTCGCCTCAATATATACCGTCTTTGGCGTGTCCGAATGAAGCTTTATCGCAAGCTTTTTGATGTTAAGGATTATCTCAGTAACATCCTCCGTAACTCCGGGCATGGTTGAAAACTCATGCTGCACGCCGTCTATCTTTATCGACGTAGCCGCGGCGCCCGGAAGCGATGAAAGCAGGATCCGGCGCAGCGAATTACCAAGCGTTGTTCCGTAGCCGCGCTCCAGCGGCGATACAACAAATTTACCGTATCTTCCGTCCTCGCTCTGTTCAACACATTCTATATTAGGCTTTTCCATTTCTATCATTTCAGAACCCTCCTTTTTAATCAGAATACACGGGAAACCATATCCCGAATATTCCCGCAACCAAGTTTATATATCCACTTACCGAGGGTAATGTGTTATTATTTAGAATAAAGCTCGACAATAAGGTGTTCCTCTACATCATAGTCAATGTCGTCTCTCTCTGAAAGTCTTAATACCTTGCCTGTGAGAGTGTTCTTATCCATATCAAGCCACTGCGGAACAAGTCTTGCTGCGTTTGTTTCAACAATTTCCTTGATTCTCGCAGAATTTCTGCTCTTCTCTCTTACCGCAATTACATCACCCGGCTTTACGAGGTATGACGGGATGTCTACCTTCTGACCGTTTACCGTGATATGACCGTGGTTTACTATCTGTCTCGCTTCACGTCTTGTATTCGCTAAGCCTAATCTGAAAATTACGTTGTCAAGTCTTGATTCGAGAATCTGAAGAAGCATTTCACCGGTGATACCCTGTCTCTTGGTCGCCATTACATAGTAGTGCTTGAACTGCTTTTCAAGCAAACCGTATATGAACTTAACCTTCTGCTTTTCGTTGAGCTGGATACCGTACTCAGACTGCTTTCTTCTCATCTGCTTCGGATTTCTTCTCGTTGACTTGTCGATGCCCATAACCGACGGGCTTATGCCTAAAGTCTTGCATCTCTTTAAAACGGGCTGTTTATTTACTGCCATGCTTTTGTTTCCTCCTTTACAATATAATACAATCAGACTCTTCTTCTCTTCGGGGGTCTGCATCCGTTATGAGGAATAGGCGTTACGTCCTTGATCATCGTAACGTCAAGACCTGTCGCCTGGAGCGCTCTTATTGCGGCTTCTCTGCCCGCGCCCGGACCTTTGACGTAAACCTCGACCGTTTTCATGCCGTGCTCCATAGCAGCCTTCGCCGCTGTTTCCGCAGCCGTCTGAGCCGCGAACGGAGTGCTCTTTCTCGAGCCGCGGAAGCCTAAGCCGCCCGCGCTTGCCCATGATATAGCGTTGCCCGCCGTATCTGTAATTGTAACTATTGTATTATTGAAAGTTGACTTAATGTGAGCCGCGCCCTTTTCGATATTTTTTCTGTCGCGGCGTCTTGTACGCGTAGTTCTTCTTGCTACCTTAGCCATTTAGCTTAGTCCCTCCTTATTTCTTCTTTCCTGCGATGGTTCTCGCGGGACCCTTACGGGTTCTGGCATTGTTTTTCGTATTCTGTCCTCTTACCGGCAGACCTTTTCTGTGTCTGATACCTCTGTAACAGCCAATTTCCATGAGTCTCTTGATATCGAGAGCCAGCTGACGTCTTAAATCACCTTCAACCGTGTACTCGTTATCAATAGTCTCTCTCAGCTTGTTAATGTCAGAGTCGGTAAGATCCTTAATTCTTGTGTCCGGATTGATTCCGTTCTGAGCCAAAATCTTCTGTGAGCTCTTTAAGCCAATGCCGTAAATATAGGTAAGACCAACCTCTACTCTCTTTTCTCTCGGTAAATCAACACCTGCTATTCTTGCCATACTTTTCTACACCTCCAAATAAGATATCATCAAAAAATTTATGTGTTGTTTTTTACTGTTGTTTTACTCAAGTCAAGCATGCAGCCGCTTTATCGCTCGAACAAGTCGTAAACAAATTTTTTATAGTAATGCTTCAACCCTGCTTTTGCTTATGCTTGGGGTTTTCGCATATTACCATTACTTTACCTTTTCTCTTTATGATTTTGCATTTTTCGCAAATCGGTTTTACTGACGGACGTACTTTCACGTCAATTACCTCCTTCTCTGTTGAATACAGAATTCATATTCTCTCAGTTCAAGTTACTTATTTCGATCTCCACGTGATCCTGCCCCTTGTAAGGTCATACGGGCTCATTTCAAGCGTTACCTTGTCGCCCGGCAGAATCTTTATGAAATTCATTCTCAGCTTGCCTGAAATATGCGCCAAAACCTGGTGTCCATTTTCAAGCTCGACTTTAAACATTGCGTTCGGCAAAGTCTCTACGACCTTGCCCTCTAATTCCAAAACATCATCTTTTGCCATGTGTTTATCCTCCTATTTCCGCCAATGCCTTGCGCACCTGTATATTCGTTACCAATCCCGCCTCCGCTTCGGCTTTTACCGCCTCCGCGATTTTGCCGGATACCTGAATGTGCCTGAGCTTTTTCTTTTTCGGATTCTCCGCCCTGCGGTTATCTCCGTCGGCGAGATACGCGTATTCGTTATCCCGCGCGATCACTATAAACAGTCCGCCCTTATCTCTGCCCGCTTTTGAGCGGACTACCGAGCCTACTTCAACCTCCATCGTTAACCTCCCTACAGCGTCAGTATTTCGCAGCCGTCGCGGGTTATCACGACAGTGTTTTCGTAGTGCGCGGACAAGCTTCCATCCTGCGTTACTACCGTCCAGTCGTCGTCGAGCATACATACCTTGTAGCTGCCCTCGTTGACCATCGGCTCTATCGCGAGCGCCATTCCCAGCGCAAGCTTTACGCCGTGACCGGCTCTGCCGAAGTTGGGCACCTGCGGATCCTCGTGGAGACTCGTACCTATGCCGTGTCCGACAAGGTCGCGCACCACGCCGTAGCCGTGCGACTCAACGTATTTCTGTATCGCGGACGAAACATCACCTAATTTGGCGCCGTGCTTTACGTACTTTATTCCCTCAAAGAAGCTCTCGCGCGTAACGTCTATAAGGCGCTGCGCCTCGTCGCTTATCTTTCCTACTCCGAAGGTTCTCGCCGCGTCGCTGTGCCAGCCGTCGAGGACCGCGCCCATGTCGATGCTTATGATGTCGCCTTCCTTGAGTATCGCGCGCTTGCTCGGGATCCCGTGAACTACCTCGTCGTTTACCGAGGCGCATATGCTGCCGGGGAAACCGTTGTAGTTCAGGAAATTCGGTCTCGCGCCCTTTGAAGTGATAAAGTCGTATGCCAGTTTATCGAGATACGCCGTGTTCACGCCGGGCTTTATGTGCTTTTCCAAAAGCTCCAGCGCCTCTTTTGTGATTTTAGCCGACGCTCTCATTTTTTCGACTTGCTTTGCGGATTTTATGGTTATCATAATTACTCCTCAAGTCCCAGAGCCTTCGCGACGTTCTTTGTCGTGTCAGCCAGCTCCTCCTCGCCCTTCGCGGTAACGAGAAGTCCGAGCTTCGCGTAGTAGTCCTTGATCGGCTCTGTCTGTTCGTGGTAAACGTTCAGGCGGTTTTTTATCGTGTCGGGATTGTCATCCGCGCGCTGAATTAAATCGCCGCCGCATTTATCACATTTACCTTCCGTTTTCGGCTTGTTGAAGATTATATTGTACGGCGCGCCGCACTTTGAGCACTCGCGTCTTGACGAAAGGCGCTCGATGATCATATCGTCGTCCACCTCAAGCGAAAGAGCCTTGTCTATCTTCACTCCCGAAGCCGTGAGCGCCTCAGCCTGAGCCGTTGTGCGCGGAAATCCGTCGAGGATAAATCCGTTCGCGCAGTCAGGCTGCGACAGTCTCTCTTTTACTATTGTAACCATTATCTCGTCCGGAACGAGCTTGCCGTCGTTTATATACTGCTCGGCAAGCTTTCCGACCTCGGTTTGGTTTTTGATGGCGGTTCTTAACATTACGCCCGTCGAAATCGTGTCTATGCCGAGTCTCTTTGATAAAATCTCGCCCTGGGTGCCTTTGCCCGCGCCCGGAGGGCCCATTAAAATCAGATTCATAATTCAAACCGCCTTTCTACGTTAATAATCAAAATTTCAGATTACTCAAGAAATCCTTTATAGTTTCTCATTACCATCTGCGACTCTATCTGCTTAACAGTCTCCAGCGCAACGCCTTCCATAATCAGCAGCGAAGTACCGCCAATCTGGAGAGAACGGATACCGAAGATTGCGCCGATAACTACCGGCAAAATCGCAACGATACCTAAGAATACAGCTCCCACAAGGTTCAGTCTTGACGAAACCTTTCTTATATAATCGCTCGTCGGTCTGCCCGGTCTGATACCCGGGATATTGCCGCCGCTCTTGTTCATGTTATTCGCAAGCTCAATCGGATTGAACTGTATCGACGAATAGAAATACGTGAAGAAGAGTATCAGCAGGAAGTACAGAACAGCGTATACAAGGCTGGTCCACCAAGCGTTCGCGTAGCCCGCCGACAGACAGCCGAGGATATAGTATCCTATGCCCGACTGAGGCATATTGCCGCCGCTTACGAGCCTTACTATCGTAGCGGGGAACGCCATGATCGACGAAGCGAAGATGATAGGCATAACGCCGCCCATAACGACCTTGATAGGAATGTTTGTTCTCTGACCGCCGTAAGCTCTTCTGCCCACAACGCGCTTCGCGTACTGAACGGGGATCCTTCTCTCAGCGTCGGAGAAGAATACAACGAAGGTTATCGCGGCGATTGCAACGATCAAAATCGCAGCCGCGATGATTATACCCTTTACCGTGATACCCGTAGCCAAGAACTGCTGGTAAACGGCTCTGATACCCGACGGTATTCTCGATACGATACCGGCGAAGATAATCATTGATATACCGTTGCCCAAGCCCTTTTCGGTGATGATCTCACCTAACCACATGATAAACGCCGTGCCCGCCGTAAACGTGAGAACGATTACGAAGAACGTAAGCACACCCGGATTTTGTATAGCCTGTAAATTAGCCGTAGCGCTCATGTTATAGAGTGTTACATACAGACCCGAGCCCTGGATAAACGCCAGCGCGATACCGAGATACCTTGTGATTTTGTTAAGCTTCTTTCTGCCTTCAACGCCTTCCTTCGCCATTCGCTCAAGCGCCGGAATAGCTACGGTAAGAAGCTGAATGATAATTGACGCGTTGATGTACGGTGATACACCCATCGCCATAACCGTCGCGTTCGAGAACGCGCCGCCTGTGAATACGTCAAACAGACTGAATAAGTCCGTTCCGCCGTTGCCTAAGAATGCCTGCATCGCTTCCGCGCTCAAAAACGGCACCGGAATATGCGCGCCGAATCTGAAAACGATAAGCATCATTAATGTAAAAAGTATTCTTCGTCTCAGGTCGGGGATTTTCCATGCGTTTCTTAATGTCTGAAGCACTTTATATCACCTCTACCTTTCCGCCCGCCTTTTCGATCTTCTCCTTTGCGGACGCTGAGATTTTTGCAACCTTAACCGTAAACTTCTTGTTTACCTCGCCTCTGCCCAAAAGCTTTACGCCGTCGAGAGTCTTGCTGATGATGCCGCTCTCCTTGAGGGCCTCAGCCGTTACCTCCGCGCCGTCCTCGAGTCTGTCAAGAACCTCTACGTTAACCGATACATACTGCTTTGCAAATATATTTTTAAATCCGCGTTTCGGCAAACGTCTGTAGATAGGCATCTGACCGCCTTCAAAGCCCGGTCTTACGTTTCCGCCCGAACGAGCCTTCTGGCCCTTATGTCCTTTGCCCGACGTTTTGCCCGTACCGCTTCCGATACCTCTGCCCACTCTCTTCGGTGAGAATTTTGAGCCTGCCGCAGGTTGTAGTTCATCTAATCTCATTGTTGCTACACCTCCTCGTTAATTGTATGATTTAGATTTCCGAAACTTCTACAAGATGAGATACCTTGTTGATCATTCCTCTTATCTGAGGCGTGTCGTTGTGCTCGACAACGCTTCTTATCTTCTTAAGTCCGAGAGCCTCAACCGTCGCGATCTGATCCTTTTTTCTGCCGATTGTGCTCCGAACCAAGGTTACTCTAAGTTTACCCATTTTTCGTGCCTCCTTAACCTCTTATCTGGTCTGCGGACTTACCGCGCAGTCTCGCGACTTCGTCGAGCTGCTTTAATTCCGACAAGCCCTGTACAGTAGCACTTACTACGTTTCTCTTATTATTGGAACGCAAGCTCTTCGCTCTGATATCCTTAACGCCCGCAAGCTCCAGCACCGCACGTGCAGCGCCGCCCGCGATAACGCCCGTACCTTCCTTAGCCGGCTTTAACAACACCTTGCCCGCGCCTGAGATACCCAGTACGTCGTGGGGAATCGTTGTTCCGACCAGGGGAACGTTTATGATATTCTTCTTTGCGGCTTCAATACCCTTTCTGATAGCGTCGGGGATTTCAGCAGCCTTGCCCTGACCGTAACCAACGCGTCCGTTTCTGTCGCCGACTACGACCAAAGCGCTGAAGCGCATTGTGCGTCCGCCTTTTACTGTCTTAGCGACACGGTTTATCGCTACGACGTTTTCTTCCAATTCAACAGCCTCTGCTGTCGCGTCTATTCTTTCAGCCACTTAACTCGTCCTCCTTCTATTAGAATTCTAATCCGCCTTCTCTCGCGCCTTCCGCAAGAGCGGCTACTCTGCCGTGGTATATATATCCGCCTCTGTCGAAAACAACAGCCTTGATGCCCGCAGCCAATGCCTTTTCCGCAACTGCCTTGCCGACCTTCTTTGCCGCCTCAACGTTGCCGCCGTAGCCTTCAAAACCCTTGTCAAGACTGGATGCCGAAACCAGCGTTACGCCCTTTGTATCGTCGATAACCTGCGCGTAAATGTGATTGAGGCTTCTGTACACGTTCAGACGAGGTCTCTCCGCGCTGCCGGAGATGTTCTTTCTGGCTCTTCTGTGACGCTTGATTCTCGCAGCGTTTGTATCTTTTCTCTTAATCATTTAAGAACACTCCTTTCATTATTTCTTCTTGGCTCCTGTCTTGCCTTCCTTACGTCTTACGTACTCGCCGGCGTATCTGATACCCTTGCCCTTATACGGCTCAGGCTGTCTGTACTCTCTTATCTTCGCCGCCGTCGCACCGACGTCTTCCTTGTTTGCGCCCTTTACAACGATCTTGTTGGGAGCGGGAACCTCTAAAGTAATACCCTCCATAGGAGTGTACTCAACCGGATGAGAATAGCCGAGGTTGAGTGTGAGCGTCTTGCCCTGCATCGCTGCTCTGTAGCCGACGCCGTTTATTTCAAGCTCCTTGCTGAAGCCCTCGGTAACGCCTACGACCATGTTGTTGACAAGTGTACGCGTTAAACCGTGAAGTGATCTGTGCATTTTATCGTCCGACGGACGCGCTACAGTTATAACTCCGCCCTCATTCTTAACTATCATGTCGGGATGAAGCGTTCTTGAAAGCGTGCCCTTCGGACCTTTTACGGTAATCTCGTTAGCGTCCGTGATTTTTACGTCAACGCCCGCGGGAACCGTGATAGGTAATCTGCCTATTCTTGACATTAAATTGTCCTCCTAACTTAAATTTTCTTAACCTTGTAAGTTTTCAGTTATTTTTAGTTTCCTGATAAAGCGTACCGCTTACCAAACAAACGCAAGAACTTCTCCTCCGATGTTCTGCTTTCTTGCTTCCTTGTCGGTCATAATGCCCTTGGAAGTGGAAACTATCGCTATGCCCAAGCCCTTTAAAACTCTGGGAAGCTCGTCTGCGCCGGCGTAGAATCTCAGACCCGGCTTCGATACTCTCTTAAGACCGCTTATAACCTTTTCGTGGTTCGGTCCGTACTTCAGCGTAACGCGGATAACGCCCTGCTTGTTGTCCTCGATAAGCTGATAGCTCTTTATATATCCCTCTTCAGCGAGAATGTCAACTATCGCCTTCTTCATGTTTGAAGCGGGAATGTCGACCGTCTCATGCTTTGATGAGTTTGCATTTCTGATTCTTGTTAATAAATCTGCAATGGGATCAGTTATTTGCATTATTTTACCTCCTTCCGAAATCTAAAAGAAATCGTACTTCTATAATCTTTACCAGCTCGCCTTTCTTACGCCGGGAATCTGTCCCTTGTAAGCCAATTCTCTGAAGCAGATACGGCAAATGCCGAACTTTCTCAGATACGCGTGCGGTCTGCCGCAGATTTTGCATCTGGTGTATGCTCTCGTTGAATACTTCGGCTTTCTCTGCTGCTTAATAATCATGGATTTCTTAGCCATTTTATTATCCTCCTTCTGAACTATGCGCTAAACGGCGCGCCCATGAGCTTTAACAGCTCCCGCGCTTCCTCGTCCGTATGTGCGGTCGTGACGAAGTTTACGTCCATACCTCTGATTTTGTCAATCTTGTCATAGTCGATTTCAGGGAAAATTAACTGTTCTTTAAGTCCCAAAGAATAGTTGCCTCTGCCGTCGAATCCGTTCGGGTTGATGCCTCTGAAGTCACGTACGCGCGGAAGAGCTACATTGAATAGTCTGTCGATAAACTCATACATTTTCGTCGATCTCAATGTTACCTTGCAGCCGATGTTCATGCCTTCTCTGAGCTTGAAGTTAGCTACCGACTTTCTCGCCTTTGTGATTATCGGCTTCTGACCGGTGATCGCGGCCAAATCGCCGCAAGCGGCTTCGATTGCCTTCGGGTTATCCTTAGCTTCGCCTATACCGATGTTTATAACGACCTTTTCAAGCTTAGGAATCTGCATTACGCTTTTATAACCGAATTTCTCCATGAGAGCCGGAGCAATTTCTTTAGTGTATTTATCTTGCATTCTACTCATTGTTAGAATTTACCTCCTCTCGAAAATCAATCGTTAAATGTTTCCTTGCATTTTTTGCAGTATTTTACCTTGGAGCCGTCCTCAAGAATCTGTACGCCCGTTCTTGCCGGCTTTCCGCACTTAGAGCAAATTCTCATTACATTTGAAGCGTCGATAGGCGTTTCCATGTGAATGATTCCGCTTTCCTGTCCCTGCATACGAGCCTTCTGATGCTTCTTCGCAACAGCCACGCCCTCGACAATTACCTTGCCCTTAGCCGGAAAAGCTTCTATTATCTTGCCCTTTCTGCCTTTATCCTTACCGGCGATGACCTGCACCTCATCGCCGCGCTTAACATGCATTTTGTTCATTGATATATCCTCCTTAATTAAAGAACTTCCGGAGCCAATGATAAAATCTTCATGTACTCTTTATCTCTCAGCTCTCTTGCAACAGGGCCGAAAATACGAGTACCTCTGGGGTTTTTATCGTCTCTTACGATTACCGCCGCGTTATCGTCAAATCTTATATATGAACCGTCGGCGCGCTTCGTAGCCTTAACCGTTCTTACTACAACGGCTTTAACGACGTCGCCCTTCTTAACAACACCGCCCGGCGCTGCTTTTTTCACGCTGCAAATGATTTCATCTCCGACTGCCGCATATCTTTTCTTCGAGCCGCCCATTACACGAATGCACATTACTTCCTTAGCGCCCGTGTTGTCCGCAACTCTTAAAAGTGTTTGCTGCTGAACCATTTAAAACTTCCTCCTTCCGGACAGTTATTACTTAACCTTCTCTACGATTTCGACCAATCTCCATCTCTTATCCTTGGAGAGCGGTCTTGTTTCCATAACCCTTACCGTATCGCCGATAGAGCATACATTATCCTCATCGTGCGCCTTCAGCTTATAGGTTTTCTTTACGATTTTGCTGTAAAGCGGATGCTTTACGTTATATTCGATGGCAACGACAATGGTCTTATCCATTTTATTGCT
>CANQXJ010000032.1 GCA_947627795.1 uncultured Clostridia bacterium
AAAATGAATCCCTCCACCGCTACGCGGTCCCCCTCCCTTTGACAAGGGAGGCTTATACCGCTAAATCATAATTTATACACAATATACATTGCGGCTGTTATATTACCCAACGCGTTAATATAACAGCCGCAGGGTATATCGGAAAGGGAGAAAATACCCATGACTGACAGAGAACAAAAAATAGGCTATGCCTATAAAAATCCGGCGCTGCTGGAAACGGCGCTTACTCACAGCTCGTACGCTAACGAAAAGCATACCGAAAGCAACGAACGCCTTGAATTTCTCGGCGATTCGGTACTCAGTATTATTGTGAGCGATTATATTTTTAAAAATCTCGCGGGCAAAAGGGAAGGCGCGCTTACCAAAATTCGCGCTTCGCTTGTTTGCGAACAGTCGCTCGCGGAGATTTCAAAAAAAATCTCGCTCGGCGAAATTATGCTGCTCGGACGCGGTGAGGAAATGACCGGCGGCAGACAGCGCGCGTCTATTATCGCCGACGCATTCGAGGCGGTGCTCGCTTCTATCTATCTCGACGGCGGCTTTGAGGCGGCACGCAAATGGCTTTTGAACCTTATGGGAGATGCTATCGAGGACGCTATAAACGGCAATATGTACGACGATTACAAAACTATGCTCCAGGAGCTTATCCAGAAGCGCAGAAACAGCAAAATCGAATATAAAATCATAGCCGAAACGGGGCTTGACCATAACAAGCGATTTGAGGTCGCGGCGGTTGTTGACGGCAGGATAAGCGGTCACGGTAAAGGTCACAGCAAAAAGGAAGCGGAGCAGCGCGCCGCGCATGACGCGCTTATGTTTTTGAAGCAATGAGGACGTACAATATTCCGATTTTCGTGCCGCATAAGGGCTGTCCGTTTGACTGCGTTTTCTGCAATCAAAAGCGCATAACGGGCGAGATCCGCGAGGTAACGCCCGACGATATTAGGGAGATAATTTCGAGCTATCTCAAAACGCTTCCGAAAACCGACAGATACATAGAAGCGGCGTTCTTCGGCGGCAGCTTTACCGGAATACCGATGGACGAGCAGAGCGCGCTTTTGTCGGCGGCGCATGAGTTTCTCGCGCGCGGCGAGATCGACGGAATACGCCTTTCGACGCGCCCCGATTATATTTCCGAGGAAATACTCGACAACCTGCAAAAATACGGCGTGACGACTATTGAGCTTGGCGTGCAGTCGATGAACGACGAGGTTTTAAAGGCTTCTAACAGAGGTCATACGCGCGCCGATGTGGTGAAAGCGGCGGAGATGATAAAACGCTATCCGTTCACGCTCGGGCTTCAGATGATGACCGGTTTGCCGCTCGATACATTTGAACGCTCGGTTGAAACCGCAAGGGAAATTATCGCGTTAAAACCCGCGATCGTGCGGATCTACCCGACGCTGACTATAAAGGACACATACCTCGAAAAGCTGTACCTTTCGGGCAAATATAAACCGCAGACGGTGGACGAGGCGGTGGAATTATGTAAACGGCTGCTTTTGATGTTTGAGAAAAACGGGATAACCGTTATAAGGATAGGACTGCAGGCGACGGACGAGATATGCGAAAACGGCTCGGTCGTGGCGGGACCTGTTCACAGCGCGTTTCGGGAGCTTGTCGAGAGCGCGGTTTATTACGATAAGATTGAAAAATTGATAAAAAACTGTGCCAAAAAGTGCGAAAAAGGTGCGAAAAAGTGCGAAAAAAGCGCAAAAAACGGCACAAAAAACGCGGTTATAGCGGTAAATCCGCGCGAAATTTCAAAGGCGGTCGGGAACCGCAGAGCGAATATAATCAAACTGAAATCGGAAGAAAACATAGACTTAAAGGTGACGGGCGACGCGAGCCTGTCAAAAGGCGAGGTGAAACTTGTTTGTTTTTAAAAAGACTTGAATTGCAGGGCTTTAAGTCCTTCGCGGATAAAACCGTGCTCGATTTTACCGAGGGCGCTACCGCCGTGGTCGGTCCGAACGGCAGCGGAAAGAGCAATATTTCCGACGCGATACGCTGGGTAATAGGCGAAAAAAGCGCGAAATCCCTGCGCGGCTCGAATATGCAGGACGTAATTTTTGCGGGCACCGAAACGCGCAGACCGGTCAATTACGCCGAAGTAAGCCTTGTGCTCGACAACAGCACGCATATTTTTAATATAGATTTCGAGGAAATCACGGTAACGCGCCGTCTGTTCCGCTCCGGTGAGAGCGCTTACAGAATCAACGGCGCTAATTGTCGTTTAAAGGATATTCACGAGCTTTTCATGGATACCGGTCTCGGACGCGACGGATATTCGATAATCGGTCAGGGCAACGTCGCGCAGATACTTTCTACCAAGCCGGAGGACAGGCGAAGCTTGTTCGAGGAGGCGGCGGGAGTTGCGAAGTATAAATATCGAAAGGACGAAGCGGCGCGAAAGCTGGCGGGGGTTGAGGAAAATCTCGTAAGGATAGGCGATATAACGACCGAACTGGAATCGCAGATAGGACCGCTCAAGCGGCAGTCGGAAAAGGCGAGGAAATATCTCGATCTATACGGCGAATACAAGCAGCTCGACATAAATTTAAGTGTTTCGGCGCTTGAACGGAACAAGACGGAATACGAAAAAACCGACGCGCTCTATAAAGCCGCCGACGAGGAGCTTTCGGAGCGCAAGGCGAAGGCGTCCGAAACGGAAAAGCGCATAACGGAGCTGTATAACGAAAGCGGCAGTCTTGACAGCGAGCGCGATTCAAAAAATATGCGGCTTATGGAAAACGAGGGACTTATCGCAGAATCGGAGCGTGAGATCTCGATTTCCGAAAATAATATAGAAAATAACTCTACGCTTTTAAATCGCGTGGATGACGAAATAGAAGCTATAAAAACGCGCTCGGCGGACAGAAAGGCGCAGATCGAAGCGCTCACCGCCGAAATAGGCGAAAAGGAAGCCGAGGGCAAGCGTATGCGCGGCGAGTTTGACTCGGAAAAATCCGAAACGGAAACGATCGCCGCGAAGCAGGACGCGTTGCGTAAGGAGATAGAATCGCTCAAAGGCGACGTTATCGAGCTTATGAACAGTGCGGCGGCTAAAAAAGCGAAGATAAGCGGTATGGAAAATCTGCGTCAGAGCTTTTTGGAGCGGCGCGGCGCAGTGGAAACTGAAATAAGCAGCTTCCGCGCGGGCGTGGAGAATACTAAAAAGGAAATAGAGCAAACCGAAAAGCGGCTCGCCGAAAGGACGGAGAAGCTTGACAAGCTGCGCGTTTCCGTTGATAACCGCCGTATGGACGCTGACAGGATAAGCGCGGATATAAGCGATTTGGTTGTAAAGCTGAACGCGGCGCAGGTGGAGCGCAATTCCAAAGCCTCGAAAAAGACGATGCTCGAGGGTATGGAAAACGATTACGCGGGCTTTGCGAGAAGCGTAAAGACGGTTTTAAAGGCGGACGAATTGAAATGGCTCGCGATATACGGCGCGGTTTCGGGGCTTATCGACGTAAAGCGCGAGTACGTGACCGCGATTGAGCAGGCTCTCGGAGGAGCTATGCAGAATATCATAGTGGAGTCCGAGGAGGACGCGAAGGCGGCGATCGAATATCTGCGCCGCGCAAACGCGGGACGAGCTACGTTTTTGCCTATAACGTCGGTAAAGGGAAGAACGCTCGACAATATAGGCGCGGTGAGCAAAGCAGCCGGTTTTGTCGGCATAGCGAGCGAGCTTATTTCGTACGATAAACGGTACGACGGCATTATGAAAAGCCTGCTTGGGCGCACTGTTGTTGCCGATACTATGGATAACGCTATCGCGATGAGCCGAGCGTTCGGGTATAAATTCAGAGTTGTGACGCTCGAGGGCGATATTTTAAACGCGGGCGGCTCGATGTCGGGCGGAAGCGTGAACAAGCAGAGCGGTTTTTTGTCGAGAGCGGCGGAGATAAAGGAGCTTTCACGCGATTTGACGCGCATTACGGGCGTGATCAGGGATTTGCAGACAAAGAAAGAAGAGCTTGAGAGCGATTTGTCGCTTATTAACGATCAGCTTTCAACGTATGAGCCGCTTATGCGCGGCTATGAGGACGAAATACTGACGCTTGAAAATAACGCAAAGCATTTGGAGCAGTCGCTTGAAGCGGGCGGCGGCACGGAAGCGGGACTTAACGCCGAGCTTGAACAGATAGAAGCGCATTTGGCGGAGTCGTCGGACGAGATCGCCGCGCTTTTGCAGTCTATACGCGATGATGAAAAGCGGACGGAATCGCTTAACGGCGCGATTTCGGAAAAGGAATCGGAATTTGACAGCGTTACGGCTGAGAAGGAAGAACGCGCGCAAAGTATCGTTGACAGAACTCTTGCGCTCAACGCTGTTGAGAAGGATATTGAGGTGCTGCGCGACTCGATAAGGAACGCGGAAAACGAGATAAAGGCAAGCGCGGAGGAAATTTCCGAGAAGGAGCTTGACAAGGAACGTATAAACGCCGAAACCGAGCGGCTGCGCGGAGAAATAACGGAGAAAAGGAACTCGATAGAAGGGCTCCGCGCTCAGTCGGAAACGATAAAGGGCGAAATTGCCGCGATAGACGCGCGCAAACAGACGGTGAGCGAAAGTCTGAAAACGATACAGTCGTCAAACAAGGATTTGACAGATACGCTGCTCAATTTGCAGCAGGAGCTTTCAAGGCTCGAAAGCCGTAGGGAGCGGCTCGAGTCGGAGCACGACAACATAATAAACCGCCTGTGGGAGGACTACGAGCTGTCCGTAAGCGGCGCGGCGGAGCTTCGCACGGATATGGAAAACGAAAAGGAGGCGGCTGCGCGCGCGGCGGAGCTTAAAGCGAAAATCAAGAATCTCGGCGGCGTGAATATGGACTCGATAGAGGAGTACAAAGCCGTAAAGGAGCGGTTTGAATTTTTGAGCGCCCAGAAGAACGATCTCGAAAAATCGAAGGACAACCTTATGGGCATTATAAACTCTATGGAGGAGCTGATGCAGGGGCAGTTTGTGAACCAGCTCGAGGTTATAAATGACAGCTTCGGCAAGGTGTTCAAGGAGCTTTTCGGCGGCGGACGCGGCAGGCTGTATTTATCAGAGCCGGAAAATGCGCTCGAAAGCGGAATAGAAATCGAGATACAGCTGCCGGGTAAGGGATTGCAGAATTTAAATCTTTATTCGGGCGGCGAAAAATCGTTTATCGCTATCGCGCTTTTGTTCGCGATACTCAGGGTAAAGCCGACGCCGTTCTGTATCCTCGACGAGATCGACGCGGCGCTCGACGACGTAAACGTGGCGCGGTTCGCTACGTATCTTAAAAATTACATAGAGGATACGCAGTTTATAGTGATCACGCACCGCCGAGGCACGATGGAAGCCGCGACTATACTCTACGGTGTTACGATGCAGGAAAAGGGCGTTTCAAAGCTTCTGTCGCTGCAGATCGACGACGTGGACGGCGATATGGTAAGATAACGGAAAACACGGAAAGGGAATTGATATGGGATTATTTGACAGATTAAAAGCCGGCTTGAAAAAGACGAGCGACGCTATTTCAAATCAGGTGAACAGCGTTTTCAGCGCGTTTGTGAAGGTGGACGAAGAGCTTTTCGAAAGCCTTGAGGAAGCGCTGATAATGGCGGATATAGGCGTTGAAACGGCGGAGGATATCATAGAAAAGCTCCGCGAGCGCGTTAAAATCAAGCATATCACCGACGGAAACGAGGTAAAGCTCGAATTACAGGCGGTAATAAGCGATATCCTGCGCGAGCAGGACTGCGAAATGCACCTTGATACCGTTCCGTCGGTCATACTTGTAATCGGAGTAAACGGCGTGGGCAAGACTACGAGCATAGGCAAAATCGCGCTGCATTATAAATCGCAGGGCAAGAAGGTGCTCTTGGCAGCAGCCGATACATTCCGCGCCGCGGCGATCGATCAGCTCGACATATGGGCGCAGAGAGCGGGCTGCGATATTATAAAGCATCAGGAAAACAGCGATCCCGCCGCTGTAGTGTTCGACGCGTGCGCGGCGGCGAAGGCGCGCGGTGTTGACGTGCTGATATGCGATACTGCCGGACGCTTACACAACAAGAAGAATCTTATGGCGGAGCTTGAAAAGATAAGCCGCGTAATAAGCCGCGAGCTGCCGGAAAGCTCGAGGGAAACGCTCTTGGTGCTCGACGCTACGACCGGACAGAACGCGGTAAGCCAGGCGAAGCTGTTCTCGGAGGCTGCGGATATTACTGGTATTGTGCTTACAAAGCTCGACGGCACGGCGAAGGGCGGAATTGTTATTGCGATCTCGCGCGAGCAGTCTATGCCGGTGAAGTTCATCGGCGTGGGCGAGGGCGTGGAGGATCTGCAGCTGTTCAACCCCGATGATTTCGCGCGGGCTCTGTTTGACGAGGAAGGATAAATTATGATTTAGCGCACTTGATAGCCTTCCCCTCAATGGGAAGCCTTGCGGGCGAACACGGTTCGCCCCTACGAAATCCTGTTGACATCGGGTTGTCGGGGAAACGGGCTGTCGGGGCGCCAGCCCCTACGAGAGGCCCCCTTGTCAAAGGGGGCTGTCAGCGTAGCTGACTGGGGGATTCTTTCGCTAACTTAAAAAATGAATCCCTCCACCGCTACGCGGTCCCCCTCCCTTTGACAAGGGAGGCTTATACCGCTAAATCATAATTTACCATACAAAAAAGGAGGAAACCACCATGAAAATGACATTTCGCTGGTACGGCGAGAACAACGATACCGTAACATTAAAACAAATCCGCCAAATTCCCGGCAGCCCCGGCGTTGTCGGCGCGCTTTTTGATGTGCCCGTCGGCGAGGTATGGGAAAAGGACGATATCGCGAAGCTCAAAAAAACCGTTGAGGACGCGGGGCTAACTCTCGAAGTCATCGAAAGCGTAAACGTCCACGAGGACATAAAGCTCGGCGTGTCGTCGCGCGATAAATATATTGAAAATTATAAAACAACGATCCGCAATCTGGCTGAGTTCGGAATAAAGGTGATATGCTACAACTTCATGCCCATATTCGACTGGCTGCGCTCGGATCTCGCTTATCCGCTCGCAGACGGCTCGAACGCGCTTTGCTATATCGACGAAAAGGTAAAGGCGGTCGATCCGATCGACCTCGTAAAAAATATCGGCGACAATTCAAACGGCTTTTCACTCCCCGGCTGGGAGCCGGAGCGTCTCGCAGAGCTTACGAGCCTTTTTGAGCAGTACCGCGAAATGGACGAGGAAAAGCTGTTCGCAAATTTGAAATACTTTTTGGAGCAAATCATCCCCGTATGCGAGGAATGCGACGTGAAAATGGCGATCCACCCCGACGATCCGCCCTGGAGCATCTACGGACTTCCGAGAATTGTCACCTGCAAGGAAAACCTCGACAGGCTCGTGCATCTCGTGGACAGTCCGTATAACGGGCTTACTCTTTGCAGCGGCTCGCTCGGCGCGAATAAAAACAACAATATCCCCGAAATGGTGCGCTATTTCGGAAAAATGGGAAGGATCCATTTCGCTCATGTTCGCAACATTAAGTTCTTCGGCGACAGGGATTTCCACGAATCGGCGCATCTGTCAAGCGACGGCTCGCTCGATTTGTACGAGATTATGAAAGCCTACCACGATATAGGTTTTGACGGCTACATACGCCCCGACCACGGCAGAATTATATGGGACGAGGTCGCGCGACCCGGCTACGGCTTGTACGACAGGGCGCTCGGCATAGCGTATCTGCAGGGACTTTGGGAAGCGATAGACAAGGAAAACAGATAAGGAGAAATTACTATGAAACACGAGCATTTAAAAGGAAAAACGGTAGTAATAACGGGCGGAAGCGGCGTTTTATGCAGCGCGTTCGCGTACGCTCTGGCGGAGCAGGAAATGAATATCGCGGTGCTCGGCAGAACGATGTCAAAGCTCGAGGCGGTGGCGGAAAAAATAGAAGCTCTCGGAAGCAAAGCGCTCGCGGTAAAATGCGACGTGGTTGACGCTGAAAGTGTGAAAGCCGCGAAAAAGGCTGTCAACGACGCGTTCGGCAAGGTCGATATACTCATAAACGGCGCGGGCGGCAACCATCCGCAGGGCAACACAACGAAGGACATTTTCGAGGACGGCGACATAGAAGATCCCGATGTGCGCTCGTTCTTCGACTTGTCGCCGGAAAACTTCAATTATGTGTTCGATTTGAATATAGTGGGAACGGTAATTCCGACGCAGATTTTCATGGTGGATATGCTCGGCAACCCCGACGCGAGCGTTCTGAACGTTTCGTCCATGAGCGCGTACCATCCCATGACGAGAGTAAGCGGCTACAGCGCGGCTAAGGCGGCTGTGTCGAATTTCACGGAATGGCTGGCGGTGCACTTCGCGGAAAACGGAGTGAGAGCCAACGCGATCGCCCCGGGATTTTTCATCACGGAGCAGAACAAGCGCCTTATGCTCAACGACGACGGCAGCTACACGGAGCGTGCGAAAAAGGTGATATACAAAACGCCGATGCGCCGTTTCGGCAAGCCCGAGGAGCTTGTAGGTACGGTGCTTTGGCTTTGCGACGCGTCGCAGTCGGGATTCGTAACAGGCACGACGATCCCCGTAGACGGCGGATTCAACGCGTATTCGGGCGTATAAGCGGACTTTTGCGGCTTATATCGAACATGAAAAACTTCTGAAAGGAATTATATATGATAAAGGTAATGTTCATTTGCTACGGCAACATCTGCCGCAGCCCAATGGCGGAGTTTCTGCTCCGCGACATGGTCGAAAAGCGTGGTTTGAGCGATAAATTTCTGATAGCATCCGCCGCGACAAGCACCGAGGAAATCGGTAACGGAGTTCATTACGGCACGCGCAAAAAGCTTGCCGAGCACGGCATCTCGCCCGACGGCAAGCGCGCCGTGCAGTTAAAGCGTTCCGACGCGGACAAATACGATTACTTTATCGGCATGGACTCGCAGAACATACGCGCCATCGAGCGCATACTCGGAAGCGGCGCGAGGGATAAAATTTTCCGCCTGCTCGATTTTTCCGCCCGCCCGCGCGACATAGCCGATCCGTGGTACACGCACAACTTCGATGTAACCTACGACGACATAACCGAAGGCTGCGAAGCGTTCCTGAATCAAGTAACACAGCGGTTTTCCGCTGTTTGAATCTACGTACGCTCCCATCGTTAATTTACAAAAATAAGCCCCGTCGGCTGTGCTGAGGGGCGGCGGATACGAGCGTCTCGAAGAAATCACCGCCTTTTCGCAGCAAGCAGTGCGCCTGTGCTGCAAACGCCTAAAAATGAAAAATTCCGCTTGGCGCAAGATTTCCATTTTCGCTTGTTGAGCAGATAGAACACAGAAGAAAACAACAACCGAAACCTATTCCCCATAAGCCGGAAATCACGAATAAGAAAGATAAATCAAAATAGATGACGGATTTTATGTTTAATCCGTCATCTATTTTTAATCAATACGCTTCTGTTCAACCTGCCAATTTCTTCCTCGTCCAAATCCTCAATCGGGACGACAAGGCGCGATACATATTTTTCCTGCGAAAATTCTTTACCTGTATAACCGCTTACGATACCTATACCGCGTTTATAGCCCGTAGGCTTCAGACCAAGAGCACGGATTTTTTCATCAAACTCGGCATGCGCTTTGCCTATGGTTTGATAATTCCCGTAGCACATCATAGAAAACGCCGTGCAGCTTGGATAAAACACAGTGTTGTCGTCAGCGCAGGACGGTTCAAGAGGTACACAGCAAATATAAGTATTTTCCTTCTCCGACCAATCATTGTTATATATGACAAAAAGCCGTTCCGATAAAAGCGGTCTGTAGCCCTTTTCCACGACCTCGCCGAAAAGATTATACATATCGCGGTACTTGTCGCCCCAGCTTGCGCCCTTAAATTCCTTTTGGTAACAGACATATTCGGGCAGTTTTATAATTTCCAGCTGAAGGTGCTGCTTATCGTCCATTCTCAGCTTCATCTCCTCATACGCTCTTGTAATAATCGCGAGACGGTTTTCGAGCGCGGCAAGAATTTCGGGCGATTTGCCGCTTGACGCATAGTACGAATACGTGTCGTCATAAGTAAGTCCCATCTCCAAAAACATTTCAATATGCAAGACCTTTGTTACGTTATAAATATCGTAATAGCGATACCCCGTATTTTCATCGACGCGCGCGGGAGACAAAAGACCTCGGCCCTCCATACGCAAAAGAGTCGAACGAGAAATATAATTATAATGCTTATAAAGAAAAATGTCAATATATAAAAGAAAAAGAAGATTTAAAGATGTTAAGAGAAAAACCGACCAACTGTTGCCGGAGAAAAAATAAAGGAGGAAATCAATATGACTGATTACAACAATAAAAGATCCCGCCTCTGTACATATGACTGCCCAAGGCACGGGGACATAATGAAGGTGTGCCAGGGGGGGTACTATTCTCGGTGAATTCATTAAAAAACAGAAGGGAGAATTTAACGTGACAAAGAAACTGACAAAACGAATTATCAGCTTTATGGTAACGCTTGCCATGGCAGCGGCGCTTATGCCGAATGTAGCTTTCGCGGCGGCAAGCGGCGTTACAGAACCTTTGGCGGGCGAAAACATCTCGGACGGTTCGCTCTTTTTAGATGACGAACAGTTATCGGAGGACGTAACCACGGACAGCGTCACGGACCATTCGGCGGACGAAACCGTCTTGGAAGGTCCACTCTCTTTAGATGACGAACAGTTATCGGAAGACGTAACCACGGATGAGAATCCGGCTAATACAGGCGGCGAAGAAATTTCGGAGGCGGAAAATAATACAGATAATGACTCCTCAACGAACAGCGAGGATTCCGGCGCTTCCGATAACGGGATAGCCCTGACGGCACTCGATGACGCAAAGAAAACCGTCATGAAGGAATACTTCCAGCAATTCCCCGGGGAATATACTCTTCCCGACGGGTCGGACTGGAAGATAATCGTAAGCGCTGAAGGCGATTTAACCATGTCCAGTCCCGACAGTAAAGCAAACAATGCATATGTAGATTCCATAACAACAAGCGGCACGAGCGTCACGAAGGTCGTATTTGCAAGCGATGATTGGTACAATAGTAAGGGTAGCTCAGCTCCTCAGAAACTGACGCTTACATGGACAACGACAGTAAACTCATCGTACGATCATAGGGCATTCAAGTGCGCCGCCACCACATTCTACGATGCCGATAAGAACCCGATTAAAGGCTTTACCACAAACAGCTACTTTATAGCAGACGACGGCATATTCTCCTATGAATATTTCAAAGATTATATCGGCACTTATTCACTTTCCGATGCCTACGGGACTGTCTACGACAACGACATAGAAGGCATCGGCAACTGGTATATCGAGGTCGCTGAAAACGGTCATGTCTATCTCCATGAAGGTGATAAGAGGTACGAAGCCGTTATGACAGCCGGCACGGCGACAAACAATCAGAAAAGAGTCAAAACAATGGTAGCAGCTCTGCCGGACTGGTACACAAATAATGCCTGTACCACACCCGCGTATGTTACATTGACGTGGGGCTATGACGGTGACAACAAGTCAAGCAACTACGGCAAAGGCGCGCTGTACTTTGACGTAAGCGGGTCGACAACCGTCGGGAAGGGACTTGCGGTATACAAGCCCGGGGAGGATGGCGGCACAGGCAAACAAGCCATAAGTACGTGTATACCTGCCATGCGTTTTGAACGAAGTGAGATCACCGAATTTGCAAAGTCCTACCTGACGAACTATCAAGATACATATTATGTAAACGACGATTCCGAGGAAACGATTGAAATCGGTGAGGACGGGATCCCCGTGCTCCACACACAAGACAACAAGGACTTGACACCTCTTTACTACACCGTAAATAATACAGAATGGCTTGCGGACAACCCGGAAAAGTCGTATGTGAACTCTGTTGTATATTCCGCAGCTGACTGGTATGCCCAAGACACTGCGCCCAATACAGTCGACAGAACAAGGCTTACATTGAACTGGGACGAGGTAAACAAGCAGTTTGCCGTCTCTGCCAATGCTACATGCTGCAAGGCGGATGGCGAGACCGTTTCCCATATTTACACCACAGATATGAGGTACAGCACCGAGGAGAGCATCATAGAGGTCGAGGCATACATGACCCAGTATGTAAAGGGCGAGTATACCCTCAACGACGGCTCGGGCTGGAAAATCAAAGTAGACGAAAATACCGGTGTTATTTCCACCAAGTTTGATACCGATGATTATGTGAATGTGCTAAACCCGGCTCCCGTATTCGTGCAGGACACGACCTATACGGGGGAAAACGGTAAAGGCGAATACGGCAACAAGGGTAAATACCTCACCACCATCTCAGTCCCCGTAACGGGCTGGTATCTCGACGAGGAATGCAAACAAGAGGCGGTCGTCACGCTTAACTGGAAGGGCAACGTGGTCAATCCCATAGACGATCACCAGTTTACTGTGACCGCTATCCCGATATACCGCCACAACCCGGAAACAGATGAACTCGAGTGCAAGTACATGGCAGGCACGTTCTATTCCGACGCGGACAGGGAAAAGGGCGAAGCGTTCCTCAAGAGCATCGACGTCGCCGGCACGTACCGGCCCACCGCGGCGGAGGGCAAGTGGCACATCGAAATAAGCGACGAGGGCAAAGTCACGGTCTACGCATACGATTCTAAAAATGGAGAGCATGTTTATAAAGACGTCGCGATGGATCTGACGATGGACAAGAAAACAACAAACCATAACAATCCCAATTTCGGTCAGATCCAAGCTGTGACCGACATCAAGGTCGTCATTCCCGAATGGCGCACCGTACAGGATAATAAAACCCTTGCTAATATCGCGCAATGCGCTGAGACAGCATTTACATTTACAGCAGCCGACAATGGTTCTTCCTATTTCGTGCCATCTGTTGACGCGATCAAATATGCCAACGCCGATAAGGACGGAGACCCATGGGAGGTGCAGACCAAGAGCACTGCGAACGGCTACAACAAGGACTTGTTCACCAAGATATATAAAAACGACAGGGCATACAGCGACGACAACAAGGAAAGGGCGAGGAAATATTTCAAGGACTATCCCGGCACCTACTGTATTGAGGACCCCGATTTGGATTACAAGCTCACCGTCACCGAAGAGGGAGAGATCTACTGGGGCGATTATGCTTCCGGCAAGGCGCCCCTGCCCGCGGACGTGCAATTCGACGCCATAAGGGACGAAAACCATGACGGCAAGGTGAACGAGGGCGAAAATACAATCGTCCCCGGGACGATCAGCGTCTGGTTAAACGGATACTCCACAGGGAAATACACCGAAAAAAATAAAGATACCCAAACAACTGACGGCACCCAGAGAGCCGATCTCACGTGGAACGATACATATGTAGATGATCAGCCGAATACCGAACACAAATTCAAGACCAGTGGAAAGTCTACTGTAAAGGGATATGTAGCCGGTACTACACAACAGATCACCTTCGCACTGGACAAATACTATGTACCACGCGGAGATGATGTTGCAGAAGGGGATTTTGTGGAGCCGGGCATCTACGAGACCACTGACGCAGAGTATAAAATCGTTATCGAAAAGGACGACGAAACCGGCAAATTTACTTATACCTTCTATCGACCTGATTTGCCGGGAACCAAATACCCTCTCAAGCTTTTCGGCTCGGGCGACGCGGCATACCTGCGCGGTAAAATAGGAACGATGAAGAAAGCTGATGTGTACATCGTGGTCACAAAGGGACCGTATGACGGCTTCCTGCTCACCGGCTACGAGGTGACATACAATGATTTTGAGGGTAAACCGACTAGTTCGTCAAGTGCTACTAAATTTACTCTCCCCGCGAGGACACGCTTTACGAATTATGCGCTGGGGGACACCGGAACCACCAAAAATATCATCGTTGCCGAGGAAGGTCAGAATAAGGAAGACGGCGAAAAATATAGCCGCCTCTCCCTTGCCCTCCACGACGTGAAAGACAACAGCACGATCTACCTTGAGGACGACATCAAGGTCGGCTTTGAGGCGAAGCTTCCCGACGGGGTCGGAAACGTGACTATCGACGGTCAGGGGCACAAGATCCTCCGCGATACCTTCGTGAACCCGAATACGATAATCATGGATCCCGAAATAAGCCTTACAGCGCTCGAGGAAGAGGGCGCGGAGCTTCCGAAGGAGCACTACGACGGCGCTATCCTCCAGGTCGGAGCGGGCGATACCGTCACGCTGAAAAACGTGACTATCGACGGAGAAGGCAAATGGGAGATCGACCAGGAGAAGCTCAAGATTGATAAAGAGCTGAACAAGGATTACGATGTGAATGTCCTTGACGCTCCGGGCGGCGGTCACCCCATAAAGGAGCTTGCGGGGAATTTGGTCTCCACCGACAGCCTTATCAAGGTCGACGGCGGCACCCTCATATTGGATAAGGTGACCATGGAGAACTTCTTCGCGGGAGACGGATATGACGACGACAGGCATTTCATCGACTTCAGATCTACCGAAGACGGCAAACTGGAGATCAAATCGGAGACAGTTTTCAAACATAACGCGTCCAGATCCGGGGTTTGTATCGGCAACACGGACAAAGATGAGATAGACCTGAACGGCTGCACCACCATGGAGGATAACTACTGCTACGGCGGCAACGGCGGTCTGGTCGTGGCGATGGAAGGCACTCAGGTATATATGGACGACGGCACGAAGATAATAAACAACATTGCGGCCGATACAAACGGCACCTTCGTCCAGCTGCATAAAAAAACCGATGGGGTTAAAGATGGTGATAATAAGGGAGAAATCTACGCCAAGCTCCATATGGACGGCGGCGATATCTCCAACAACACAGGTCTCAGAGGCGGCTCCTACGGCTGGGGTCAGACGATATATCTGTATAACGGCGGCTCCTTCGAGATGAACGGCGGCGAGATACACGACAATATAGGCGCCGGTATCAGCAGCATCTATCAGCAGCCCTCCGCCGACGCGCTGATGCTCAACGGCGGAAAAATATACAACAACACATGCAGCCTGAAAGACGAGGGCACAGATTGGGCGCTGGACATCGCCTTGATGAACATCGGGACGATCGGCGAAACAACGTACGTGAAGCAAAACTTCGTCGTCGGCGCGGCGGCTATCCTGGGCGGATACGCCAGTGGCGACGAGTACCTCACCAACAACGGCACGATCGAGGGAAACATCTCTGTCTATTCCTATTTCAACAACGAAGGAAACGTCTCCACCGTCGTAAACAACCACATCATCGACGGAGACATCAGGCTTGAGAACGGCTCGATGATAAAGAACAGTGAGGACGGCTTGATCACAGGCAACGTAACGATAAGAGGCGCTCTCACCGAGAGCGCGGGCGAAAGCAGCCTCCATAACGAAGGAGATATAAAAGGAAACATAGAGATTGCCGAAAACGCGCACCTATACAACAGCGGAGAAGTATACGGCAACGTGACGGTCAAGTCGGGCGGTACGCTCGAGCTCAACTGCAATGAAGAAGGCCACAGCCACGGCGGAGTAATCCACGGAGACGTGTATCTCTACCCCGACGGCTTGGTCTACGCGGACGTCAAGCCCACGCAGATAGACGGCACGATCTATCTTGAGTACGAGGAGGGGGACGAGGCGGACCGTGATCGTATGCTGGATGTGCTTGACACCTGCGGAATAACATACGCCAATGTCGTTGCGACACCGCACGTGCATTCAGAGGAACTCGATGAAACATTGGAAGATGAAGACGCTAACAAATGCACCGACACGGTGGTCACATTAAAAGCCTGCAAAACCTGCGGAAAGGTAGTTGAAAGGGTAGAGAGTGAGCCTACGGGACATAAATACTATGTGGATTCCGTAACGGATGCGACCTGCACCACAGGGCAAATAGAAAAGATTCGCTGCAAGAACTGCACCGCGTATAACTCCACCGCTAAGGAGCTGAAGCACTATGTGAGTGAGCCTCTCGGACATAAATATGTGGAAAATGAGGATAGTGAAGGTACCATTTCAATCAAATATGATAAAAACGGCGGTACGGGTGATGAGCCCGAATCCCTCACGGGCGTCCTTCCCGGCGCGGCTTATCCGCTTGAAACGGCGCCTGAGCTTACGAAGGACGGCAACATATTCGCGGGCTGGAGCGAGACTCAACAGGGTGTGATTGTTGATGAAACATCGTTAGACATAATAAGATCCCTTGTGGCAAGTCCCTACACTGTTCCCGAGGATGCAGATAAGGATATTACGCTCTACGCTGTATATGCAGCGGATGCAAACGCAGACGGCAAGCCCGACTACTGCGAAGATGCTCTGCACGTGGAATACTACATCAACGGCGGTCAGGTACATGAAGGATATACCAAGGACGAAAGCGGTATGTTCTATGTATGCAATGACTATCACCACCCCGGTGATATGGCTACACTTTTGGCAGTGGAATACGGCAGAACGATGATATACCGTGATAAGGCTGTGCTTATGGGTTGGAGCGCGGATCCGCATACTGCTTTGGTGACAAGCGAGGAGGAGATCGAAGGACTGACGATCTCGGAGGTCAGCCTCACCGGCGCGGAAGCAAACGCAAAGGTATACGCGGTTTGGGCGACAGATGAAAACGAAAACCATGTTGCGGACTACATGGAATCTGTGCTCATGCACACATACCACCGGAACCAGTTCCTCGCGGAAAGCAGCGGAAGAACTATTGCGCCGGGATGGAAGCTTGACGTGCAAGGAAAAGAGCCTGAACGTCAGAACAATGTCCTGCCGGGTATGAGCGTTGAGCTGGCGCCGAACGATTACTTCGGCTCCGCCGACCTTATAGACGACGAAGGCAATAAGCAAGGTCATTATGTGCAGGTAGGCTGGAGCGGCTATTCTCACGGCGCTTGTACGTCAAAGAAGGATTATAACAACTGGGTAATTGCGGGCGACGCGAACGGATATACGGGTACGGACGGCAAGTATTACCGTACTATTTACGATACGCGTTTCCAGAACGCTTTCGCCGTCTGGGCGATCGACGCAGATGAAAACGGCGAAGCGGATTTCTGGGACCTCCACTGTACGATAACACTTAACGTGAACGGCGGAACGACCGGACAAGATTTTCCGCACACGACCGTGGTTGACTACGGCGACACGTTCACCTTCCCCGCCGACCCCACAAAGGCAGGTCATACATTCAAGGGCTGGTCTGACGGCGGCGAACGCCTCTACAAGGCGGGAGATACAGTCGAGGTTACCGCTGACAAGACCTACACCGCACTGTATGACGCGATTACTCACACGGTTACGCTTGACTTAAACGGCGGAACCGGCGGCGATGATTTCACAGCCGAAAATCCCGTAAATGACGGCGAAAGCTTCACATTCCCCGCCGACCCGACAAAGGCAGGTTATACATTCCTTGGCTGGTCTGCCGAGGGCGATGAAAATCTTTACAAGGCAGGGGACACTGTTACAATTAATGCCGATGCAGCCTATACTGCACAGTACGAAGTAAATGTTTGTACAGTTACGCTTGACTTAAACGGCGGTACCGCAGGAGAAGGTTTTGCGAGAGAATCAACGGTAAATGAGGGCGAAAGCTTTACATTCCCCGCCGATCCCGCTAAGGCAGGTTTTACCTTCATTGGCTGGAGCACCAAAGGCGATATAAAGTTTTATAAGGCAGGAGATACAGTTGTGGTTACCGCTGATGTGACCTACACTGCGCAGTATGTGGCAAATACATATACGGTTACTCTCGAATTAAACGGCGGAACCGGCGGCGAAGGCTTCACAGCCGAAAATTCCGTAAATGAAGGCGAAAGCTTTACATTCCCCGCCGACACCACAAAGAAAGGCTTCAACTTCTTGGGCTGGTCTGCCGAGGGTGGCGAAAAGCTTTACAAGGCAGGAGATACAATAGCGGTAGCTTCGGACTTAACATTCACAGCTCAGTGGAATGCAGCAAGCACAGGAACAGGCTCGGGCAGCGGCGGTTTCTTGTCGTCATATACGGTTCAGTTTGAAACGAATGGCGGCAGCAAGGTAGCATCCCAAAGAATTTCGCGAAACGACGTTGTGAAAGAGCCGACCGCTCCGACAAAGGACGGATATACGTTCGCGGGATGGTATTCGGATAAAGATTTAACGACCGAATATGACTTTACATCGAAGGTTACCAATAGCTTTACACTGTATGCGAAGTGGAATGATGTGAATTCGGACGACAATACGGAGACAACTCCCGCGCCCAACTCACCGACGGCTTCTCCGGATAACAATCCTGGCAGACCTGCTTCAACGCCTAATCCGGGAGCGGGCGGAGCGTCGCTCAATTTCGAGGATCACTACGCGTATATTGTCGGCTATCCCGACGGCAGCGTGCATCCTGACGAAACAATCACGCGCGCGGAGGTAGCGACTATATTCTACCGCTTGATGTCCGATGAATCGCGCGATATGTTTATGTCGAACAAAAACAGCTACGGTGACGTTGCGGCGGAGGATTGGTTTAATACGGCAGTATCGACCATGAGCGCCGCATCGGTAATCAAGGGTTACGAGGACGGCACATTTGCTCCCTCGAAGCCGATAACCCGCGCGGAATTCGCGGCAATGGCGGCGAGATTTGACTCCGACGAGTATTCGGGCGAGGATAAGTTCCCCGATATAAGCGAGCACTGGGCGCGCGAGGAAATAAACCGTGCGGCTCAGAAGGGTTGGGTATCGGGCTATAAGGACGGCACATTCGGACCCGACCGCTATATTACGCGCGCGGAGGCTATGTGTCTCGTAAACCGCGTTTTGGGACGTATTCCGTCAGCGGAGCATCTGCATGACGATATGACGGTATGGCCCGATAACAGCGATAAGTCGGCTTGGTATTATGCCGATGTTCAAGAGGCTACCAACTCGCATTATTATGAGAAAAACGGTGAATACGAGGTTTGGACGGCAATACGCTAAACGCGCAGCTTGACTGAACTCGGAAGAAGATAAAAATTTTTGTTTTCATAAATCTTGTCCTTTCTGTTATATAGAAAGGCAACTGCCGCGGAGCTTTTGCTCCGCGGCAGTGCTTTATGAAGGAAAGCAGTCATTTTGATTTGAGCGATAAATTTTTGTTCCGCAAGTGATAATTGGACATCACTGTAAAATTCCCGTTTTTCACTGTTCTGAATACTGCCATAATTAACCTCTTATAAGCGTTTTCATGCAAAATCGGCTTTCTTGTTACAGGGTGTATACAGGAAAACACATCTTTCCGAGCGCGCCTGTTTTTTGATATAATCCCGAGAGGGGCAACCTAATTTCGTGCTGCGCTCTGCTCCGCAGCTCCGAGTATTGGGGACGTTTGCATGATATTGCGTCCACAATAATATCCTTTTTGAGATATTTTTGAGGGAGTGGGTTGCAAATAGGGGCGCGCTTTTGAAACGCGTCATTTTTGTGAGGAACAAGAAAAGAAGGCAGCATGTGGGCTGCCTTGTGTGAACACAGCTTGATTTTTGCGGTAAAAAAAGCGAAGACTTACATCTTCGCCTTAATTTATCCTATTTTCAATTACAGTGCGCTCTTAGCCGTCTCAACCAGCTTTGTGAACGCTGCCGGATCGGCTATCGCAACCTCCGAGAGCATTTTTCTGTTCATCTCTATGCCCGCCTTCTTTAAACCGTTCATAAATGTTGAATAGTTCATGCCGTTCATCTTGCATGCAGCCGAAATTCTCGTTATCCACATGCGGCGGAAATCTCTCTTCTTTCTCTTTCTGCCGACATATGCGTTCTGCATAGAGCGCATAACCGCCTGGTTAGCTACTCTGTACTGCTTGCTCTCCGCGCCTCTGAAGCCTTTAGCAAGCTTTAATATCTTCTTGTGCTTTTTTCTTGTATTTAATGCGCCTTTTACTCTTGCCATTAGTTTCTACCTCTCTTTCGATTATTTATAAGGAATCAGCTTCTTGATTACAGCCGCGTTAGCCTTTGAGCAGTACGCCTGCTTTCTCAGGTGTCTTTTTCTCTTTGTTGTTTTCTTGTTAAGAATGTGGCGTCTGAACGCTTTGTTCATCTTAACCTTGCCGTTCTTCGTGAGATTGAATCTCTTAGCGGCAGCTCTGTGAGTCTTTATTTTAGTCTTAGCCATTTTGTCCTCTCCTTCCGGTATTTTAAAATATTCTTATGAAAGAGGCGCGAGGAACATCGTCATATTCCTGCCCTCAAGCTTAGCCGGTCTTTCGACCGTACCCGCTTCCTTAGCCTGCTCCGCAAATTTCTCGAGCAGCGTCAAACCAATCTCAGAATGAGTTACCTCACGTCCGCGGAATCGCACCATCACCTTCACCTTATCGCCGTGCTTCAGGAACTTTACCGCGCTGCGGCATTTTGTGTTGAAGTCGTTCGTGTCTATCGACGGCGACAGCTGAATCTCCTTGATATTAATTACCTTCTGATTTTTTCGGTTTTCTCTTTCCCGCTTGTTTAGTTCAAATCTGTACTTGCCGTAGTCCATGATCTTGCACACCGGCGGCTTCGCCTGCGGCGCGACCTTAACAAGGTCAAGACCTTTTTCGTTGGCAATAGCCTGAGCGGACTTGGCGTCCATGATACCCAATTGCTCGTCTCCGAAAACAACTCTTATCTCTTTATCACGGATTTGTTCATTGATTTGTACATCATTCTTAGCTATGGTTATTCACTCCTCACTGCAATTAAATTTTTATAAGACTAAAAAACGGATGTCAGAACATCCGAATAACCACGCGCCGAGCATGATATTTACCGCATAAATCATGGTCTATACGGTGAGAACGGATAGTTCTGCTTGTTTTCTTGTGATAATATACCACATTGAAAGCGGTTTGTCAAGGGGTTTTTTAAAATAAATTATGATTTAGCGGTATAAGCCTCCCTTGTCAAAGGGAGGGGGACCGCGTAGCGGTGGAGGGATTCATTTTT
>CANQXJ010000033.1 GCA_947627795.1 uncultured Clostridia bacterium
TAAAAATCTCCGAAAAACGCCGGATATGACACGTCTACGCATTCGCCGTCGTCAAGCGTTGACTTGCCTTCGGCGCGCTGTGCGAGTACCGCTAAGCTCATCGCCATGCGGTGGTCGCCGCGAGTCGCAAAATCCGCGCCGTGAATGGGCTTGCCGCCGTTTATTATCATTCCGTCGTCCGTTTCGGTTATGTCTATGCCGCACTTTTTAAATTCCGTCACAACAGCGGCGATTCTGTTCGATTCCTTCACCTTCAATTCCTGCGCGTCGCGGATAATCGTTTTGCCGTCGGCGAAAACCGCCGCCACGGCTATTATCGGAAGCTCGTCTATAAGACGGGGGATAATATCGCCGCCTATCTCACAGCCCTTCAGATTTGACGTTGAAACTATTATATCCGCCACAGGCTCGCCCGACACTGTCCGCTCGTTTACGATCTCCATATTTGCTCCCATATCGCGGAACACGTCGATAATGCCCGTTCTCGTCGGGTTTACGCCGACGTTTTTTATCGTGATTTCGGAATCCGGCATGATCGCTCCGAGAACCATGAAAAACGCCGCCGAGGATATATCGCCCGGTACGTCAACAACCTGCGGTATCAGCTCTTTTCCCGGGTGTACCGTTATTTTAAGCCCGTCTACATCTATATCCGCGCCCATAGCCGAAAGCATACGCTCCGTGTGGTCGCGCGATTTTTCCGTTTCGCGTATAACCGTTTCGCCGTTTGCGTAGAGCCCCGCCAAAATCAGCGCTGTTTTGACCTGCGCCGAGGCTACCGTCATTTGATAGTCCATGCCGCGAAGCTTGTTTCCGCGAATTTTTAACGGACAGTATTCGCCCTCGATCTGCGCTCCCATAAGCGACAGCGGCTTTACGACGCGGTTCATCGGGCGCTTGCATATCGACGCGTCTCCTGTGATTGCACAGTCGAACGGTTGACCGGCGAGTATGCCGCATAAAAGACGAGTGGTTGTGCCGCTGTTTCCGGTATACAGCGTTTTTTCCGGCTTTTTAAGTCCGTTAAGTCCTTTGCCGTGAACGGTCACATCGCCGCCGTTTACATCTATTTCTATGCCCATGGCGCGGAAACAGTCTATTGTTGAAAGACAGTCAGCGCCCTGAAGAAAACCGTGTATTTCGGTTATTCCGTCCGCGAGCGCGCCGAGCATTACCGCGCGGTGTGATATTGATTTATCGCCCGGAACGGTGATCTCGCCGCGGGCACGCGTTATTTTCTTAATCTCCATAGTTATCCTCCAATTATATTATAATACAATTATACCATAAATATTGTTTAATAACAAGAATAAACTTTCAATTCATATGTATGTTCCGAATAAATTTTTAAAAATAATAAAAAAACACTTGACAAATCCTTCAAGTCGTAGTATTATAACAGAGGTTAGCAAAGAATAACTATTATTATTTGATACTAATATAGATTATTCTGTCCATACAAAAGTTTTTCATTGTTTACGAAAGGGAGTGCGTGGCTATGCCATTATCAATGGTAGATATCGGTGAAACAAAAAATATAGTGAAAATAACCGGCAAGGACGAAACGCGGCGTTTTCTTGAAAACCTTGGTTTTGTGGAGGGGACGGAGGTAACGGTTGTTTCGGCAATTTCGGGGAATATGATAGTAAACGTCAAGGACGCGAGAGTGGCGATTGACAGGTCTATGGCGAACAGAATAATGGTATAAAAAGGGAGGTAAAAATATGAAAACATTACGTGACGCGAAAATCGGCGAAACCGTTAAGGTTTTGAAGCTTGACGGCGAGGGCGCGGTTAAGCGGAGGATTATGGACATGGGCATCACCAAAGGTGTGGACGTGTTTGTCCGCAAGGTAGCGCCTTTGGGCGATCCGATCGAGGTGACCGTGAGAAATTACGAGCTTTCGATAAGAAAAGCGGACGCTCAGATGATATTGGTGGATTGAAAATAAGGAGGTGCACAACACGCTTGCGTGTTGTAGTATAGCAAATCAGAATGATTTGCGTAACGTAGGAGGTATACATAAATGGCGATAAAAATTGCGCTTGCCGGAAATCCTAATTCCGGTAAAACTACATTATTCAACGCTCTCACAGGCTCAAATCAGTACGTCGGTAACTGGCCCGGCGTTACTGTTGAGAAGAAGGAGGGCAGACTAAAGGGCAAAAAGGACGTTATAATCGAGGATTTACCGGGTATTTACTCGCTCTCACCGTATACGCTCGAGGAGGTCGTCGCGAGAAATTACCTAATAAACGACAGACCGGACGCGATATTGAATATCGTTGACGGCAGTAACTTGGAAAGGAATCTCTACCTCACAACACAGCTTACCGAGCTTGGCATACCTGTTGTCATGGCTGTAAACATGATGGACGTTGTCAACAAAAAAGGCGACAGGATCGATATGTCCAAGCTCGGCAAAGCCCTGGGATGCGAGGTCGTCGCGATTTCCGCGCTCAAAGGCACGGGAGTTAAGGAGGCGGCTGACAAGGCTGTCGCGGCGGCGGGGAAGAAGTCGCTTAAGGCAGCCCACTCGTTCGATAAGAAGGTTGAAGGATACATTGACCAAATAGCGGAAAAGCTTGATGATTCAATACCCGAGGAACAGAAAAAATTCTACGCGATAAAGCTCTTTGAGCGCGATGATAAAATCGCGTCACAGCTCAAATCTATTCCCGACGTTGAGGATATAATCGCCGCTGCGGAAAAGGAACTGGACGACGACAGCGAGAGTATCATCACAAACGAACGCTATACATACATTACTTCGATTATCGGCGGCTGTTACAAGAAAAAGAGCACAGCGGCAAAAAACAGTCTTTCCGACAAGATAGATAAAATCGTCACCAACAGAATACTCGCTCTGCCGATTTTCGCGGCTGTTATGTTTATTGTGTATTACGTGTCTGTAACGACGGTCGGAACGTGGGTGACGGACTGGATGAACGACGGAGTTTTCGGCGAGAGCTGGAGCTTGTTCGGGCTTGAAATACCCGGTATCCCCGTGCTTATCGGAAACGCTCTTGAGGCGCTCGGCACGGCGGAATGGCTCAACAGTCTTATCCTCGACGGTATAGTCGCCGGAGTGGGCGCGGTGCTCGGATTTGTTCCGCAGATGCTTGTGCTGTTTATATTCCTCGCGTTTTTGGAGGGCTGCGGCTACATGGCGCGTATCGCGTTTATCATGGACAGAATTTTCAGACGCTTCGGTCTTTCGGGCAAATCGTTTATACCGGTGCTTATCGGCACGGGCTGCGGCGTTCCGGGAATTATGGCGTCGCGCACGATTGAAAACGAGCGGGACAGGCGAATGACTATTATGACTACGACGTTTATCCCCTGCGGCGCGAAGCTCCCGATCATCGCGCTTATAGCGGGCGCGCTGTTCGGCGGCGCGGCATGGGTCGCGACGAGCGCGTACTTCGTCGGGATCGCGGCGATAATCGTTTCGGGTATAATACTCAAAAAGACGAAGATGTTCGCGGGCGATCCCGCGCCGTTCGTGATAGAACTTCCCGAATACCATATGCCGACTATCGGCAGTATTTTAAGAAGCATGTGGGAGCGCGGCTGGTCGTTTATAAAGAAGGCGGGAACTATTATTCTTCTCGCGACGATACTTATCTGGTTCCTGCAGGGCTTCGGCGTTGAGGACGGCTCGTTCGGAATGGTCGAGGATATGAACAACTCGATCCTCGCGGCGATAGGAAATATAATCGCTCCGATATTCGCGCCGCTCGGCTGGGGCGACTGGAAGGCGGCTGTCGCGGCTGTAACGGGACTTATCGCGAAGGAGAACGTTGTCGGCACGTTCGGTATTCTCTACGGCGGATTTGAGGAGGTCGCGGAGGACGGCTTCGAGGTATGGACGAATCTCGCGATGGAGTTCACAAAGCTTTCGGCATATTCGTACCTCGTATTCAATCTCCTCTGTGCGCCGTGCTTCGCCGCTATGGGAGCTATAAAGCGCGAGATGAACAGCACAAAATGGACATTATTCGCGATTGGCTATCAGTGCGTGTTCGCGTATGTCGTATCGCTTTGCATCTACCAGCTCGGCACGCTCTTTACGGGCGGCGGCTTCGGAATAGGCACAGTCGCGGCGATACTGATCGTGATAGGATTTATATACCTGCTGTTCCGCCCGTATAAGGAAAGCACGCGTCTGAGCGTCAAAGGCGGACTTAAGGCATAGGGGGCGGTAATATGGCTGCGACTGTTATAATCAGCGTTATACTTGCCGGAATAATCGCGCTTGCCGTGCGCTCTGTTATAAAAAGACACAAGAGCGGCGGCTGCGGATGCGGCTGCGCGGACTGCCCGCACAAGTGCGGAGATATGAAAAAGAACGCCAAATAAATTCACAAACAAACCAAAAAGACGCTGCCGATTATTTTTCGGGCAGCGCCTTTTTTATTTTTTTCTTTTAATTTGCATTTACAACTCTGTCAAGCGGCTGAATTTTATCGTTTTTCCACAGCATTGTCTTAGCCTGACCGATTTCATTTGTATAATCGTAGGATTTGGTATAAGTTTCACCGTCATTGACCGTTACGTTTTTGTCAAGAAATACTCCCGCAAGAACGCCGGAATTGTCATAAACGGCGGTGTACACATCCATTGCCTGCGTTATACCGAGATCGTTATTGACACTGACATTTATTTTTCCGTCAGCCGCGCCGGTGTTAAGCTCGATTTTTCCGTCGGGCTTCGGAATTGTGTTTTCAATCTCGATAAATTCTCCCTTCGTGCCGAAATCCTTTATCGTCTCTATATTCGCGTCGATCCACGCCTTGCGCTTTTGCAGATAATCGGGGACCTTCGACGGCGTAAGGGGCCAGTCGTAATTCCAGCGGTAATATGTCATATCCGCATCATTTTTAACGTATTCGCTCATTTCGCGCAGCTCCTCGTTCTTTGCGCCGTTCGCGTAATCCTCGAAGGTCTGCTTTATATTGTTGTAATTCGCGTTATTCTCATAATACGCGACAACATAGCTTAAAAATTCTTTGTGCTTGCACATTGCCGCGAAGAAAGTGTCCATCTTTTCTCCGCTTCCGTCGGGGTTGTCTTGATAGCCCTTTCTGTTCGGCAGCAGCCAGCCCTCCGTAACCTCGCAGCAGCGGTCGTTATCCCATACGGGACTCATATAAATTTTGCCGTCTATGCTGTCCTTATCCTTGTAGAAGAACGTGCTTCCCAAGCCGTTGTCCGCGTTTGCCGAAAGCTCCTGCTCGAGGAAGTATTTCGTTACGCTGTCCATATCTATTACCTCTGTGAAGTGCTTGCCGGCGTAGCCGGGATGACCGCCGTAGTCGTCGTCCTTTAAGTAGCCGTCGCCGTATACCGCGTTAAAGAGGTCGGTCATAAGCTCGGTTATGTACGCGTAATTGGAGTCAGCGCCTACGTGGTCGTCAAGGTTTTCCGGCGCTTTGATCGTCACCGAGTTCGTCTGCGCTTTGAACTGAAGCACCTCGGCTGAATTGTCGATTTCGAGCAGATAACCGCCGGTTATGTCTATATTATCTATAACATCGTCAACGTTCGTCGTTCCGGCAGCTTCCATTGCGACATCTATTTCATCCTCCAAATCGCTTATATTTACGCGCTCCTTGTGGACCTCAATTTTTTCCGAAAGAGTGTACATACCTCTGTATTCGCCGTTTAAATACACGGTTACAAGCTCCGCGCTCGGAGTAAAAGCGACGCCCATATCTGTTCCCATATTAAGGAATATCTTCGCCGTCGTCTGAAGCTGATCCGCTTTTAAAAGAGTGTAGGATTTCGCGGCGCCCATGCCCATTATATCCATGGATTTTTCGAGCTTAACCTGATAAGGGCGCGCGATATCGCGCTCTACAGCGTCTGCCCAGCTTGAATTGCCGCGTCCGCGAAGCTCTATTGTGCCGGGAGTTTTTTCTTTGTTTTCAACGCTTATGTAATTCTTTTCCCAGCCGTTTTTCGCGGCAGCGTCGTCGGGTACTTCAATTCTCATATCACCGTAGCATTTCGCGCTGTGATCCTTGGAGTTTTCCATTGTCTCGATTGCGCCGTATTCTTCGTTTATTTCAAGGTATATCGTCGGAAGAACGGACTTATACGCAAGCGCCTTATATTCAACGCCGTTTAATGTGATCGTTGCCGTCTTTCCGTCCGATAAATCAAGAGTTTTGCTTTCGCCGCCGGCATTATATGTTATTTTTGTCAAATCCGCGCTGTAGGGCATGAAGAAATAGCATCTGTTCTCGTTTTCAAACGCTCCGCCGACAGGGTATTTATCCGTAACAAACGCGTAAATATCGCGGTAAAGTCCTGTGTTTGAATCCTTCGGCACAACAACCGCAGGCGCTGCAGCCTCCTCTGACGCGATAGCCGAGAGCGGCATAACGGCAAGCGAGGCAAGCGTCAGAATTATACCGAAAAACAACATCATTTTACGTTTCATTTTTACATCCTTCCTTCCTGCAGTATCAGTCTATAATAAATTATTTATATTTTATCATATTCATAAAAAATTTACAATATATTACAAATATATTAGCGGATTATTATAAAGAATCAGCGCGTTATTAAAGCCTTTTCATCAGTTTTTCACTGTTTTCGGCGCGGAATTCCTCAAATCTGTCCTCCTCGATCGCTTTTCTTATGCGCGCCGCAAGCTCGTTGTAGAAGTATAAATTATGCATTACAGAAAGCCGCATCGCGAGCATTTCCTTCGCCTTGAACAAATGACGTATATACGCGCGCGAATAATTGCGGCAGGTCGGGCAGCCGCATTCCTCGTCGAGCGGGCGCAGGTCGCGCTCGTATTTTTGGTTCATCATATTTATAGTGCCGTGACGCGTAAATATAAAGCCGTGACGGGCGTTTCGCGTGGGCATTACGCAGTCGAAAAAGTCTATGCCTCTTGCCACGCCCTCTATGATATTTGACGGCGTTCCCACGCCCATAAGGTAGCGCGGTCTGTCGTCCGGAGCGTACGGAACTACCTCGTCGAGAACATGATACATTTCCTCATGCGTCTCCCCCACCGCAAGCCCGCCTATCGCGTAGCCGGGCAAATCGAGCGCCGCGATTTTTTTCATATGGTCAATTCTGATATCCACAAACGTCGCGCCCTGATTTATCCCGAAAAGGAGTTGATTTTTATTTATCGTGCCGTCAAACGAATTGAGCCGCGTCATTTCCGCTTTGCAGCGCTCAAGCCAGCGATACGTCCTGTCGCACGAGCTTTTAACGTAATCGTAAGGCGACGGGATTTTTACGCACTCGTCAAACGCCATTGCGATTGTCGAGCCGAAATTTGACTGTATCCGCATACTCTCCTCAGGCCCCATAAAAACTCGTCTGCCGTCGATATGCGAATTGAAGCTCACGCCGTCCTCGGTGATTTTCCTGAGCTTCGCAAGCGAAAAAACCTGAAATCCTCCGCTGTCCGTAAGGATAGGTCTGTCCCAGTTCATAAATTTATGAAGTCCGCCCAAATCCTTTATAAGCTCGTCGCCGGGGCGCAGATGCAGATGATATGTGTTGGAAAGCTCTATCTGACAGCCGAGAGCCTTTAAATCCTCAGCCGACACCGCGCCCTTTATAGCCGCAGCCGTGCCGACGTTCATAAACACCGGCGTTTGCACCGTGCCGTGAACGGTCGTAAATTCCCCGCGCCTCGCGCGTCCGTTTGTGTGAAGTATTTTAAACATATATTCTCCTTTTATTTAACCAGCATAGCGTCTCCGAACGAGAAGAATCTGTATTTCTCGTTTACCGCTTCCTTATACGCGTTGAGCACATTTTCCCGTCCCGCGAGCGCCGACACGAGCATTATAAGCGTCGATTCGGGCAGGTGGAAATTCGTTATCAGCGCGTCTATCACGTGAAATTCCTTGCCCGGATAAATGAAAATATCCGTCCAGCCCGTCGTTTCCTTTAGCGGCAAGCCGTTCATGCCGGCTGTTTCGAGCACCCTCGCAGCCGTTGTGCCGACGGATACTACGCGCTTTCCCGCCGCTTTCGTTTTGTTTACAAGCTCCGCCGTTTCGGAGGGCAGAATGTAAAATTCCGAGTGCATTTTGTGGTCGGCGATATCCTCCGCTTTTACCGGTCTGAATGTTCCCAAGCCCACATGAAGAGTGACATAACCTATGTTTACGCCCTTATTTTTTATTTTTTCCAAAAGCTCGGGCGTGAAATGCAGTCCCGCTGTCGGAGCCGCCGCGGAGCCGGGATTTTTCGCGTATACCGTCTGGTACCGGTTCTTATCCTCAAGCTTTTTATGAATATACGGCGGCAGCGGCATTTCGCCGAGACGGTCGAGAATTTCCTCGAACACGCCGTCGTAATAAAATTTCACAAGTCTGTTTCCGTCGTTTACTATATCGAGTATCTCAGCCTTTATCTCGCCGTTTCCGAACACGAACCGCGCTCCCTTTTTCGCGCGTCTGCCTGGCTTTAATATAACCTCCCATGTGTCGAGCGTGTGCTTATGGAGGAGCAGGAACTCTATCGCGCCGCCGGTGTCCTCCTTTACGCCGTAAAGCCTTGCGGGGAGCACCTTTGTGTCGTTTAAAATCAGCGCGTCGCCCTCGTCAAGCTCGCCGATAATATCATAGAAATGCTTGTGCTTGACCGCGCCGGTGTTCTTGTCAAGCACCATAAGCCGCGACGCGCTTCTGTCAGCTATCGGCTCCTGCGCGATAAGCTCCTCCGGTAAGTCGTAGTAAAAATCAGATGTTTTCAAAAATTTTCGTCCTTCCGTTTTTTATTAATTCTATTCTATCATAAAAATAAGACGGCTGCAACCGTCTTATTGTAATTTTTTTATTGCTGCTCGTTCTGTCGTTTTCTGTAATCCTCAATCGCGTCGCGTATCGCTTCCTCGGCGAGCACCGAGCAGTGGATCTTCTCGGCGGGAAGTCCGTCAAGAGCCTCCATAACGGCTTTGTTCGTAAGCTCCAGCGCTTCCTCGACCGTCTTGCCCTTTACCATTTCCGTCGCCATAGAGCTTGTCGCGATAGCCGCACCGCAGCCGAACGTCTTGAACTTTACGTCCTTTATTATATTGTCCTGTATGTCCATATAGATCTTCATTATATCGCCGCACTTGGCGTTGCCTACCAACCCTACCGCGTTAGCGTTCTCGATCTCTCCGACATTTCTCGGATGCGCGAAATGATCCATAACCTTTTCACTGTACATTATTTATTCTCTCCCTTCAAAAAGTCCTCGTATAACGGTGACATATCCCTTAACCGCTGAATTATCGGCGGCAGTACTTCAATTACATAATTTACGTCCTCATCGGTCGTGTCCTCGCCGACGCTCAGTCTCAGCGAGCCGTGCGCTATTTCGTGCGGCAGACCTATCGCCAAAAGAACGTGCGACGGATCGAGCGAGCCCGAAGCGCACGCGCTGCCGCTCGAAGCGGCTATTCCGTGCATGTCGAGCATCATCAGAATCGACTCGCCCTCAACGTACTGGAATGAGAAATTCACGTTATTGCAAAGTCTGTCCTCTCCGACAGGACCGTTTAAACGGCAATACGGAATTTTTTCCTGTATGCCCTTTATCAGCTTATCGCGCTTATCACGCATGACAGCAACGTTTTTATCGAGGTTTTCAACCGCGATTTCGAGCGCCTTTACAAGTCCCGCTATACCGGCTAAATTTTCGGTAGCCGCACGCTTGCCGCGCTCCTGTCCACCGCCGTGGATAAGATTGTCGATTCTCACGCCGTTCTTGATATACAGCAGCCCCACGCCCTTCGGGCCGTGGAATTTATGCGCCGACAGAGAAAGCATATCAACGCCCAGCTCCTGCACGTTGATCGGCATATGACCTATCGCCTGCACTGCGTCGGTATGGAAAACTATCTTGTGCTTTTTTGCGATTTCCGCAATTTCCTTTATCGGCTCTATTGTGCCTATCTCGTTGTTCGCGGTCATTACGCTTATGAGAACCGTGTTGTCTTTGATTGCCGCCTCGACCGCTTCGGGGCTTACTTTACCGTATTCGTCAACGTCGAGATACGTCACCTCAAAGCCGTGCTTTTCAAGATATTCGCATGCGCCGAGTATCGCGTGGTGCTCGATTTTGCTCGTGATAATATGGTTCCCCTTGCGCTTATAGGCGTTCGCGACGCCCTTTATCGCCCAGTTATCGGCTTCGCAGCCGGAAGCCGTAAAATATATTTCGTTTACATTCGCCGCGCCCAAGAGCTTCGCCGCCTTCTCGCGGAGCTTGTAGAGTGCCTGCTCCGCTTCTCTGCCTACCGCGTAGAACTTCGACGAGGCGTTTCCGTAAATGTCCGTATAATACGGAATCATCGCGTCGAGGACTTCCTTCTTTAGGGACGTGGTGGCATTGTTGTCCATGTAAACCGATTTATTCATCTTGCCATCTCCTGTTTCAAGTAAAATTGAACATATGAATAACTGTTCAATCGTTATTATACTGTATATTGGTTTTTTTGTCAATAGTTTAGCAATATATTTTACAATTTTTCTGTAAATATATTTTGAAGCTTTTCGCTGTTTTTTAAAGACTTCAGCCGATAGTAACCGTCTGAGCTTCGCCGTTCCAGTTTACGCTGTATCCGAGAGTTTCCGAAACGGCGCGGAGCGGAACCATGGTGTGATCGTCGCGGATAACGGCGGGGCTGTCGATCTTCACCTGCGTTTTGTTTCCGTATGCGTCGTTGACGTCGATAATGTCCGCGTCAATTTTAAGAACTATGATCGTTCCGTCCTTCATCGCCGTGACCTCGCGCGTATCGCCGTTCCATTCGACCTCCGCTCCGAGCGCCTCAAATATGGAGCGCATAGGAAGCATAACGCGGTCGTTCTCAATATACGCGGGGACGGAGGTTTGCAGCATTTTGCCGTTTATTATGACTTTTATTCCGTCCGGCTCATATCCGAGAGGATTAATGATATTGTCATACAGATCCGCGTTATTCAATACAGCGACGGCGGATCCGGCTGTGAATATAACTCCGTTTTCGAATAGCTTTTTAAAAGCGTCAGCCATCGCTCTGATCGTTTCAGGAGTTGCGGATTTGATTTCGCGCATATGATTTAGCTTCGTTTCCGAAGTAATTCCCTCGGTATAGTCCGACGCCGCCCAGTAGGCGTCGTGAAGCTCTCCGCCGGGGCGGACGTAGTCGGAATATACGGATAAAATATATCTGTCCACATCATCCTGAGTTATTTCCGTATTGCTTATTATATCGCCGAGTGATGAGAAAAATTTGAATGTGTTCGCGATTTCCGGGTCGCTGTACGAATACGCGAGAAGCCCGTCGTCGGTGAAACTGCACTCGGCGCCGTACGCGTTAAAACCGTCGCGGAGAGAGGGGAGGAGAATTTTGTCGGTGATACAATTCATCGCGACCTCCATGCCGCCGTTATAATCGATGCCGAGCGCGTTGATTGGAGCGTACAGACCGTTATAATTCACGGATGAGTTTATTATAAGCGCGCTGCTTTCATACTCCGTCATAAGAGAGCTGTAATCCACAGCCTTCTTTTCTTTGTCGGGGAGCTTCGCAAAAAACCTTTCGGCGGCGGCTTTGTTTTTACCTATACTTTCCTTGGAGCCCGAATATACTACCGACGCTCCGCGCCTGTTAGTAATGCGGTGTTGTATTTCCTTAAGCTTTGCCACAGCCGCGTCCATATCCGTTTCGATAAGCGTAAGAGCTTTTTCAATACCGCTGTCAAGACTCAGTCCCATGGCGTTACTGTAAGCCGTCCATGGGTCTGTCGACGAGAGGACATGCTGATAAAGCAGCGTATCGCCGTCCGTGTCGGTAATGCTCGCGGCGGCGTTTCTGTACTGCGCCGCCAGTGCGGCGATGGCGTCGGTGTCGCTGAAGTCGGGCTTTAGCAGAGCCTGTTCCGCTATATCGAATATCATATCGGAGTCGTCGGAAAAGCCGTCATATTTGAAAATCATATACGGAGTAAAGCGGTTGTCGCTGTCGTCGTAAAGAGTCATAATATCAACTGAGCAGTCCGCGTATTGTCCCGCTATAGTTACGAAGTCATCGGCGCTGTATTTTTCCGTTCCGACAGCTCCGATAAGGGACGCATAAATCGCAAGCCAGTTTAAATCTTCAACGGGGATATCGGATATGTCAAGCATAACGCGTCCCTTTCCCATCTCGTTTATTTCGGCGACCGAGGAAACATAGCGCACGCCGTCGACTGTTTCGTCGCTTATCTCATATTCGCGCGTTTCCTCCGGAAGGCTGCGCGCGTCGACAACGCTGATTTTGTCAAGCAGGCTTCTGTCAAGCTCCTCATTGTCGGTATCGGAATTGTGATACTCATAGGTCCGCTCTACAAGCGCATCGATTTCATCATCGCTCATCGCCGATTTCGTTTCGCTCAGCCTCTTTTCAAACTCCGCCCGATTTTTATCCGCAAGTCCCGCGGACGGTACTGTGGATACGACGGCGCTTCTCGCATCGGCAACATATTTTTTCAGAGTGTCTGTAATGGCGCGGCTCGTTATGTTTTCGAGATTGAGAGTGCTGTCAATATAATCGAAATAATAATCCGGCTCATCGGAAACAGCCCACATTGCCGCGGCTTGCAGCCCAAAGCCGTCGAAGGAGTCTATAGTCTGCGCCTGAAGGCGGCGCGCGGACAATGAAATGGATTTAAGCAGATCATCGCTTATGCCGTCCTTAATAAGCTGACCGACGGACTCGTCAACAAGCTGCTTAAGCTGCGAACCTATACCGCTGTCGGGCGTTGCTGCGGTAAAAATAATAGTCGGTTCCGGAGTGTCTGTATCAAGACTGCATGAAAGTAAAGCTCCGGGCATTGATTTTTCAGCCGCGTTTTCGACTGTGCCCGCCAATATATTTGCCGCCAAACTGAGCCTCGCGAACTCATCTGTATCCGCGTCCGCGCCCTTACATTCTATTGCGTACGAAACGTACGAGTTCGCGCCGGAGCTTTGAGTGGACAGTGTCGGATAGTCATACGATTGCTCAATAAAATCAGGCGCGGCGGAGAAGCTGTCATAATCAATGTCAATTTCACCGCGCGTAAATTCGGAGAAGTATTCATCGAGAAGCTTGAGAAAATCGCGGCAATCAATGTCTCCGTACATGATAGTCAGCGAGTTTGACGGATGGTAATATTTTTTATGATACTCTATCAAATCGTCGTTGCCGAGCGAAAGCATATCCTCGGGAACGCCTCCGGAGACATGTGTCGAAAAGCTGTCCGGAAACAGCGTGCGGCGGACATTATAGATGCTGCTTGTTGTTATGTCGGAAGCGCCCTGCATCTCGCTGTAAACCGTGCCGGAGACAGTCAGGTCGTCGCCGCCGCTTGTAAGCTCGTATCTCCATGCTTCTCTGTCGAATATCGATTTATCGGAATAAATCATGGGGTGGAAAACGCTGTCGAGATAATAATCGCCCAGGCTGAGAAGCTGCGCCTGCGAAAGCGACGAGAACAGAAACGTCGTGCTGTTCTGAGACGTCGCGGCGTTCATATATGTGTTGTACGTCTGGTTTATGAGCTTCATAAAAAGAGTGGAGGACGGGTATTTTTCGCTTCCTCCGAGAGTGGAATGCTCGAATATATGCGTTAATCCGCTGTCGTCGAGAGCGGGCGTTTTGAACGAGATTTGGAAATGCCGGTCGATATCGTCGTTGGCGCAGAAGAGCACGCGGGCTCCCGTTTTTTCGTGCTCGAATGTAATAAGCTCCGCGCCGAGCATCTCAAAAGGACGGCGTTCGGTGACGGTAAAGCCGTGTATTTTCTCTCCCTTGACCGGCAGCTTGTCCGCCGCGCCGACCGGGACGGTTATATATGCGCACGCGAATGAAATAACAAGCGCGGCGGCTATTGATTTTATCTTTAATTTCATATGTTCTTCCTCCGATATATAGTTATTCTATGCATTAGGATACCATAGATTATTTGCGTTGTCAATACAATTAGCATGAACCGTAATCCGAAAGTTATCCGATATTCATTATACCACTTATTTGTCAAATTGTGAATAAAATATTTTGAAATTTTTTGCGGTATTGACGTTTTGCCTCGTATGAGGTATAATCAACAAACGGAGTTGATATTAAGAAAAAATTGTTTTATGTTAATATCTGAAAATACGGATTGAATCACAGAAAGGCAGTATATAAAATGAGTATACGAACGAGCTATAAACATACCGTCGCGGCAAGCTATATAGGTTACATAACGCAGGCGATAATAAATAATTTCGCGCCGATGCTGTTTTTGAAATTCCACGCAGACTACGGAATTTCACTGGAAAAGCTCGGCTTGCTTGTGATGATAAATTTCGGGACGCAGCTTATAGTGGATCTTCTTTCGGCGAAGCTCGCAGATAAAGCGGGCTACCGCGTCCTGATCGTTGCGGCGCATATAATGGCTGCGGCGGGACTTATTCTTTTCGCATTTTTGCCCGAAATGACGCCCGATCCGTACATGGGACTTTGCGCGGCTGTTATAGTTTACGCGGTGGGCGGCGGACTTACGGAGGTTCTTATAAGTCCCATAGTCGAGGCGATACCGGGAGACGAAAAGGCGGCGGCTATGAGTATGCTGCACTCGTTTTACTGCTGGGGCTCGGTGCTGGTTGTGCTCGTTTCAACGGCTCTTTTCACAGTATTAGGCATAAATTCGTGGCGGTATATCGCGTGTATGTGGGCTGTCGTTCCGACTGTGAACGCCGTATATTTCAGCCGTGTGCCCATTGCGGAGCTTGTGAAAAGCGGGGAAGGAATGACGGTAGGAGAGCTTATTAAATCAAGAGTATTTCTTGTGTTCGCGCTTCTTATGATATGCTCAGGAGCGTCGGAATTAGCTATGAGCCAATGGGCGTCGGCATTCGCGGAGCAGGGATTGGGAGTGTCAAAAGCTGTGGGCGATATCGCCGGACCGTGCTTTTTTGCCGTAATGATGGGCACGGCGCGCGTAGTTCACGCGAAAATAAGCGGCAGGGTAGACCTGTCGCTATACATCGGAATATGTGCTGCCGTCTGCGCGGCAAGCTATTTTACCGCCGCACTGTCGCCCTCACCCGTGGTTTCGCTTTTCGCCTGCGGAATATGCGGTTTCTCTGTCGGCGTGATGTGGCCCGGAGTATTTAGCTTAGCTTCCCAAAGCTGTCCGCTCGGCGGCACGGCGCTTTTCGCGCTGCTCGCGCTCGCCGGAGACTGCGGCTGCTCCGCCGGACCGGCTTTGGTTGGAGCGGTGTCCGGCGCGGCGGGAGACAGTCTCAGATGCGGACTGCTGTTCGCGGCAATTTTCCCGCTGATTTTGCTCATAGCTCTTCTTTTCGGCGGAAAAGCAATCAATCGGGAATGCCGCCGAACTTCGTAAATACATAAAACAGGGACGTCTGCTGCGGACGTCCCTGCGTATTTATGTATTGTCAAAATTATTTTTCCAGCATCTTCGCGCATTTGCCGAGATAGTCAACGATCTTAAGCTGCTGCGGGCAAGCGCGCTCGCATTGCCTGCACGCGATACAGTCCGACGCGCGTCTGCCGTCGGAAACGGCTTTTTTGTAGCTTTCGATCGCGTCGTCTATCTGACCGTTGCCGAGCTGTAAATTGGCGGCTGTGAAAATTTCGGGGATAGGTATCCGCTTCGGACAGCCGGGCACACAGTAACGACAGGCAGTGCACGGGATAGCCGAGGAATTTCCCAAAATCCTCTGAGCCTTTCGGATTATTTCCTGCTCGTCGGAATTGAGCGGCTTGAAGTCCTTCATATATGAAAGATTGTCAGCCATCTGCTCTATGTCAGACATTCCCGAAAGCACCGTTATAACGCCGTCTAAAGACGCGGCAAAACGGATAGCCCATGACGCGTAAGACGCGTCGGGATTATATTCCTTGAAAAGCTTCTTTACTTCCTCCGGCGGATCAGCGAGCTTTCCGCCCTTAACCGGCTCCATTATAACCACCGAAACGTTGTGCCTGCGGGCGGTTTCGTAATTTTCTCTCGCGGTCACAGACGGGTTTTCCCAGTCGGCGTAGTTTATCTGAAGCTGAACGAACTCGGTTTCCGGATGCTCCGTGAGCACCTTGTCGAGAAGGTCGGGACCCGAATGATACGAAAATCCGAGGTGCTTTATAAGTCCCTTTTCGTGCTGCTCATTTAAAAATTCCCATATGCCGTAGTTGTTGTATAAATCATACGTCTTGTCCATAATCGCGTGCAGAAGATAGTAATCGAAATATCCCGCGCCCGTGCGTTCGAGGCTCGTGAAAAACTGCTGCTTGGCCGCTTTTTCATCAGGCGCCATCATGTTGGCGTTAAGTTTTGTCGCAAGCGTATAAGCGCCGCGCGGATACCTGTCTACAAGCGTTTTTTTCGTGTCCGCCTCGGACGTGCCGTAGACGAAGGCCGTGTCAAAATACGTGAAGCCCGCGTCCATAAACATATCAACCATTTTTTTTACCTGCTCAATATCGGTTTTATCATTTATCTTTGGTAAGCGCATCATGCCGAAACCAAGCTTCGGCGTTTCTTTTCCGAAATAATCAGACATTGTTTCTGCCTCCTTTATTTGTTTTTTTCAGTTTATCAGATATTTTGCACAATGTCAATTTTTTTACGAAATTTACCGGATTTACAATATAAAACATATGCATAATCTTGACCGAAAGGCAAAAAATATATAAAAACGCAAGGGAGAAGATTTATGAATAAAAGAATAGGAAAGCAAACTGCGGCGCTCGGCGAGCCTCCGGTGATAGCGCAGACCGCGTCGATAGTCGGCGTTAAGGAGGGCGAGGGACCGCTCGCGCAATATTTCGACGAAATACTCACCGATGACAAATGGGGCGAGAAAAGCTGGGAAAAGGCGGAGAGCAAACTGCAAAAGGAAACGGCGCTCAAGGCTCTTTCAAAAGCGGGATTAAGCCCGGAGGATATACATTACGCACTCGCGGGTGATTTGATAAATCAATGCGTCGGCGCGCACTACGGTATGCGCGATTTGGGCGTGCCGTTTCTCGGGCTTTACGGAGCGTGCTCTACCATGACGGAAAGCCTGTCGATAGGAAGTATGCTGATTGCGGGCGGCTGCGCGGACAATGTGCTGTGCGTCACATCGAGCCATTTCTGTACGGCGGAAAAGCAATTCCGTTATCCGCTCGAATACGGCGGTCAGCGGACCCCCGCGGCTCAGTGGACAGTGACAGGCTCGGGGGCTGCGATACTCTCAAAAAACGGTGACGGTCCGAAAATAACGCATGTGACCACGGGCAAAATAGTCGATATGGGAATAACGGATCTAAGCAACATGGGCGCTGCGATGGCTCCCGCCGCGATCGATACGCTCACCGCGCACTTTATCGACACAGGACGCAGACCGGATTATTACGATTTAATTCTAACCGGCGACCTTGGCGTGGTAGGCTCGGATATTTTACAAGAGCTTATGCTCGATGACGGCTACGACATACGCGAGCTCCACAACGACTGCGGAAAGATGATTTTCGACATCGAGAAGCAGGACGTTCACGCCGGAGGAAGCGGCTGCGGCTGCTGCGGCAGCGTGTTCTGCGGCTGTATTTACGAGGAGATGAAAAAGGGAACATACGAAAAGGTGCTCCTGATGGCGACGGGAGCGCTTATGAACCCGATGACGGTCGAGCAGGGCGAGACGATACCGTGCATAGCGCACGCGGTGGCGATAGAAAGGTAGGACAGATATGGATTTTGTAAAAGCGTTTATAGTGGGCGGTTTAATATGCGTCGTCGGACAGCTTTTGCTGGACAAAACGAAGCTTACGCCGGCGAGGATACTTGTAACGTTTGTGGTGCTCGGAGTTTTTTTGCAGCTCATAGGCGTATACGAGCCGCTCGTCGATTTTGCCGGAGCGGGCGCTACTGTGCCGCTTACGGGATTCGGGTACAATCTTTGCAAGGGCGCGTACAAGGCGGTGACGGAGCAGGGATTTTTGGGCGTATTCACGGGCGGACTCACCGCCGGAGCCGGAGGCATAGCCGCTGCGCTGATATTCGGTTTTTTGGTGGCGGTTATATTTAAATCGAAGGCGAAGAAATAGGCGTGGACGAACAGTATTGAAAAGCTGACGAAATAGTTTCACAGTTTATCGCGCGAAAAGGACGGAGTATGTGTGCTCCGCCCTTAAATATTATATAGACATTTTAAAACGTAATTTCGGGCTTTTCAGTATAACTGCGCCCCGTACTTTCAGACCATGAAACCTTAGGTTTTATTCGGATTTCAATCATTGACGGTCTGTAAGTTTTTTTATTCCTATAAGAACACCCGCAAGCATGGCAAGCGTAATCGGAAGAGCCGCTATTGCCGGACCGCCGGAATAACTCAGCGTGCCCGCTATTATATATCCCACCGCGCAGACGGACGATACAACTATGACATACGGAAGCTGCGTGGAGACGTGGTTGATATGATCCGAATGCGCTCCTGCCGACGCCATTATTGTGGTATCCGAAATGGGTGAGCAGTGGTCGCCCGCAACCGAGCCCGAAAGGCACGACGCTATCGCTATAACAAGCATTGAATAATTCGATTCAAACACATTGCATACTATCGGAATGAGTATCGCGAACGTTCCCCATGCCGTGCCGGTTGAGAACGAAAGCAGCGCGGCGACGATGAATATAGCCGCCGGCAGGAACATTTGCAGCGTTCCCGCGTACGACTCGACAATATCACGGACAAAATATTTCGCACCCAAAAGTCCCGTCATGCCAGAAAGCGTCCATGCGAGCGTTAAAATCATGATAGGCGCGACCATCGCTTTAAAACCCTCGGGAATACATTCCGCAAAATCCGAAAAGCTCATAACGCCGCGTATCATATAGAAACAGAACGCTACCAAAAGAGCCGCGATACTGCCAAGCACCAGTCCCATAGACGCGTCGGCATTCGCGAAAGCGTCTATAAAGCTTTCCCCTTTAAAGAAACCGCCCGTATAAATCATGCCTATGATGCACGCGATAATAAGGATTATGATTGGGAAAACAAGGTCTATGACCTTTCCCTCGGGCGTTGTCATCTCCGTATCGGCTTCTCCGTACGGACGGTTGGGAGTAGTAAACAGGTCGCCCTTCGCCGCGTTCATCTCGTGCTTTTTCATCGGACCGAAATCAAACCGCATAGCCGTAATAATTATCATCATGACGATCGTTCCTATCGCGTAGAAATTATACGGGATCGTGTTGAGAAACATTGAAAAGCCGTTTATGCTGCTGCCCTCCGGAACGGAAGCAGTCACCGCAGCCGCCCAGCTCGAAACGGGCGCTATAATACAGATAGGCGCAGCTGTGGCGTCGATTATATACGCGAGCTTTGCGCGCGAAATTTGATGGCGGTCGGTCACGGGACGCATAACCGAGCCTACGGTAAGACAGTTGAAATAATCGTCTATGAAAATAAGAACTCCGAGCATCATCGTAGCGAACTGCGCGCCTATTCTTGACTTGATATGCTTGGACGCCCATTGTCCGAACGCCGCCGAGCCGCCAACCTTATTCATGAGCGCGACGAGGATGCCGAGTATGACAAGGAATACTATTATCCCGACGTTGGTTCTGTCCGCGAGCTTGGTTACAAGTCCGCCTTCTCCGTTAAACAGCATCGTATTGAGCGCAAGAATGGGGTTGCCGTTGGCGTAGAGCAGCGCGCCCGACGCTATGCCTATAAAGAGGGACGTGTATACCTCCTTCGTAATGAGCGCCAAAGCAATGGCTGCAACCGGCGGAATAAGCGCTCCGAGCGTTGAATAAACCGCTGGAGTATATGTTCTCGCGTTTATTTCCGCAGGAGTGTTAAGCGCGAATCCGATGAAAACACCAACGAGCATCATAACCGCCGCGAGGAAAAAAAGGTTTTTCTTTTTCATGGCTCTTCTCCTTTGTTTTTCTAAATTATACCATATTTCTATTCTTCCGTCAACCTCACATATTTCTCGTCAATCACGCCCATGTTCGCTCCCGGTACGTCCTGCCCCCACGCAGCGGTGTTATACGCGCCGTCGCATCCTGACAAATATAGACGTAACTGCTTATGATAATCATTTTTAATCGCATCTTGGTATAAATCAACATTAGCCGCCATTTAAGGCGTTAGCACAAGCGAAATATCCGGCAAAGCGATGTTATCCTCCCTCTTACTGACCGCCTGCGGCGAGACATTCATTTCCTCCGTGAGCCGCCATTTCGTGATGTATGGTTAATTCAATTTATAATGAGGTATTATAATTGCACTATACCGCGCTTTTAATTAAACACTATTCAAGAAAAAATATTGTTTTTTCCATTGCTCTGCACTATACTTGTATAGTCGTCAAAGTAACAGAGAAAATAATCGTTTTCTTTGTATAATAAAAGAGGCAAGCGCCCAAATCTTAACGATTCGGATTCTTACCTCAATTAAATTTTATTTAATTTATCAAAGCCTCAATTTCCGCTTTTTCCGGCATCACCTTAAGCGCGCCCTTTTTCGCCGTGATAAGCGATGCTCCGGCGTTGGCGAATATAAGCAGCTTCTTTAACTTTTCCTCGGTAAGATTTTTTACACTGCAGTCGAGCAGGAAGCTCAGCATACAGCCGGTAAAAGTATCGCCCGCGCCTGTTTTTTCTATCGTTTTCACGCCTGTAAACGACGGCGCGTAAACAGCAATATCCTTGTAATACGCGCGGCTGCCGTCCGCGCCGAGCGTCACGAACACCAGCGGGATA
>CANQXJ010000034.1 GCA_947627795.1 uncultured Clostridia bacterium
CCGCCTACAACGCAGACGACAATACCTCCGACAACGCCGCCTACAACGCAGACGACAATACCTCCGACAACGCCGCCTACAACGCAGACGACAATACCTCCGACAACGCCGCCGATAACGCAGACGACGACACCTCCGACAACACCGCCGGCGGCAGCGCCTACAGAAACGCCTGCGCCTGCGCTTAGTCCTACGTCTACATCGCGTCCGGCTCAATCCGGCGGAGGCGGAGGCGGCGGCTTTCGGACAAATACGGGAGCCGACAAAAAAAATGAGGATTTGACAGTGCGAGAATTGATAGAAAAAAATCCTGTGAAGGACAGCTACGAAGCCTCAAACAGAAATGAGCTTCTCAAAAATATGAAGAGCCTGGCAGAACTGTACGATGTTTGCGATGAAATTGCGGATAATGTTGACAAAATGAGCGGGACGGAATATTCGGATATTGCGGAATTGGCAGACAGCTATCTGAGAAGCGTTGAAAAAGCATATGAATCACTGAATGTTGGCGATTTCCCGTCGGTTTCACAGAACACAACATATAAAAATCTCGTTTCGCGCAGAGAATCTGTAAATACAAAAATAGCGCTTGAACCGCCGAAAATCGTGAGCGTTGACAGTATATACCCGGACGCCGATTTCCGCGTCGAAATGCATTCGCTGTATTCTGCCGGCAGCGACAGGGAATACGCGTTAAATCTTAAAAATTTGTCAGAGGGAAAGGACGTTTCTACCACCTACGGATATATACCGGAGGATAGCTATTCGGATGAGATTATGCTCCGCGCGGATAACTGTAAAGCAAATAACAAGGTAGAGATAGATGTAATTTATAACGGCGTAAACTGTGCCGACACAAACGGCTGCTCGTTTACCGGAACGGTAATGGAACCGAATGCAAGCTCAGACTGGGCAGCCGGTGAAATAGAGGCTGCAATAAAGTTTGGGCTTGTTCCGGAAGAGCTGCAAAAAAATTACACAAGCCGCATTTCAAGACGCGGATTTTGCCTGCTTGCGGCTAAAACCGTTGAAGTGGCAACGGGCGAAGATATTCAAAGTTATTCCGCGGCTCATCGGGTAGAGAGCTTCACGTTCACGGACACAAAAGAAACGGAAATAATGTGCAGTGCGCAGCTCGGAATAGTATACGGCTACGAGGATGGGACTTTTCTTCCAAATAATGATATAACGCGCGAGCAATCGGCCGCGATGCTTACGCGATGCGCGCGGCTTCTCGGAATGAGCGACAAAGCTCCCGACGGAGCGTTTGCCGACGACGCTCAGATAAGCGGCTGGGCGAAAGAGAGCGTGATGTTTGTCCGCGCGAACGGAATAATGGCGGGCGACACCGATAACAACTTCATGCCGCAGAGCGGTTATACAGTGGAACAGGCGATAGCGACGTTCTACAGGATGTATAATAAACTTTAAAATCAGAAGAATATTATCATAAAATGGAAGGGGCAGCCTTTACGGCCGCCCCTGCGTATTTGGTGGATAAACATTTTTTTAATATACTGTAAGACAAAGCTCATCTCCGCTTCTGTCAGCCGAAACCGCCGCGCCCTCGGGAATTTTTCCCGTAAGCGAGAGCCGCGCAAGCTTATCCTCGAGCAAATCCTGGATAGCGCGTTTGAGCGGTCTCGCGCCGTACTTGCGGTCATAGCCCTTTTCGAGTATCAGATCCTTCGCCGCGTCACTGACCGTCATTGAGACGTTCTTTTCCGCGAGCTTATCCGTGATATTTTTCAGAAGCAAATCTATAATCTGCTTTAATTCGGGCTTTGTGAGCGGCTTGAATGTAACTATGCCGTCTATTCTGTTTAAGAATTCCGGTCTGAAAATCTTTTTCAGGCTTTTGTCCACGTTATCCGACAGCGTAACCTCCTCGTCCGCGAGGAAACCCGTCGCCTTGGAGCTGAACTCCGAGCCCGCGTTTGTCGTCATTATTATGATCGTATTCTCAAAATTTACGATCTTGCCGTGGCTGTCCGCGATTCGTCCGTCGTCGAGAATCTGCAGGAACAGATTGAACACCTCGGGATGCGCCTTTTCTATCTCGTCGAGCAGTATAACGGAATACGGCTTGCGGCGCACCTTTTCGGTGAGCTGTCCCGCGTCGTCGTAGCCGACATATCCCGGGGGCGAGCCGATAAGCTTAGACACCGAATGCTTCTCCATGTACTCCGACATATCAATCCGTATAAGCGCTTCCTCGTTGCCGAACATAATCTCGGCGAGCGTCTTGACAAGCTCGGTTTTACCCACTCCGGTGGGACCTGCGAATATGAACGACACAGGGCGCTTTTTCGTGGTAATATCCGCGCGACCTCTGCGAATTGCTTTTGCGACGAGATTTACCGCGTCGTCCTGACCGACCACGCGTTCGTGAATTCTTGTCTCGAGATTAAGAAGCTTTTCCGCCTCGTCCTCGGTAAGACGGTGAACGGGGATTTTTGTCCAGCTTTCTATAACTGCCGCCACGTCGTCAAACGTAATTTCCGATTTATCCGCTTCGGCGCGCGCTAAAACGAGCTTTTGCTCCAAATCGGTTTTTTCCATATTTAGCTTCGCGATTTTTTCGTAATCCCTGTGCTCGTGTTCGGACGGATCGGATAAATCCTCTATTTCGGCGGAAATCTCCTCGAGTCTTTCGCCCATCTGCGTCGCGTCATAAAGCGCGCGGTTCCTGAGATTTGCTCCCGAGCCGGCTTCGTCTATAACGTCGATAGCCTTGTCGGGCAGGAATCTGTCCGTGATATACCTCTCCGAAAGGCGCACCGCGTCCTCGATGACCTTATCGCTTATTTTAACGTGATGATAATTTTCGTAATAGTCCTTAATTCCCTTTAAAATCTCGACGCTTTCCTCGATCGAAGGCTCGTCGATAAGAACCGGCTGGAAGCGTCTCTCGAGCGCGGAGTCCTTTTCGATATGCTTGCGGTACTCCGTGAGCGTCGTAGCGCCGATAATCTGTATTTCGCCGCGCGCCAGAGCGGGCTTTAAGATGTTAGCCGCGCTCATCGCGCCCTCCGCGTCGCCGGCGGCTACGATGTTGTGTATCTCGTCGATCACAAGAATGACGTTGCCCGCTTCGCTTGCTTCGTTTAACAAGCTCTTTAACCGCGCCTCAAACTGACCGCGGAACTGCGTTCCCGCCACGAGCGCCGCAAAATCGAGCAGATAGAGCTGATAGCCGAACAGCTTCGGCGGCACGTTCTGCTCGAAAATCCTGCACGCCAGTCCTTCCGCCACGGCGGTTTTACCCACGCCCGGCTCGCCGAGAAGCACGGGATTGTTTTTCGAGCGCCTGTTTAAAATCTGCACAACTCTGTCGATCTCCTTATCGCGGCTCACGACGCGGTCGACCTGACCGAGCGCCGCTCTTTCCGTAAGATTCGTGCCGTATGTGTCAAGCATGCTTTTTTTCTTGTTCTGCTTTCTTTTTTTCTTCTTCTCCTTGCGGCCTTCCGTGGTTTCGGCGGGATCGTTCATTTCGCCGTCCATAAAGCCGTGAGGCATCGCGCCCAAAAGCGAGCCGAGCATTTCACTCAGAGGCGCCGTTGCCGCGCCGCCCTCGTCGTCAACGCCGCCGCTGATTTCGCTAAGCAGCTCGCCTATATCTCCGCCCTCCTGCGAGAGGTCGCCTATCTGCTCCATGAACTCGGACATCTGCTGATTAAGCGCGTCAAGCTCCTCCTCAGGCACGCCGAGACTGCTTATCATTTTGTTGAGCGGCGACAATCCGAGCTCCTTCGCGCACGAAAGACACAAGCCCTCGCTCGTGGTTTTCTCGCCTTCGATTTTTGTGACATATACCACGGCAGGATTTTTGCCGCATCTTGAACATAACTCCATTATTGAAAAATCCTTTCTATGTTTAAGCCGCAAAAAAGCGGTTTACCACATTATTATTTTGCTTTATTCCCAAAATATATAACACAAAATGAAAATCCTGTAAAGATTTTAGGATATTCTATCACAAATATACGGCGCTGTCAATAACAATAGAGGTTCATTTTCGGAATTGTCCAAACACAAACGCGCCGCTTTCGGAAAGCTCGTCGGGGCTTATTCCGTCGCTTACGTCGGCTCCGGGGCGGAGCGCGGCGCTTGTTTCGTTTTTATCGCAAAGCGACCAGTTTGCCCAGCTTATACCGCGTTCGTTCATGAAATCAATCCATTTCTGTGCCTCGTCAAGAAAAACTCCGCCGCTGCCGTCAGCCGCGCTTGTGCCCCACTCGGTCACGAATACCGGCAGAGCGCAGTCCGCGACGCGCTGTCTGAGCCAATCGGTATGAGTTCCGGCGTAGAAATGACAGGTGTACATTATATTTTCGCCTGAAATCGGGTTTTTTGCCGCCTCGTGCAGATCCTGGCTCCACATCGGGCTTCCGACGAGTATTATGCCGTCGCTGTTTTCGCGTATTACGGGAATTATCCTTTCCGCGTACGGCTTTACGTTTCCGCTCCATGTCGCGTTTCCGTTCGGCTCGTTGCAGATTTCGTAGAGTACCGCCGGATTATCGCCGTAGCGCTTAGACATTTCCGCGAAAAACTCAGCCGCCTCGTCCGCGTGAACGAGCGGATCGCCGTCCGAGAGAATGTGCCAGTCGATTATAACGTACATATCTTGGCGTATCGCCGCGTCAACAGCCGATACGAGCGTATCCTTCACGGCGCGGTTTTCGGTATATCCGCCCTCCGCCGTATACATCGCGCAGCGGAACAAATTCGCGCCGTAATCCGCCGTCGCCTTTATCGCCGCCTCCGACGCAAATTGAGGGAACCACTGCAATCCGTGGCTCGACATTCCCCTAAGCTGTACCGCTTCTCCGCGCTCGTTCACAAGACGAGCGCCGTCCACGCGCAGCCTCCCGTTCTCGCTCACACCGCCTCCGCGCTTTACCTCGGGAGATGCGGGAGCGGCAGTTACGATCGGAGCAAACGGCGCAAGCCCGCCCTTTATTTTAGCCGCGCGCATGATTATCGCGCACGCCTCCGCGCGCGTCAGGCTTGATTTCGGGTTTAGCCTGCCGTTTTCGTCGCCGAGCACCACGCCCGAGGAATACGCCGCGATAACGCTGTCGTAATATCTGCCGTCAAGCTCGGAAAAATCCTTAACGGACGAGCTGACCTCGTTATAGTCCCCGCGCCTGTCCTTTAAAAACGCGTTCATCACTATTTTTACGGCTAACTGACGCGGTATGGGGTTGTTGTACGTTTCTCCTGTCGGCGGAATTTCGTCCCAGTCGAAAAGTCCGGCGTTCAGAGCCGCCAGCACCGTTCCGTCAGCCCAGTGCGCGTTTACCGCCGCCGACGGCTGTATTCCGTCTACGCGGCACACGACAGACACAAGCTCCGCCTTTGTGATAATCCCCGACGGACGGAATGTTCCGTCCTCATAGCCATTAAGATATCCGTTTTCGGACATTTCCGTGACATTTTCGTAAAACCAATCGCCCTCGCTCACATCCGAATATGCGTACGCTTTCGGTACGGCAAGTATGAAAATCGCAAATATAATCAAAAAAATACTTTTTTTCAAATCCAATCACCCCTTCGTGCTGTATTGTATCATAAATTTTGCAAATTGACTATAGATTTGTAAAAAAATAAATAGACAAAAAAAGTAAAAGTTTTATAAAATATTCCCAATCATTGGGAATATTATAGAGATTTTTTTCATATACATAGTAATACGAGGAAAATATAATCGAAATTCTATTCAAAGGAGACGAAAATCATGAAGGTACAAACGGTAAAATATGATAAATACATGGCAATTTCGGCATACCGCCGGCGCGAACGCGAAAAACGGCTTCAGGCGCAGCTTGCAGGCTTTTTCCTGTCTCTGCTTACCGCCTGCGGAATTCTGATACTTGTCATATCCGTTATCCCGTACTGACTTTGCGGCGTACTTGTTTAAGAAATATTAATATTTATTAATTTTTTATAAACTGTATTGATTTTTGACTGTAAAGAGAGTAAAATAGATACCGAAATTTTGGTACGGGGGTAATACAATGTCAGACTTGGGAGATTTCATAAGCGTGTTTTTAACTGTTTTCAGTATAATATTGCAGGTGATTTCGCTTCCGATAGGAGTTTATTACGTACTCGTTGGTCTTTGCGGCTTTTTGCCGATTAAGGATAAGAAACAGAAACTCACCGATAAAATGCATTCTTTCGCGCTGATAGTATCCGCGCATAACGAGGAGGCGGTTATCGCCAATATGGTCGCCTCGCTTAAGGCACTCGATTATCCGTCTGACCTGTATGATATATTTGTAATAGCCGATAACTGCAGCGACCGCACGGCGGAAGCCGCGCGCGAAGCCGGAGCGATTGTGTACGAGCGTTTCAACGAGCTTCGGAGGGGAAAGGGATACGCGCTTGAGTGGATGTTTGAAAAACTGTTCCGTATGGAAAAGCAGTATGACTATATTTCGGTGTTTGATGCGGACAATCTTGTTGACCCGGGCTATCTGAAGGCGATGAACGATAAAGCGCAGCGCGGCTTTAAGGTTGTGCAGGGCTTTCTTGACAGTAAAAATCCGTACGATTCTTGGATAACGGCGGCGTATTCGTTCTGCTTTTGGTCAATAAACCGCACGTTCCAGCTGTCGCGTTATAAGCTGGGGCTTTGCTGCGAGCTGTCGGGAACGGGATTTATAATATCGCTTGAGACGCTGAAAAAACATGGTTGGGGCGCGACTTGCCTTACGGAAGATATGGAGTTCACCATGAAAATGAGCTTGAACGACGAGAAGGTCGCTTTCGCTTACGACGCGGTCGTGTTCGACGAAAAGCCGCTTACGCTCGCACAGTCATGGCGTCAGCGAAAACGCTGGATGCAGGGACACTGTGATGTCGCTTCACGGTATTTTACCAAGCTGATACGAAAGGGATTTAAAGAGCGCAAACTGAGCTGTATAGACTGCGCTGTTTATCTTATTCAGCCGATAAGAATAATCGCAGCGGGAATAATAACTTTATTTGCGTACATCCAAACGTTTTATCCGGAAGGCAATCTTGGATTTATACAGGTTTCTTATTTATTCGGAAGTTCCTGGGTGTGGACCGCGATTGTAGTATTTCAAACGCTCTATATGCCGTTTGTAATCCTTTACGAGCGGCGTGAATTATCGCTTAAAATGGTATTTTATTATTTTACGTATATGTATTACAATTTGACATGGGTGCCTATAGCGATTCAGGGCTTTTTAAACCGAAACAAAACGGAGTGGTCGCACACTCAGCATACGCGGACTATCTCAATAGACGAGCTTAAGCGTATGCATAAACATATTTAACCGAAATAATGCGCGGACGGGCTTTTGAAATATCAATTTTACAAATAATTAAAATTTATAAGGGCGCTTTCGCCGCTGAGAAATCAGCCGCGAAAACGCCCCTTTGTCATTAACGCAATCAGAATAATCCCAAGCCGCCGAATTTTACTACCAACGCCGCGAATACTATTGAAACCATTGAAAGCAGCTTGATCAGAATGTTGACCGAAGGACCGGATGTGTCCTTGAACGGGTCTCCGACGGTGTCGCCTACGACTGCCGCTTTGTGGTTCTCGCTGCCCTTGCCGCCGTAGTTGCCGGCTTCGATATATTTCTTCGCATTATCCCAGCTGCCGCCGGAGTTCGCCATCATTATCGCGAGAACGAAGCCCGATACGAGCGCGCCCGCGAGCATTCCGACAACGCCGTTTACACCGAGGATAATGCCGACCGCGATCGGAGCGAGAATACCGAGAGCCGCGGGAAGGATCATTTCCTTTAACGACGAGCGCGTGCATATGTCAACGCATGTTTCGTAGTCCGCATCGGCTTGACCTTGCATAAGTCCCTTGATTTCTCTGAACTGCCGCCTTACTTCGACAACTATCTGCTGCGCCGCGCGTCCGACAGCCTGCATGGTTAGCGCGCTGAACAGGAACGGGAGCATTGCGCCGATGAATAAGCCTATCAAAACAGCCGGATTTGTTATTACGAGATTAAGCTTCTCTGCGGGGATCTTATCCGTGTACGAAACTATCAGCGCGAGAGCCGTTAAAGCCGCCGAGCCTATCGCGAAGCCCTTGCCTGTAGCCGCCGTGGTGTTGCCCAAGGAATCGAGCGCGTCCGTTCTGTTTCTTACCTCGCCGGGAAGTCCCGACATCTCCGCGATGCCGCCCGCGTTGTCCGCGACAGGTCCGTACGCGTCTGTCGCAAGAGTGATGCCGAGCGTTGAAAGCATACCTACGGCGGAAAGTCCCACGCCGTAAAGTCCGCTCTCGAAGCTCGCCGCGCCGCCGGCGGTGAAGAAGCTTATGATAATCGAAATACCTATTATAATTACAGGGATCGCCGTAGAAAGCATTCCGAGCGCGATACCGTCAATAATAATTGTAGCCGAACCTGTCTGAGATGAAGCGGAAAGCTTCTTTGTAGGACTGTATGAATCGGACGTGTAATACTCGGTGAAAAAGCCGATCAAAACACCCGCCACAAGACCGGAAATAACCGCCCAAAAAACGTTCGAGTTATCCGGCAAAAGTGTGAATATCAGCACAGCGGAGCCTATAGCCGAAAGGATGGCAGCCGCGTATGTGCCGCGTCTGAGTGATCCCAAAAGCGCCTTTTGATTTGCACCCTCCTTCGTCGATACAAAGAACGTGCCTATAATTGACGCGAGAATTCCTATCGCCGCGATAAGCATCGGAACGAGCACGCCGTTAAAGCCGAGTCCCGCCGCAGCCGCGAGCGCGCCGCATGAAATGATCGAGCCTACGTACGATTCGTAAAGGTCGGCGCCCATTCCGGCAACGTCGCCTACGTTATCGCCCACATTGTCCGCGATACAAGCGGGGTTTCTCGGGTCGTCCTCGGGGATTCCGGCTTCTACCTTTCCGACAAGGTCAGCGCCCACGTCTGCGGCCTTGGTGAATATACCGCCGCCCACGCGCGCGAAAAGCGCCATCGAGCTTGCACCCATACCAAATGTAAGCATCGCAGCCATTATGTCCTCAACTCCGAGCTTGAACACGAATTTTAGGAGTATAAACCAAATGCTTATATCGAGAAGTCCGAGCCCGACAACGGTAAGTCCCATAACCGAGCCCGACGCAAACGCGATTTTAAGTCCTCGGTTAAGTCCCTGTCTCGCGCCCTCTGCGGTTCTCGTGTTCGCGTAGGTCGCAATTTTCATTCCTATAAAGCCCGAAAGTCCCGAGAAGAAGCCGCCGGTCAGGAACGCGAACGGCACGAACGGCGTTAAGAAGCCGGTCAAAGCCAGCACGAGCAGTATTACAAACATTACGGCAAAGAATATGCCGACCGTCTTATACTGACGCTTTAAGTACGCCATTGCGCCCTTTCTTATCTTAACTCCTATTGCCTTCATAGCGTCCGTTCCCTCGGGCTTGCTTTTTACCGAGTAGAACTGATAGCATGAAAAAACGAGAGCGATAACCGCGCATGCGAGCACCGCAAACGGCGCAATGTTTTCAAGATTGTTCATATAAATTCCTCCGTTTTCATTATATTGTAGATTTGTATATATTTTATAACTATAATCGGGAATAGTCAATAAACTTAATAAAATTGTAATTTAATATTGACAAATTTAACAGATTGGAATAAACTTTATTATATAAGTTTATTTATTTTGGAGAAGGAAAATGAATTTACGTAAGATATTGGTAATAATAGCGGTTATTTTTTATATTGCCGCGTTAATTCAAACGGCTTCGGAGCGCCCCTCCGAGCCGAAAACGGACGCGCCCGCCGATACGGTAAGCGAACAGACAGCTCAGCCTATGGAATCGGGAACTCCGGCAGGCAACGCGGCGGTTACGATAACTGCGTCCGGCGACTGCACGTTCGCAACGGATATAAACGCGCCGTCCGAGGGCAGCTTTGCCAGCACTGTCGAAGCGAACAATTATGATTATTCGTATTTTTTGAAAAAAGTCGCCCCTGTTTTTGCGGAGGATGATTTGACAATTGTAAATTTTGAGGGAACGCTCTCGAATCAGGGCGAGCGCGAGGACAAGACCTTTGCGTTCAGAGGCGATCCGGATTATGTGAATATCCTCACAACATCGAGTGTTGAAGCGGCAAATCTTGCCAATAACCACTCCTCGGACTACGGAGACGTGAGCCGCACCGACACGCAGATGTATCTCGACCAAGCGGGAATACTCAATTTCCGCAACGAAATACCGGCTATGACAAATATAAATGGCATAACGGTCGGACTTGCCGGAGTCAACGCGCTTAACGAGGAGCAGGTCCTCACGCTCGACAGCGTAATTCCGGAGCTGAAATCGCAGGGCGCGCAGCTTATAATCGTAAGCATTCACTGGGGGATCGAGAAGGATACCGAGCCGAGTGAGGAGCAGACAGCTCTGGCGCACAAGGCGATCGACCTCGGGGCGGATCTCGTAATCGGCACGCATCCGCACGTTTTGCAGGGAATCGAAAAATACAACGGACGATATATCGCGTACAGCCTCGGTAATTTCTGCTTCGGCGGCAACAACGACCCGTCGGACAAGGACACGGTTCTTTACCGTCAGACGTTCACCTTCGAAAACGGAACGCTTCTCGACGACGATAACGTGGAAATAATCCCGTGCCGCATTTCCTCGACCGACAGCTATAACGACTATCAGCCGAAAATCGCCGAGGGCGAGCAGAAGGCGGCTATAGAGGAAAAAATGAATAAGTACACGGCGGCGCTCGGAAATTTACAGCTTAAATACAGATAATATACAGATAGGAAGAAAGGAGGTTTCGCGTATGTTTACGGCGGATTTGCACAATCACACGATTTTCAGCTACGACGGCTCAAACACGCCGGACGAAATTATTGAAAACGCGATAAATCACGGTGTTGATTTGATAGGCATTACCGACCATCAGTTTTCAATAGGGCGCGGGCTTCCGGAATATTTCAGATATATTCAGCACTGCAAGGTGAAATACCGCGATAAAATCAAGGTTTTATGCGGGCTTGAAATAGGAACGCGCCCGAAGCCCGACGACCTGCTCGCGTCAGACGCGTCATGCTTCGATTACGTGCTTTTCGAAAGCCTTGACCATCCGCGCGGAATGGATTTTTTTGAGTTTTTAGAATGGCGTAAGCTCTTCACCTGCCCCGTCGGACTGGCGCACACGGATATATTCACGCTTTCCGAGCGGTACGGGCTCGATATGCTGAAGGTTTTAAAGAGTGAAAATATTTTCTGGGAGCTGAATGTTTCCGGAAATTACGATTATTACTACGATTTTCTCACAAACGCGAAAAAGCGCGAAGCCGTAAAGAACAGCGGCATAACGGTGAGCGTCGGCTCGGACACGCATTGGATAGAGGAATACCGTTTTCGACAGCTCAGAGACGCGAACAAGCTAATAAGCGAATTGGGAAATCCGACGGTATTTTAGGAGGATAATATGTTCAGGGAAATGCGAAGAAAAAATCAACTTTTGTCAGATGAGGAAAGCGTTGATATATTGAAGCGCGCATCGTCGGGAGTGCTCGCGGTGTCGGGCGGCGACGGCTATCCGTACGCCGTGCCGCTGAGCTTTGTATACTCAGACGGAAAAATCCTGTTCCACTGCGCAAAATCGGGACATAAGCTCGACGCGGTAAGAAATAATCCTAAAGCGTCGTTCTGTGTGGTCGATAAGGATGATGTTGTGAAGGAGGAATATACAACTTATTTCAGAAGCGTTATCGCGTTCGGGAAAATCCGCGTTATGGACGGGGACGAAACGCGCACGGCTGTTGAGATCCTCGCGAAGAAATACTATCCCGACGACAGCGCGGAGCACCGTGATCATATGATAGACGCGGAGCAGGCGGCATTGTGTATGCTTGAAATGACTATTGAGCATATGACGGGCAAGGCGGCGAAGGAGCTGATCAAATGATAGAAATAAAGGAATTTACGCGCGCCGAAATCGAGCCCGCGATCGCGATATGGAACAAGGTGGTCGAGGACGGAGTTGCGTTTCCGCAGATCGAGCCGCTCACGGTTGAAAGCGGGACGGAATTTTTTGAAGGGCAGTCGTTCACGGGACTTGCGCATGATGAAAACGGCAAGGTAGTGGGACTGTACATACTCCACCCGAACAACATCGGGCGATGCGGACACATTTCGAACGCGAGCTACGCGGTAAGAGCGGATATGCGCGGGAATCATATAGGCGAGGCGCTTGTAACGCATTGTCTGAAAAAAGCGAAAGAACTGGGATTTAGAATTTTACAGTTTAACGCGGTCGTAAGCTCAAATGCGCCCGCGCTCGCGCTGTATAAAAAGCTCGGTTTTGTGCCGTTGGGCGTAATTCCGGGCGGGTTCCTGATGAAGGACGGAACATACGAGGACATAATTCCGCATTATCATATATTATAAAAAATGTTGCTTTGAAAATACACCTTTTAAGGACGGTTTACGTCAATTCTCGGTAAAATTCGGGCGACCGCGAGGGTCGCCCCTACGAATTTTAAACCAAACCGATGTGTTTCAAAACAACTTTTTTATTGTATTTATTTTTTATTCATACCAAGGATAAAAGCCCGAATCGGACGGTTCAAGCCCCGCCGCATAGAGGTGGGACGTGTCGCCTAATTTTTTACATCTGAAATACGCTTCGCCTTTGACGCGCTCCTCGGTGCAGACGAGCGTCACCGATGAGGGCGCGACGAAAAAGTTCTGCCATACCGTCGGCGCGGAAAGTCCGAACAGGTGCGAGAGCATTGCAAACTCCACGCCCAAATGACAGAAAAACACGAGCGTTTTGTCGTTGCCGGGGTTTGTTCTGTAAAAGCCGCCGTCGCGGACGTAGCCGTGTTCGGCTAAAATTTCGTCAAGCCCGTCACATACGCGCTTGTATTCTGCCGCCACGTTTCCCGTGAGCATTACGTCGCTTTGGTGCCAGCGGTCCTTGTCGTAAAGCTCGGGCTTTACCGTCCAGTACGCGGGGAGCAAGTCCCACGGTATACGCTCCTGACCCGTGACGGGATCGAGAATGTCCGCTTTAAATTCCCTGAGCCACGGCTTTATTTCGGCTTCGCGCCCGACCAAATCAAGCGTCACCCGCGCCGTGTGCCGAGCGCGCCCGAGAGGCGAGCAGTAAAATTTATCGACCTTCCACCTTGCCGCGCGCTTTGAAAGCGCCTCCGCTTCTCTCCAGCCGCGCTCCGTGAGCGAATCATGCTCGTAATCGGGATCGCCGTGGCGTACAAAAATTAAATTCATTTGTATTGTCCTTTCATATTTCCTTCATCGCTTCAAACGCCGCGTTTATCGTTTTGTCAAGATCCTCCCGCGTGTGAGCCGCCGAGAGGAATACCGCTTCAAACTGCGACGGAGCGAGGTATATGCCGCGATTTAGCATGGCGTTGAAATACCGCTTGAATTTTTCCGCGTCAGACGAGCACGCCGAATTGAAATCCGTTACCGGCTTGTCCGTGAAAAAGACGCTGAGCATCGAGCCGACACGGTTTATATGCGCGCTGACTGCGGCTGATTTCGCGGCTTCGCTAAGTCCGTTTTCGAGGTATTTTCCGTTTTCTTCAAGTTTTTCGTAAATTTCGGGATTTTCCGTAAGTTCCGTCATCTGCGCCAGCCCCGCCGCCATCGCGAGCGGATTTCCGGAAAGCGTGCCCGCCTGATAAACAGGTCCGGTTGGGGAGATGTATTCCATAATTTCGCGCCGTCCGCCGTACGCGCCTACGGGCAAGCCGCCGCCTATGATTTTGCCGAACGTTATAATATCGGGATTTATTCCGTAAAGCCCGACAGCGCCCGACGGAGACACGCGGAAGCCCGTCATGACCTCGTCGGCGATAAATATGCTTTTGTATTCACGGCAAAGCGATTCTATAGTCCGCAAAAATCCGTCCGCGGGCGGAACTACGCCCATATTGCCCGCTACGGGCTCGACGATAACTCCCGCGATTTGCTCACCCATTTTACCAAACGCGGCTTTTACAGCGGTTATGTCATTATACGGCAGCACGAGCGTGTATTTTGCCAAATCCGCCACCACTCCGGCGGACGAGGCGCTCCCGAACGTCAGCGCGCCGCTGCCCGCTTTTATGAGCAGCGAATCGCTGTGACCGTGATAGCAGCCCTCGAATTTCACTATTATTTCGCGTCCCGTGAAGCCGCGCGCGAGACGTATCGCGGACATGGTCGCCTCCGTACCCGAATTTACCATTCGCACTACGTCAACGCCGCTTACCGTATCACATATATGTTTTGCGAGCCGCGTCTCATCAAGGCACGGCGCACCGAACGACGACGAGTTTACCGCCGCCTTTTGTATCGCTTCGACCACTCTCGGGTGCGCGTGTCCCAGAAGCATGGGCCCCCACGAGCCTACGTAGTCGATATATTCGTTTCCGTCGATATCGCAGATCCTGCTGCCCTCGGCGCGGGCGATAAAGAGCGGATATGTTCCCACGCTCGCAAACGCGCGAACGGGCGAGTTTACCCCGCCCGGAATGTACTTTTTCGCTTCGCTGAATGCGTGCTTGCTTTTTTCTGTTGTCATGTTTTTCTCCGTTTTTTGGTAAATTATAATTTAGCGGCTGATAGCCTCCCTTGTCAAAGGGAGGGGGACCGCGTAGCGGTGGAGGGATTCTTTTTTTTTTAAATTAGCGAAGGAATCCCCCAGTCAGCTCCGCTGACAGCCCCCTTTGACAAGGGGGCCTTTCGCAGATAAATCATAATTTACACGCTCATTAATACGCCTTGCCCCAATATACGAGCGCTTTCGCTTTTTTGCCGCAACATACGCATGTGTCGGTGATCTCCTCCTGCTCGAACGGCATACATCTTGACGTAAGCCCCGCTTCTTCCTTGATTTTTTCCTCACATTCCAAATCGCCGCACCACATCGCTTTTATAAAACCGTTGTTGCTGTCCGCGATCTCCTTAAGTTCGTCCATAGTTTTCGCGGCAAACGTGTGCGCCGCTCTGTTTTCCTTCGCTCTTTCAAGCATATCAGCCTGCATTTTCGCGAGCGTGTCCTTAAGAGCCTCGGCGACGTTGTTTATATCCGCCGTTATCTTTTCGTGATTGTCGCGTCTTGCGAGAATTACCTGTCCCACTTCTATGTCCTTCGGTCCTATCTCTATTCTTACCGGCACGCCCTTCATTTCGTGCTCCGAGAACTTCCAGCCGGGCGATTTGTCGCTGTCGTCGAGCTTTACGGAAAATTCCTTTTTGAGCGACTCATATAACTCGTTCGCCTTTTCTAAAACGCCCTCCTTGTGCTGCGCTATCGGCACTATTACGCACTGGATAGGCGCGATATTCGGCGGGAGCACAAGTCCGTTGTCGTCGCCGTGAACCATGATAACAGCGCCTAAAAGTCTCGTCGAAACGCCCCATGAGGTCTGATGCACATACTTTAACTGTCCGTCCTTGTCGGCGTACTGGATGTCGAACGCCTTCGCGAAGCCGTCGCCGAAGTAGTGCGACGTGCCCGACTGAAGCGCTTTTCCGTCGTGCATGAGGCTTTCAATCGTGTATGTTTCCTCAGCGCCCGCGAATTTTTCCTTATCGGTTTTCTGTCCCTTTATTACGGGGATAGCCAGATCCTCGTAGCAGAAATCGGCGTATACGTTTAACATTCTCTGCGTCTCCTCGCGCGCTTCTTCGGCTGTCGCGTGAGCGGTGTGTCCCTCCTGCCATAAGAACTCGGACGAGCGCAGGAACGGTCTTGTCGTTTTTTCCCAGCGTACGACGCTGCACCACTGGTTATACAGCTTCGGCAGGTCGCGGTACGAGTGGATTATGTTCGCGTAGTGGTCGCAGAACAGCGTTTCCGACGTCGGGCGCACGCAAAGGCGCTCCTGGAGCTTTTCGTTGCCGCCATGAGTTACCCACGCGACCTCGGGCGCGAAGCCCTCTACGTGGTCCTTTTCCTTCTGCAGAAGCGATTCGGGAATGAACATAGGCATGTACACGTTTTCGTGTCCCGTTTCCTTGAAGCGTCTGTCAAGGCTCGCCTTGATTTTTTCCCATATCGCGAAGCCGTACGGGCGGATAACCATGCAGCCCTTCACATTTGAATACTCGATAAGCTCGGCTTTGCGTACCACGTCCGTGTACCATTTCGCAAAATCCACGTCCATCGAGGTTATGTCTTTTACAAATTTATTGTCCTTTGCCATTTGGATTTTCCTTTCTTTGCTCAATTTGCAAAAATTATACCATAAATACACGCGGTTAGTCAAGATATTACCGGAAAATACTTGCTAAACAAGGCTTATTCTATTTCAGCAAATTGTAAACCTCGTTGCGCAGCTCGTAATCCGTGTCGAAAAGCCCTCGTATCGCGCTTGTGCGCGTTTTCGCCGAGCGCGATTTTATCCCGCGCGCCGTCATGCAGCTGTGCTCGCCCTCTATCACCACAATCACATCCTCGGTGCCGCAGACCTTCTGCATAATATACGCAATGTCAGCGCAGAGCTTTTCCTGCAGCTGCAGCCGCTTCGCCGCCATGTCGCATATGCGTGCGATTTTTGAAAGACCTATCACCCTGCCGTTCGGGATATATCCGACGTGGCACTTCATATTGTACATCAGCGCCAAATGATGCTCGCAGTAGCTGAAAACCTCGATGTCCTTCACAAGCACAAGGTCGTTTGAATGAACATCCTCGAAGCATTTGTTGAACATTTCCGCTATTTCGTCGTTCGTGTAGCGCATACCCTCGAAAACCTCGTCGTACATACGCGCTACCCTGTCGGGAGTTTCGATAAGCCCCGCGCGGTTCGGATCGTCGCCTATCGCCTCGATAAGCATTTTTACAGCTGTTTTTATTTTTTCGTGGTCAAATTCCTTTTTCATTTCACACACCCCTTTCGTTCGGGTCCCAAATCATTTTATGAAGCTGCACCTGAAAGCGCGCGTCCTTCAAAAGCGGCTCGGAAAGAATTATATTCACCAGCTTTTGCACGTCGAACGCACCGTAAACCGCGCCGACAAATATATGCGGCATTGTTTCGTAAACCGGCGTGATCCGATTCATTACCGACTTCATTTCACTAACATCCTCGTCCGAGCCGACTACGAATTTTATCACGTCGCGCGGACGGAGATTTTCGAAATTGCGCCAAATCATTTTATCGCAGACGCCGCTTGACGGGAGCTTGTAGTCTATCGTGAAAAACAGCCTGTCCGAATCGGGAACGCTTTTCAAAAACTCAACAATATCCACCGCGCCGTTCGTTTCGATATTCACTTCAACGCCGTTTTCGATAAGCCGCGTGACAAGCTCCGCCGCTTCGGTAGAGATCAACGGCTCGCCGCCGGTGAGCGTGACGCGTTTGTAATTCGGATTTACTTTATTTACAACCTCGTCAACGGTCATTTCCTCATACACGCAGGGCTCGTCCTCGCTGAAAAGCGCGTACGCCGTGTCGCAGTACGAGCAGCGCAGATTGCAGCCCGCGAGCCTGATAAACGTAGCCGGCTGACCGGTGCGTATGCCCTCGCCGTCGATGCTGTCAAAAATTTCTACTATTTTCATCGGTTTACCTCGGATCAGTCTTTAATATAGGATGCAATATTGTCCATGCTTTCCTGTACATCTACGCGATAACAATACGGTGAAAGCTCATCGCATATGTATTTCGCGAGATTTTCAGCCGTAGGGTTAAAATCCACAATGTCGTTTATTACCTTGTGGTCGACTTTGTCCTGAATTTTCTTTTTTATATGCGAAAAATCCATGATCATTCCGTTGGCGTTGAGTGTTTCGCTTCTCAGATACACGTCGATGATCCAGTTATGACCGTGCAGATTCGCGCATTTCGACTCATAATCGAGCTTTAAATAATGCGCCGCCGATATTTCAAGGCGTTTTCTTACTTCGTACATTTTCGTACCTCACTTTATGTTATTTATTATCCACGCGACAGCGTCCTCGTCGCAGGGCGGAGCGATATGATCCGCTGCGGCTTTTACCTCGTCACCCGCGTTTTCGACGGCGTAGCTCACGCCCGCCGCGCGGAGCAGGTCTATATCGTTCTGATAATCGCCCGCCGCGATAGTTTTGCTCCTGTCAATTCCGCACATCTCGGCGATTATTCCGAGCGCCTTGCCCTTTGACGCGCCGTCGGGAATTATATCAAAAAACTCGTCGCCGCTTCGAGCGGTGTTTACATTGTCATATTGACGGTAAACGGGGATATATTCGGTCAGCACGTCCTTTGTGCTTATCATCAAAAGCTTCGTCCACGGCATCGCCCAAGCCTCGTCGGTCATTTTGCTCACCTTGCCCTTGACGCGCTTTTTAAGGCGGTCGGTCAAATGGCATTTCGAGTAAACATATACGTCGTCGCGGTAGCAAACCTCGAAGCCCAAAAACGGATATTTTTCGTGCATGATTTTGATCGCGTCCTTGCGCTCGTCGGAAATATGCCATTCGCGCAGAATGGAATCCGTGTTAAAATCGTAAATAATCGCTCCGTTTTGCAGGATCGCGGGCGCGTTTACCGTGAGCCCTTCTATCTTATCACGCGCGATCTCCGCGCCGCGCCCCGTCGCGACGGTGAAAAGCCCGCCGTTTTCGGTAAAATATTCGATCGCGCGGCGGTTGCCCTCCGAAACAGCGCCGTGCCTGTCCATGAGCGTGTTGTCCATGTCCGTCACAAGCAAATATCCGTCAAATTTCATTGCTTTATCCTTTTTTGCCTTTCAAAAATTCCTCGTAACCTCGTCTGCGCAGCGTACACGCGGGGCAGTGACCGCAGCCTTCGCCCTTTACGCCGTTGTAGCAGGTGAGCGTTTTGTTGTACACAATATCGAGCACGCCCAAATCGTCAGCCATTTTCCAAGTCGCCGCCTTGTCTATCCACATGAGCGGAGTATGTATTACAAAATTATAGTCCATCGCCAAGTTGAGCGTGACGTTCAGCGATTTCACAAAAATATCGCGGCAGTCGGGATAGCCGGAAAAATCCGTTTCGCATACGCCGGTGACGATTTCCGTCGCACCGTGAGTTTTAGCGTAAATCGCGGCGTAGCTTAAAAACAGCAGATTGCGCCCCTCTACAAAGGTATTCGGCGGCGCGCCCTCGGGCTTCGTTTCCTCGACCGGTATATCCTCGCGCGTCAATGAATTCGCGCTGAGCTGATTTATGATCGGAGTCGGAATAATTTCATATGTAATATCCGCGTCCGCGCAGATCTCCTTCGCGCACTCGAGCTCGAGCTTGTGCCGCTGACCGTAGTCGAAGCCCACAGCCGACACGTTTTCCTTGCCGAATTTCTTTATCGCCCAAAACAGACAAGTAGTCGAATCCTGTCCGCCCGATAAAACCACTATAGCCTTTTTTTCTTTTATCATTTCAAGTTCTCCTTTAAGCTGTCAAAAAGTCTTTCCTCCGCGATTTGCTCATATTTCGTGCCCTTTTCGCCGTAATTCGCGAACGGGTAGATCGCGATCCCACCGCGCGGCGTGAATATACCCTTAACCTCAAGATATTTCGGCTGCATCAATTTTACAAGATCCTTCATTATAATATTGACGCAGTCCTCGTGGAAGTCGCCCCGATTGCGGAAGCTGAAAAGATAGAGCTTCAGCGATTTCGATTCGACCATTTTTTCGTTCGGGATATAATTTATAATTATCCGCGCGAAATCTGGCTGTCCCGTTATGGGGCATAGCGAGGTGAATTCGGGGCAGTTGAACGTCACCATATAGTCGTTTTCGGGGTGCTTGTTCACGAATGTTTCCAGCACCTCCGGCGCGTAGTCGTCGCGGTAGACCGTTTTTTTGTTTCCGAGAAGGGTAAGACCTTCCGTTTCGGATTTAGTTCTCGGCATGTTTGATTGCTCCTTTTTTAATATTGGATTAAATTATGATTTAGCGTTGTAAGCCTCCCTTGTCAAAGGGAGGGGGACCGCGTAGCGGTGGAGGGATTCGTTATTTGAAAACAGCGAAGGAATCCCCCAGTCAGCTCCGCTGACAGCCCCCTTTGACAAGGGGGCCTTGAGCACATAAATCATAATTTATCACTCCATTACCCATTTCATTTTCTGCTTAACAGATGCGGCGGTTATTTTACTATTGCGCCAAATCCCGCGTTTGATATGCAGACCTGTCCCGCCTCGCTTGTGAGGAACGCGGCGAGCTTTCTTGCGGGCGAGTTTTCCGGCTCGTCCTTTCTTATCACCGCGAAATAGTGCGTCGCGAGCGGATAGCTGCCGTCCGAAAGGCTTTCCGCCGTCGGCTTAACTCCGTCAACCGACAACAGCTTCAGACCTTCGTCCGTTCCCAAAACCCATTTCGTGTTTTCAAAATAGTAATACATACTGTACCCGAGCGCGTAACTGCCGGGATTGTGTGCGTTGTACG
>CANQXJ010000035.1 GCA_947627795.1 uncultured Clostridia bacterium
GCGAAGGAATCCCCCAGTCAGCTCCGCTGACAGCCCCCTTTGACAAGGGGGCCTTTCACGCATAAATCATAATTTATCTCAATTTCTATTATCTCAACCGCCCAAAAATTTATACAAAAAAACAAATAACCCTCCCGATTTTTGTATATACTGTTAACGGAGGGAAACGACTATGAAAAAATTTTTCGAATATTTAATATTATTCTCAATCGGCGGCATAATCTATATCTTGATGGAAATGCTTTGGCGCGGGCGGTCGCATTGGTCTATGTTTCTTCTCGGCGGGCTGTGCTTCGTGCTCATCGGCGCGCTTAACGAGAGATGCAGGGGCGTTGTGCCGCTTTTTGTGCAGTCGATTTTCGGCGCGTTTATTATTACCACGCTCGAGTTTGTAACGGGCTGTATCGTAAATATTCGTTTCGGCTTGGGCGTGTGGGATTATTCCGACGTGCCGTTCAATATCATGGGTCAGGTCTGTCTGCCGTATGCGGTAGGGTGGTTTTTGCTTAGTCCCGTATGCGTTATCGCGGACGATTATATGCGCGAAGCCTTCTTCGGCGAGCCGCGCCCGAAATATAAAATATTTTAAAAAGAGGCTGCCGCATTGCGAAACATGCGGCAGCCTCTATAATTGTTAATATTTACTTTACGCACCGTAATTTTCGGTGAGCGCGTCGTATTCCTCCTGTGTTATCGGCATAACCGTACCGTGACGGTATGTCGCGTCAAACGTGAAATCGCTTGCGGATGTAAAATGTCCCTCAGCGAGATTATCCGTTACGAACGGCTTGTAACCTTGGCTCTTTGAATAGTAATCCAGGAGCAGCGTCCAGCCGCCGTCGTTGTTTTTGTATATCGTCGGACCTTCGTAGCCCGTTACGGTATTTCCCGCCGTGCCGTTTATCGTGTATGTTTCAACGTCCGTCCACGGACCGTCGAGCGACGTTGATTTCATCATCGTTACCGACGATTTGCTCTCGTTTTTCGTAAAGCGGTAGTATACGCCGTTTTCCTCCACTATGGTAGTGTCGATATTGCTTATCGTACCGCCGTCTATGTATATTTCAGGCTCGGAAAAGGTTTTGAAATCCGATGTATAGCTTCTGTACATGCGCTGAACCGAGTAATTGTCGTCAGAAATTTTCGACGCCCAGAATACCATATACTGTCCCTTATCGGCGTCATAAACAGCTTCGGGCGCCCATGTGCAGCCCGCGTTGTCAACCGCTACCTTTACGAGATTCGCTTCGCTCCAATTAACGAGGTCGCTGCTTTCCCAAACAACTATGCTCTTTGAGCCGGCGTTCTGTGCTCTGCCCCAGTCCCTGTTGTGATAGATGCTCAGATCTGTCGCGATTATATAAAATTTGCCGTCCTCGCCGCGGAGGATATACGGATCTCTCACGCCCTTCTCGCCGACATCGCTCTTGAGCACCGGCTTGCCTCCGTTAAGAGTTGTCCATGAGGTTCCCGTCTGCGATACCGAGAAATAAATCTGCTCATGATCGGCGTTCGATTCGTTGCCCACGAAATGCGCGAACAGATACGCCGACGATTTTGTTCCCACAACTACAACGTCGAACACCCTTGTCATTGGTTCGCCGTTTATTTCCGCGCTTGCGGTGAGCGTAACGGTCGTCGTTTTTTCGGGACGCGTCACAACGCCCGTATTCGATATTACATCGGGAGCAGAGGACGTCCATGTGATACCGCCCTCCGTCGGCAGCGTGAGATTACTCTTAACCGCCGACAAATCGCCTAAATCTATTTTGTCAAGCACTGTCAGAACAGCTCCTTTCACGATTTTGAAATCATCTATATATCCCGTCGCAAATTCGCCGCTGTCCCAGTTTGCCTTTCCTATGTATGTTACGGGGTTTGCGCCGAGAATATCCGAAAGCTTAAAGCTCGATGCCACGCTGCTTACCTTCGCGCCGTTTATATACAAATCGGTTTTTCCTTCGGCAAACGAGATCTTTACGTCATTCCACTCGTTTATCTTGATAGCGCCGTTATTCGCCTCGGCTCTTGAACCGCCGCCGTTATAGCGCTCGATGCTCAATGCCGTATTGCTCAGCGCGCCGAGATAATGCTCCTGCTGGTATGTCTGCTCGTTAGCGTTCGGAGCGGCGAAGAACCACCATGATGTGCTTGTGTTGGTAGGTTTAAATGAGAATGAAACCGTTATTTCCTCCTGTCCCGCTAAAAGTCCGTTGCCGTTCGCGTCGGTAAGCGTTATAACCGTTGCGGCGGAGTTCGTAAACTGAGCGGCTTTTCTTCCGTCGATCGCAACAAACTGCGGAGTGCCCGAAGCTTTGCCGTATGTCGAGCCGCTTGTCAAATCTCCGTTGTCGAAGTTAAGGCTTATGAGCGTTCCGTCCTCGGGAAGCACCGGCGAGTCGGTAGGCTCGGGAGTTGCGGTTGGATCGGGCATTGGAGTAGGCTCGGTGAAGTCAGTTTTGTAGGTTATAACGTCGCCGTCAAAGTTATCGTATGACACAACTCTGCCCGGAGCCACAGCGTACGCGCCGGTCGCTTCGATTGATTTTATGCTTATTGGCGATGAGAGAGCGCCTGCCGCCGTTGTGTCAGCCATACCGCCCGTAAACGACACGCTTACGCTGCCCGCGCCGTCAATGAGTATTTCGCACGTCTTGTTATATCCCATATTGTTTCTGTATGCCTGACCTTCGCTGTCCCAGCCGTTCGCGCCGAGCTTATTTCCGGATGTACCCGCGTTTGAGCGGCTCTGCGCCACTGTGGGAGACGCAAGCACATTTTGTCCGCCGATGCGTATTTGATTTACGTTATAGCCGCCGCCCGTAAGATACAGCGCGACGATCTCATTTCCTTCCGCATCCTTTATCGCGAATGTGTTGTCCTTGCCGTTCTGCTCCCAGCCCGCGAACATATTGAACTGCAGTCTGAAAAGCTGGTTTTTACCAAGCGTGATCGCTTCGTCAAGCTCCGAAGATGCCGTTGAGTTTACCGGTACAAACACGTTTCCGAAGCGCTCGAGTCCCGACGCGTAAATTACCTTACCGTCCGCAAGAGCGCCCGCCGCGCCGCCGAAGATGTTGCTCGCGCTGTCCTCGAAATCATCCGTGAACGCCGCTATATCGGTTACGACCGGAGCGTCCGCCGGAGTATCGGTCGAAGCTTCGCCGCTCAGCTGAAATTCCGCGATATTTGTCATATCCGTCGGATTTGTGTATCTGTAATATCTGTAAGAGGAGTCTGCAGGAAGATCCATATTGATTGCCGTATAGGTTCCTCCCGGGATCTGTTCGCTGACTGTATATATATCGGTCCAGTTGATCGCGTCATTTGAGCCTTGAACCTTGCCGCCGACCATACGCGCTTCATATCCCTCGCGCGCCGCAAGCTGAATCGAGTTTATATGATACGGCTCGCCGTAATCATACATTACCCAGCCGTTTGCAACACCGTCGAAATATGTCGATAAATCGCCGTCAGCAGCTTTTCTGTAATCCGCGCTGTCAGCCGGCGCGTTCGATTCATTGCCCCATGACGGCGTTCCCGAAAGCTTGTACGACGGTATAAGGAAGCTCTTTTCAACCTTGAAGCCGCCGACTTCAGCGTATACCGTAACGCTTCCAGCGGCTTTAGCCGTAACGACAGCCGTATTTCCGTCGGGAGCTATATCAGCGAGCGCCGTGTCGGAAACAGCCCAAGTAACATCGCCTTCAATATTTGTGTTGAGCGTAAGCACAGCCGACGCTCCCACGCCGATTTCGTTTCCGCCTCCGGAGATTATCGCGTAATTCATGGTGAAGTCGTCGTCTCCGCCGCTTTGCGGATCATATGTTATAGGCTCGCAGACAGGCTCTTGTCCGTCCCATATGAGAAGCTTATGAGTGCAGCCGCTGAAATTGCCCTGAACGCTGTCCGAAGTTTTGTTGCTTGATACATACAATAGCTCGCCGGCGGCGCTGTATGCCGCAAAATAAGCGTTATATCCACTCAGCGACAGCGGCAGAGCGTATTCGTATGAAAGTCCGTTTTCGTCAGCCGTAAAGGATTTTATGATGTTATCCCGCGACGATTCGCGCTCGATTATATACGTTGTAATCGTACCCGCCTTGGCGGTCGTAACGAGCTTTTTACCTTGAAGCTCCGCCTCGCCTCTTATCGGCTTCCAATGCTCGGCAGCCGCGCCGGTACGATTGTTTGAGCGGATTTCCGTAACTATGTTTCCTATGCTCGTGAACGCCGACATATCAATCTCGTACGGAATATCGTTCGCGCCGGAGTTGTTGACAACAACTTTAATTGCGCCCGTGTCCTTGTTATACGCCGCGAGCGTGCTGCTCGACGATGCTATAAGCGTGTCGCCCGGATTTATGTAGCGCGTAAACTGACCGTACGCGTAATATTTATTTGCCCATTCGACTGCTTCGGTGTCGTGGTTGCCCATGCCCACGCCCCAAAGCGTACCTGTTACATTCAGCGTGGTATTTGCCTCTTTTTTGCTGCCCGTTGTCGGGTCAACGAAATTCGCGTCTCTGTGCGAGTCGATTATATCCCACATAACCCACGCCGAAGCCTGCATACCGTTTAAGTCTGCTATAATTCTGTCCGCAAGACCGAAGCCGTTCCAGCCGCCGTCAACCTCGCTCATCCACAGATTCTTTTTCGCGTCAACCGCAAGCTGCTTTACGCCCGCGCGGTTCGAGCCGCCGTAGGTGTGCGTGTCGATTCTGTCAAGAGCCGCTTTACCTTCGTCGGTGAGCGCGTTATACGAGCTTATCGTATATCCGAGATCCGTTTCGTCCGGTCCCGCGACGAGAGTGTCTATTTCCGCCGCCGTGTACGCGTCCTTTAATGCCTTGATAATACCCGACTGATTCACGCCCGGCTCTACGAGGTTGCCCTCCTGCTTGTTGCTCAAAGCGCGCCAGTAATTGCTCTTTGTGTTAGGCTCGTTCATCGGCGAGTAGCTGTCGAACGGCAGCCCGATTTCTTCCATGTGCTTCGTAACCTCAACGAGGAAATCCGCGAACACGTCATAATTTGACGGATCGAGATTTTCAGCCGTATCGTCGCCGCCCGACGAGCACTGGCTCTTTGTCATAAACCACGGGGGCGAGTTTGTGTAGCCCTCGATATGCACGTCGGGATTTTGCTCTTTTATTCTTTTGAGAACGTTAATTTGGTCGTGGTCCGCGTTCCAGTCCCAATCGTATATAACGTCGCCGTTTTCGTCCTTTTTGAGGTTGGTGACGTCCGCGTTCTTCTCGCCCTCAGCCTGATATTCTCCGCCCTCGTACTGCGGAACGGCGAAGCACGGGAGCTTAGAGTCCGAGCGGTTTATATGATTGTGCGTCGGGTTGTCGCCGCCGCCTACGTTGTAGCGCACGATGTCAAGACCGAGTCCGTTCTCGGAATACAAATCCTCCGCCGCCTGCTGCGCCATTTTATCGCTGTGTCCGATACGGTTTCCCCACCAGCCCATACTGGTGCCCCAGCCCTCGAACTTACCGTCGTTAAACGGCGAAGCGTTCGACGGGTCGAGCCGTACTACCGTCACCGAGCCCGCAGCCGATGCTGGCTGCGTAACCGGCAGAACCGCTGAGCTGCAAACCATAGTCAGCGAAACAGCCGCGCATATAGTTTTCTTTAGCTTCATAATCTAATTCTCCTCTCTATTTAAAATTATGATAAATATAGATATAATAATTTTATCATATTATGCTTAGTTATGCAAGCGATTTTTTGCAAGTTTATTTCCGCCGTAAAATCTGCGTAAAATCCAAAGTGAATTCATTATATTAACTCTTGAAATATCTGCAAAAATATGGTATAATTTTAATGTTATTATATTGGTTGTATGTATTGAGGAATAATGAGTATATGAATAATCAATCTGCAAAAAAAGATAAAAGCCTTACGGCAACGGGTATTGTTATTGCTGTTATCGCCGTGCTGCTGATTTTGGCGTATTTTAAAATTACCGACTCGCTTACGGAACGTTCCACAAAACGTATGGAGGAGGGCGTAAATACCGTTGTTGAGGAAGTGGTGTCAAAGCTTCGGCGTGACAGTCTTATGCTCAATGCTACCGCGCAGACCATATCAAATTATGACGATTTTAATATCGATACAATATTGTCCGTTATGGAATCAAACTCTTCGCTGTTTGAAACAATGCGCGTCCGCGTTCTTATGGAAAATGACAGTATTCTTTCTCCCGACGGAAGCATCACGGACGCAACTCTTTATGACGATATTTCATTCGCAGCCGAAGCCCCGCTCGGAGAGCATATTTCGACGCGCACCATAAGTGTGTCTGACGGTTCTCCCATATTCCGCCATTTTGTGCCGATAGTTCAGGACGGCAAAACAGTCGCCATGCTTTACGGCGTAACCGCGCTTGACACTCTCGCGGATAATCTGAATATCGACAACATATACAACGCAAGCGCAAGCGTTTACGTGATAGATACAAGAAACGGAGATTTTATCGTCGATACGCTGCATGATAAGCTCGGAAATATAACGGATTTTTCCGAGGATGTGTATCCGCGCGAAACAAAAGGCAAACAAACGTGGGACGAATATACGGACGACGTAATGAATCTCGGCACGGGACATGTTGTGTTCCGCACACCCAATACCGAAGGCTGGGAATATATGTATTACGCTCCGTCGGGGATAAATCAATGGGCAATCGCGGTGTCCGTGCCGGACAGAGAGGCGTTTGCAAGCGTCCATGAGGTGCAGAAGATATGGATGTATCTCGGAATATTTATGGCGCTTACGATTTTTCTCTATTATCTGTGGGTGCGCCGAAATTCAAAACGGCTGACCGAACAGGCGGTCGAACAGGCGGTGCTCACCGAGAAGCTGCACAAAGCCGAGGCCGCGGACAGGGCGAAAAGCACGTTTTTATCCAATATGTCGCACGACATACGAACGCCGATGAACGCGATTATCGGCTATACGACGCTTGTGCAGACGAATCTCGATAACCGCGAGAGGACGCAGGAATACCTGAGCAAAATTCTATCATCGAGCAATCATATGCTCTCGCTTATAAACGATATACTCGATATGAGCCGCATAGAATCGGGCAAACTGAATATCGAGGAAAAGGAATGTACGATTTCCGATATTTTCAAGGATCTGCGTAATATCGTACAGACGCAGATGCAGAACAAGCAGCTCAGCTTTTTTATGGACACCGTCGATGTGACGGACGAGGACATTTACTGCGATAAGCTGCACGTGAACCAGGTGCTTTTAAATCTGCTTTCAAACGCGATGAAATTCACTCCGGCGGGCGGCACGGTGGCGCTTGTGATACGTCAGAAGCCCAACGCCCCGAACGGTTACGGCTCATATGAAATACGCGTAAAGGACACCGGAATAGGCATGAGCCCCGAGTTTATCGAGCATATTTTCGAGCCGTTCGAGCGCGAACGCAATACCACCGCGAGCGGTATTCAGGGTACCGGACTCGGCATGGCGATTACTAAAAATATAGTCGATACTCTCGGCGGTACAATAGAGGTAAAATCGGAGCAGGGCAAGGGCACCGAATTTGTTATAAATTTTGATTTCCGTCTTTGTAAGGAGTCAAAACCCATTGAAGCGGTGCAGGAGCTTAAAGGTTTGCGCGCGCTGATAGTAGACGACAGCTTTACCACCTGCGACAGCGTGGCGAAAATGCTCCGTCAGATAGGGATGCGCCCCGACTGGGTTATGCACGGCAAGGAGGCTGTGCTTCACGCAAGACAGGCTCACGAGCTGGGCGACAGCTACCACGCTTACATAATAGACTGGTTTATGCCGGATTTGGGCGGTTTGGAGGTAGTGCGTCAGATACGCGCGATAGTGGGAGATGACACTCCGATAATTATAGTCACCGCTTACGACTGGACTATGTTTGAGGACGAAGCGCGCGCGGCGGGAGTTACGGCGTTCTGCAACAAGCCTATATTCTTATCGGAATTAAGAGATATTCTTATTTCGGCAACACTGCATCGGCTGCCTCAAAAGAATGACGGAAAAAATGACGATACATACCCCGATTTCAAGGGTACGCGTCTGCTGCTGGTCGAGGACAACGAGCTTAACCGCGAAATAGCCGAGGAGCTTCTTGCGGAAAAGGGATTTGAGATTGACAAAGCCGAGGACGGCGAAATTGCCGTAGAAAAGGTGAAAAACGCAAACCCGGGCGATTATGATTTGATATTAATGGATATACAGATGCCGAAAATGAACGGATATGAAGCCGCCAAAGCAATCCGCGCGCTCGCCGATCCGAAGCTTGCCGGTATACCGATAATCGCAATGACGGCGAACGCCTTTGACGAGGATCGCCAGCGAGCGATGGACAGCGGTATGAACGCGCATGTGGCAAAGCCGATTGATATCGAAAAGCTGATTGATGTAATCAAGGATACATTGAAAAAGAAATAATTTAATAAAACAGTAAAAGACGGCTGAAGCGATATAAACTTTGCGGAAGCCGTCTTTTATTTTTATCCGCGCAAAGGGGATTAATTTTCCTTCATACCGCTAACACCGTAGGTACGGCGTTTTTGATGGAAAGTTCTTCGCGTTTTAAATAATCGCGATAGGCGACGCCGTTTTCCTCAAGCGCGCGCGTGAACGCCGGCTGGAGCTGCCCTCCGAAAACCATCGCGGACGGGTTTATTCCGTCTAAAAATTCTTCTATGGTCATGGGCGTTTCGGCATACGGCGAATTAATTGTAAAACCGTCAAAGCTCACCGGAACGGGCAGAACTACTATATCGGAGCTTAAGACAAAATCTTTGTCCGGTTCAAGCTCAAGATTATCGAGTTGAATATCTTTGTCAAAGCCGTACAGGAAAATATGATAGCCTTCGTCCTTTAAAAGGCGGGCAAGCGTAAGCTGACGCAAATCTCCGCCTATTACAGAAACCGTTTCAAACATAACGTATCCTCCTTTAGTTTTCTTTGTTCTATATATTATGTAACAGTGGATTTTTTTGTTCTGTATTAAGCGGGCAAACGCGAATAAAAAAGCGGAGAGCATAACATAGTCAGCCGTATTGATTACGGCAAAATTCTTACGAAAAAAGAGCGTGCCGCTTCAAATACGGCACGCTCCTGTTTAATCTGATTATTAATATCCGATATCCTCCGGAATCAGCACTACCGAAATGCGCTTCGGAAAATAGTGGCAGCCGTCGATAATTCCGATAACGTTGCATACTCTCGCGTGACCGCGGCATTCGGTGCACTTGCAGTTGTCGTCCGTCGCGCACGGGGTTTTGTGCGTTATTCTTCTTGCATTCATCGGCGCTACCGACTTCGCTCTTTTCAGTCCGTCCTCAAGCGTATCGACAATCTTGTTAACGCCTGCGACAACGATAACCTTTTTCGGACCGAACGCCATCTGACCGGAGCGGTTGCCGGTGCAGTCAATGTTCACAAGCTGACCCTCCATTGTAATAGCGTTCGTGCTCGAAACAAATACGTCCGCCGTGTAGCCTTCTCTGTACTTGTCGAGCATAGCCTCGAAATTCGGCGTGTTATAGCGGTCGATAAAGTTGTATTTGCTGCTTCTTATTTCGTCGAGAATACCTGTTTCGTTAAGCGTAACGCTGCCGCCGACAGCGATTTTCGCGCCCTCGGGAATCATGTCCATTACGATTTTGCGCGCCTCGTCCTTGTCTTTAGCGAATATAGGATCAAAATCGCGCTCCTCGAGAACCTTCATCAAATCCTTGATTTTTAACTCGTTTATCCACTTTTGTACTGCGTCCATTTGTATGTACCTCCCCAAATATTTTTTGTTATTTACATTGTACACTATTTTTATAAAAAAATCTATAGCTTTTGTGAAATTTTACAAAATTTTTATATAAAAAATACCACAGACGAACTGTGGTATTATGGCGACCCGGATGAGGCTCGAACTCACGACCTCTAGCGTGACAGGCTAGCGTTCTAACCAACTGAACTACCGGGCCATTTTTGACTGCTTTTATATTATACACGCTGCAAAGGTGTTTGTCAAGAGTTATTTTCGCGAATTCGCGATTTTATTGTGTAATAAAAGCGAAAAATCAAGCAAGACCGCCGCAGCGGTCTTGCTTATAAATAATCGTTCCGCGTATGCTTTTGTTAAGTTACAGCCCTGCCGCGTTTGCGCCAATCATTTCTGTATATTCATCGCACAGCGGTTTCTGCATGTCGTCCCACAGGAAACCTTTTACGGTAATCTGTCCGTACTCTTCATCGTTAATGTTGACATTTTCGATTACCCATTCCGGCTTATCTGTATAAACCGCGATAAGAGTATTGCTGCCGTCATAGACCGCGACATAAAGCGTCGCGTTTTCCGCTCCGTTCGCAGCATAGTCCGCTTTGTAGCTTATTGTTCCGTCGTCGGCTATATCAACGTCCAAATTGACATACGCGCCTTCGGGCATCGGTGTCGCCGTCGGAGCGGGTGATTCCGTCGGCACAGGCGTCGGTACGGGCGTCGGTTTAGGCGTGGGAACAGGAGTCGGATCCGGATCCGGTTCCGTTGCCGCGTCGAAGTCGTCAAAATTATAACCGCTCATGAGTATACCCTCGTATGTCGGCGCGTCCTTGTCGGTATATGACGTTTCACTGCCCTTTAACGAAATGTTTACCTTTCCGTCATCGGGGTAGGGGATTGAAACGATATAGTCGCCGTATTTGTCAGTTGTGCGGTTATACTGAGCGCCGTTTACGGTAAACGTAACTTTCTTATTTTTCGCATACGCCGTGCCTGCCGTGCTCGTTTTAATTCTGCCGGAGATATTTAATGTGTCGCTCGCTTCGGTGTTATACTTCATCGCAAGCTGACCTGCGGTGGCTTGACTGCTGTTATAATTGAATATTGTCGAGTTTGATACAACCTCAGGCTGTGAAGAACCGTCTTCAGCCTGTGCCCAGCATACGCCGCTCGCGGGAATCATAACGGGATCCCAGTACAAATCGCCTATGCAGCGTCCGCCGAGAACGGTCTTGAGCTTTGCGTAAAGCTCGGTCAAAAATGCGCGCTGACCTTCCTCGCTTTCGCCGTAAACATTCTGATAATATCCGCTGTCCTGAAGCTGTCCTTCCCAGCTGCCGCCTCTTTTGTACTGCGTCCAGTTGTAGCCGGTTTCCATGATTATAACGTCTTTGTCATACGTCCTGACAAAGTTATTAAACTCACTTACAACCGTGTCAATCGAAACTGCGGCGTTATAATACGGATAATATGACACGCCGATTACGTCATAATCCACTGTCTTGTCCTTGACAAGAGACATAAACGTGCTTCTCTTGCTTACATTGCCGCCGTTGTCGCTGTGGATTATTATCTTCGCGTCCGGCGCAAGCTCGCGTACCGCCTTCGCGCCCGCGTTTACAAGGCGCTTCAGATAGGCCGCGTTGTTGTACAAGCCGTTATTGTTTTTCCATTGATTAAATAAAATTCCAACCTGCATTTCGTTTCCGATTGAAACAAATTCGGGTGTGGTGCCCTGGTCGATAAACGCCTGCAGCGATTCCTTTGTGTAGTCATAAACCTTCTTTTCAAGCGCGCTCACAAGAGCCTCGCCTTTAAGCCCGTCAACATCCGCTTTCCAGTTGTACGGAACCATCTGCTTTTCGCCGTCCACCCAATAGTCGGAATACGCGATTGTAAGTTCGATGTCCATACCCTTGTCCTTAGCGCGGCGCGCGAGGCTTAGGCAGTCATTCAAATCCATAAATCCTGCGGGGAGATAATACGTTCCGTCGCCGTGACCTTTGCCGGGGCTGTCCAAAAGGCGTATACGCGCAAGATTGAAGCCGTTTTCAGCCATAACCTGAAGCGCGTCGTTTACCGCGGTAGTGCCGCCTATGCGCCTGAATGTACCGTTCTTGCTCTCAATATAGCTGAGCTTTGAAATTTCGCCGCCCTTATAGAATTTCACGCGCGTGTCCTCTGTCGGCTCGAACGCCAAATTATCGAGCGTAACCGACGCGGATTTTTCGAGATTTAAGCCTATATCGCACGTGCCGTCCTCGCCCACTACGATACTCGGCACGACGATTTTATACGCCGCCGTTCCCTCGGGAATAGCCGTTGACGCGACGGTATGTCCCGCCGTTTTCGCATATAGGTAGCTTGTGCCCGTTTTCGCTATATCGCTCGTGTACGCCTGCGCGGTGAGATTGTATGTACCCGGCTCAAGACCGGTAACTGTTTGGTATACGCGCACCGTTCCATTTGCCGCAAGCGCGCCCGTGTCGGCGCTCGCCGTGCCGTCTCCCGAGACAGTCCAGCCTTCCGTGCCGTTTGTAAAATTGCCGTTTACAATGCCGCCGCTCTCGTATTCGCCCTCAATGCCCGTGAGCGTTACATCGTCAAAATAAACCGTGCTTCCGTCCCATGTTTCAAGACATATTACATATGCCTGGGTCGCGGTAGGGGTATAGCTTACTGTGACCTCTTGCCAGTCGGCGGTTAAAGCTGCCGATTTTGACGCATTCGTGTGGCTGCCGTCATCAGGCCATTCAGCCGTGCCGTCGTCTATACGAAGCTCCGCCGCCTTTCCTGCAGTTCCTTTTACATACGCCTTAAGCGTGTACGCCGTTCCTGCGTTAAGCGTTACGCGCTGTCCTGTTGTCGCGTTTGCCAGCTTCAGCGATTTCGCGCCGCCGTGAAATGTATCCGCGCTGACCTCGCCCGTGCCGCTGCTCGTCGCTGCGTACCAGCCGCCCGTTTGCGTGAATGTCCACACGTCGCCGCTGCCTAGAAGCGCGCTTTCGAAATCGCCGTTTTTAAGCAAATTTTCGTCAGCGTGTACAGCGAATGTCAGCCCGCTCAAAGCGATAACCGCCGCGATGAACGCGCTGATTGATTTTCTGAATAGTTTCATGATGCCGCCTCCTGTTTTTATAAAATATTTTGATGTTTATATTATATATGAAGCATATCTAAAAGTCAATAAAATCATTAATGCGGCTTGCTGCCTGAGAGTGGGGGGACAAGGTGATTAGTCTCTTTTTGTCTGCCTGTTTATATGTGTTTTAAGCGATATGCACAATTTTATATTTTTATCTTTAAAATCGCCTGAAATTATATTGTTCTTTTCGGTTAAATGTGATAAAATACTATATATAAAACCTCTTGCGGGATTTATGAAGCTTAAAAATAAAATGTCATTGATAACATAAATTTCCCGCATAACTGTGATAGGAGGGAGCATAATGCCGGGGAATATACAATATCCGTACAAATGCACATTTTCCGTAAACAAGGTGTTTGACGAAAAAATAACCGTTAATCTTTATTCCGGACTGACTGTATTCGTAGGTCCGAACGGCTCGGGAAAAACGCAGACACTGAAAAATCTTCGTGATTTTTTGCGAAACAGATTCGGCGGTAACAGAGTGCGGTATCTTTCATCCAATCGGTTCGGCGAAATGGAGCAGTATAGGTCGAGGACAAATGAAGTCAAACACGATCCGCAAGAATACAGCGCCGGAACAAGGCAGACAAAAACGGAGCGCCGTCAGATTGAAACTGTCACCGGTGATTTTTTCGCGATGGACGAGAAAAAAGATATATACATAAAAGTTGCGGAGCGGCTTTCCGTGTTGTTCGACAGACAGCTTTATCTTCGCTGGGACGAGGGTAATTTAAGGGTGTTTTTTGAAAAGAAGGGAACGCGGACGGAGTATTCCGTAACTGCGGAAGCGAGCGGGCTTATAAACGTCATATCTATTTTGGCGGCCTTGTTCGACGACGACATACGCGTGCTGCTCGTCGACGAGCCGGAAGTGTCGCTGCATCCGCAGCTTCAGTCGTATATTTTGCGCGAGATGAAGATTGCGGCGGAAAAATACCGCAAGACGATTATTTTGTCGACACATTCCTCGGATATGCTGTCATTTGACGGAATAGAAGATTTCAGCAATATCGTTTTCTTTGAAGAAGGAGAGCTGCCGATGCAGATCGCTCCCGACAACGAAATGCTGAAAAGCACAAAGCTGAGGGAGTTCCTGTTCAGAATGGGACAGACGTACAAAAACGGATTTTTTGCAAAAAAAGTGCTGCTGATAGAGGGCGCGAGCGACCTGATCATATGTCATGCAATCGCGAATCGGCTGGGGCTGAACATCGACGTCGCCGGCACGCAGATCATTCCGGTGGACGGCAAGGGTCAGTTTGCGGTAATTACAAAAATATTCAGACTTATTCATAAAAAGGTGTATGTGCTGACGGACCTTGACGGTTTTACGGACAATAACGATGTTGTGGATTTGTTTACGGCTTTGCCCGAAGCTGCGGCGGCGGGCGGACGCGGATACTTTGATGATTTGATCGACGGAATAAGAAGCTCTTTGAATCGATTGGCGGAGAAGCATAAAGACGATATGAGGCGCATTTACGAAAAGCACCCGTATTGGGTAAACAAAAAGGAGGATGCGGAGGAGCTTGCGTTCGTAAAAAGGGCGTTTACAGGGCAGCTTTTTATCGAAAAAAACATAGATGACTGGCAGGATAAAGCCGCGTGGGAGGATTTGAAAAAGCGCTTGGAGCTTTTATTTTCCTCGCTTGACGAGCTTGGCTGCTTCATTCTGAGGAAGGGCGCGATCGAGAGCTATTACCGCTTTGTGTCAAACAACACGTACAGCGAGAAACCCGCCGCGGCTATTGAGGAGGCTGCTAATCTGCGAATGCAGACTGATGATTTTATAAGTGAAAATTATGGAGATATAGTGTCAGCCCTGCGCCGCGTTTCAAAAACGAGCTCCGTTGACGAGAGCTACGCGGTACGTAAGGAGCTGCTGAGCGAACTGCCGATGGCTGTAGAGGTGCTGGAGAGCGCTGAGGATATAACGGAGACGGATCTGTATTCCGCGATAAAACAGGCGAAGGGGAATGTAAAATCCTTATTTAATTATCATATAATCAACGAGAACGGAAAAAGAGGAATAGAGGCGGAGTTAGCTTCGGGGATCATCTCGGTAAAAGGATTTCCGGTCAAGGTTTTTATCGGCGACAACATAAATGAAATTGTCGGCGATAGAATCAGGAATAAAGCGCGGTGAGCCGATTAAAGAAAACAACAAAAACGCGGCGGAGAGGGAATCCCTTTCCGCCGCTTTAATATACTCGCAAATTTTTTTCACTTTTTTGGGCACATGATAAAAACCATAATATTTATTTAAGCAAACATTAATATTCGGCGCTGACGCATACCGGAGATTGGTTTTCGTCCCACAGGAATGCTTTGTACTTGTATCCGCCGTTTGCGGCGGGGAGCGTGATTCTGAGCGTATCGCCTGTGATAGCTTCGGATTTTACCTCAACGAGCGCGTTATCTTTGTATTTCGCGAAATACGCGCGCAGATTTCCGGCTTCGTTTACTATGGTGTAATCCGCGTATACCGCGTCGCCGCCGTGGGTTATGTCTATGCGCGTTTTGTCGGAGGTGATCACGATTTCGTCCGTCGATTTGTTCAGGCTTTTAACCGTTATTTCGCTTATTTCGGGCGCGGTTGAATTTACTATCGGGCTGAAGTGATATGAATTGTCGTTGTAGATTTTTACCGTGTTATCACCCGCCTTTAATTTCAGCGGCACGTTGACCGCGCGGAATGTGTCCCAGCTGAACGTGTTCCTGAAATATACCGTCTCAGGCTCCGCGTCGTTTACCTTGATCTGCGCGTACCGCTCGACGAGGTCGATATTGTACGGGTGAACGTACGTCGCGCCGTTGTCCTTGAGCATTACGGGCGCGGGCTCGTCATTGGAATACTCTATCTCAAAATTGTACATTCCGTCCGATTTCACGTTTACTTTAAATTCGATATAGTTGTCAGCCGCCGTTTCGTCCGCGTCCGTTCCTACGCCGAGATCCCTTATAACATACCCGCCGTCTGCAAAGCCGTTCGCCGCGCAATACGCGTTGGGACCGTGTATCGCTATATTTTTCGCTTCGATCGACGCGCCCGAAGCGTCGGGAATATACGTAAATCCGACCGTTGACGCGTTTCCCTCTATAACGAGCGTGTTCGCGCCCTTCGAGAGATAGAACGTGTCGGAAACGGGCGTATCATACGTTGAAATCGTCGAATATGAATTTGCGTCGGGAGCGTAGTCGATAACGCGGCGCGAGATTTTGAGATCGCCGTCCGAAACCATATAATATCCGCTCTCCGGAGCGACAGCCGTTACGATATATTTATCGCCGTCCTTGAACGCCGCCATTTCGGATAAGTCTATTTCAAAATCGCGATATCTTGCGTCGTGCTTTTTAACGTCCAGCTTGTCAACGGCGGCTACGAGCTGCAAATTGCCTTTGCTGCCCTCGTTGCCGTTTATCTGCGTGAACGTGATCGTATGCTCGCCCGCCGTCAGAATTTTGATCATATCGTAATGCCTGCGGTAGCTCCATGTTACGGTCGATTCGAGATAAATCGTTTCAACCTCGCCGCCGTCTATCTGCATACCGAACGGCAGCATTTTGCCCTGCGCGCGGTTCTGCCCCTTTGCGTCGGGCTTGAGCGTCTGCGGGTTCACATACGGAGCCTGGAGCGAGTAGAACAGGCTCAAATCGTAATCTCCGTCCTCGGGGATATTGATCGTGAATTTCACTCCGTCGCCGTTGTTGTTGATGCTGCCGACCTCCTTGCGTCCCGAAGCCGCCCAGGTGCTCCAGCCTGTTTTCGCGTACGCCTTCGCGCCGCCCAGGAGCTGTGCGTCCTCAGCCTCGTAGAAATTGGTCGAGAGCTTTACATTTTCCATAGCCGACGTTTCCGATGAAACGGGCGCGGGCGTTATTACCGCGAAATACGCGTTCATTTCGTCCGTGTCTGTAACCTGGATCTTAAGCGAGTTGTCCGTAACATTGACCGCTCCGTCGAATATTACCTCGGGCTTATAGTTCGTGCCCTGCTGACCGGAGAAGCCGACCGCGTACACCTTTACGTTGACCGCGCCGTTCGCGTTCGCTAGCGACGTCGCGTTCATATTGTCGAGATAAATTGTTTCCTTGCCGCTCTTATCCTCGCTTCCGCCGAAAAGCGCGTAGGCTGTGTTTATTTCCTCGTCATACGAGGTCACGCCGTAGAAGCGCGTCGCGGCGAACGCGGGAGACGTAAGCGGGCACTGTTTGCCCGTCATCTGCGCGTACCAGTGATATACCCACCACGTTGACGACGGACTGTTTTGGTCGGCGGCGACCTCGTTTAATGAGTTCGCCATGCCCCAGTACGCCATACAGCCGCTCATATCCTTGTCCTCGAACATCGCGAGCCACTTCACAAGCCCGCCCGACGTCGCGATGTCGTAATGACGCGCGTACTCGTTTACGAGCAGCTCCGGCTGGTAGCTTCTGCCGGCTTTCGCGGCGTACGCGTCGGTGTAATATTTTGCCGCCGAGCCTTTCACGGAATCGTAGTTGTTGAAAAACGCTGTCAGCGAGCTGTCGCCGAGCTCGTGCCATGTTATAAGCTCTGGCAGACAGTTGTTGTCATAGCAGTAGGACAGGAAACTATCGTATGTGCTCGCGTTGAAGCCCGCGAAGTTCGGACCGGCGCAGCGCGCGTTCGGATCTATCTTATGTACAGCCTCGTAAACCTGCTTCCACGTCTTCTCAAGCCCCGTGAGATTTCTGCCGTACCAAATGTTGTCCGGCTCGTTGAACAAAACGTAGCTGTATTTTTTCGCTTCCGTTTCGTTGAGCTTGTAATAGCTTCCGTCGCTGCCGAGGAAAGCGCCTTCGGTATTCGCGTCGGCTTTGTCGCAAATCATCGCGTAGAGGATCTCCTCGCACGTTTTCGTGTAGCCGTCAACGTCGAGCGAGCCGTTTTTCATCGGCGCGTTGTAGGGCCATTCGAGGTAGATGTCCTGCAAATAAACCTGCATATCGCGCACGCCCGCCGCCTCGAGAGCCGATTTTGTTCTAACCGCGTCGCCCGTCGGGTGCTGCAAGCCGCCGTACGCCTTCTGCACCATTGTGTCGGGCTTTAAGCCGTATAGCAGATCTACCGACGGCACATTAATTTCAGCCGCGCCGTACAAAAATCCCGTTGAGCCGTGGTAGAGCGTTTCGCGCTTGCTCATGTCAAAATGAATTTCCGCTCCGTTTTTGTTCTCTATTTTTAGCTTGCCGTTGTCATTTTTAACCTCATAGCCCGGCGCGCCGATCACGGTAATTCCCGAAATGTCCGCGCCCGCTCCGATCGTGCCGAGTTCGACGTTTGCGGGAGAATCCATTGTTATAGTAAATTCACCCGTCCAATTCGCGCCTATGTTGAGCTTGCACGTATTCGACTGCAAACGCAGCTTTTTAAGCTCTGTTCCCTCGTTTATCGTAACGATCGCGGAGTCCGCGACGGTTATGTCAAACTCGGAATTATTGTTAAATTTGACATTATTGAGCGTCAGATTTCCCTGCTTGCCTGTGCCTGCCGAACCCGCGCATATCGCCGAACGCCGTCCCGACGTCGTGACGCTGTAATTTTGTACGGTCGCGTCCGTTATCGTCATACTGCCCGCGCCGTCCCATATTCCCACGTCCGTTTTCGCGTTGCCGATAATTGTGAGATTTTTAAGAGTGGAGCTTACATTTTCGTTCTGAAAAATTGTGGAATCATTGCCCGTCTGCATGCTTGTGAGCGTGTGAGTATTGCCGTCAATCGTAACGTCCTTTTTAATGCCGCTGTTTGTGACGTTAAAATCCGCTCCGAGCGCGTAGCTGCCGCCCGCTGTAAACGCCGATTGCAGTCCGCTAAGCGACGTTATCGCGTCCGCCGCGCTTGCCGAAAAAGCAAATGCCGCCGAAAGCGCCGCCGCGAGGAATGCGCTTATAAATCTTCTTCCTTTCATATTTTTCCTCCTTTATATTCTGTTTTATAGTATTTTATCACAATCCCGGGCATTAATCAATGATTATTTATTACAGGTAAATTACGGACACAGAATGCTCATATTGATTTTTAAAAAATTTTTCAAAAACCTCTTGACAAACAAATACGACAGATGTAATATATAGATATAGTTAATACGACATCAGTCGTATTATACTGTAAAGTACGACACGTGTAGTATTTAAGGAGGAATTATAATGAAACACTCTGACATAATCAAAAAGCTGCCGGACGCGGAGCTTGAAATTATGAAGGTGATCTGGCACAATCCGAACCCGATCTCAACGAGCGAGGTCAAGCGCGTGATAGACGGCGAGGGCGTGAACAACTGGACGCAATCAACTATGCAGACGCTTCTTAATCGTCTTATCGCGAAGGGCTTTATCGAAAAGGACAAGCGCGGGAAGGAGTATATTTATACCGCGATCGTAGCTGAGGACGAGTACGCCGCGATGGAAAACGAGCTTTTCCTGAAAAAGATGTACGGAAGCTCCGTCACAAGCTTTATGCGCGCGCTTCTCGGAAGCGGCAGGTTGAGCGATGAGGATATCGACGAGCTGGAAAAAATGTTTAAGGATAAAAGGAAATGACGAATGTACTGATATTTATAGAGCGGCTTTTTATGCAGACGGCGGTTTCGTCGGCGAAGATGGCTGTGATCGTGCTGATCCTGCTGTGCCTGACAATTCCGGTGACGAGCCGTTACCGCGCGGGCTGGAGGTATTATTCGTGGCTCGCGGTGATGCTGGTGTTTATGGTGCCGTTTTCAATGCTCGGATTTACATACCGCGCGGAGATCCCGACGGTGCAAAACGCGGCTGTTACTGCCAGCGAATGGGTTAGCGACCATGCTCCGACCTACGAAATTACCGAGCAGAAACTACTTCCTGTTGAATCTGACGAATACCAAGCGGACAGCGCGCCCGAAACGGTTACATATACGTACCGCAGGTCGATAAATGTGAAGCGGATATTTTCGCTGATATGGGCTGCGGCGGCGGTGATATTTTTCGCGGTGCATATCAGG
>CANQXJ010000036.1 GCA_947627795.1 uncultured Clostridia bacterium
GACTTCTTCACGAACATCTCAACAAACTGAACAAGTCCCGCGATGATAAGGATAAACAGAATAGTCTGCAAATACTCCAGTCCGAACGGGATAAGCAGGAACTTATTCGCTACCCACGTGATCGCGGAGGAAAGCGCCATAACGAACGTTACAGCCATGCCCATGCCCACAGCCGTGTCGATCTTTTTCGAAACGCCAAGGAACGGGCATATTCCGTAGAATTTAACCATTACAAAGTTTTCCGTCAGAAGCGCGGAAAGTAAAATCGAAATTATCTGTACAGCCATTTTTTACTCTCCTTTCTTCGCCTTAGACGTTATAAAGTTTATAATTCCCACAAGCAGACCGAGCACGATGAATCCGCCCGGAGCCATTATCATGATCGTAGCAGGCTGAACGTGAGTTCCGTAAAGCTCGATACCCATGATCGTACCCGCGCCCAGAATTTCGCGTATCGACGAAATTATGCAAAGCGCGCCGGTGAAGCCAAGTCCCATGCCGAGTCCGTCTACCGCGCTCAGGAGCGGTCCGTTCTTCGACGCGAAAGACTCGGCTCTCGCTAAGATTATACAGTTTACAACTATAAGCGGTATAAATAATCCCAGCGACGCGGACAAATCCGGCAGATACGCCGAAAGGCACATCTGAACGAGCGTTACAAACGCCGCTATTATTACTATATAAGCCGCTATTCTGACCTTATCGGGTATTATCTTCCGAAGAAGCGATATAAGCAGGTTCGAGCAAATCAGAACCGCCGTAGCCGATAAGCCCATACCGATACCGTTCTGCAAACTCGTCGTGACCGCCAGCGTCGGACACATACCCAAAAGCTGTACGAACGTCGGGTTTTCCTTCAATATGCCGTTCATAAATACCGACGGCACTGTTTTCTTTTCAGCCATTATTCCGCTCCCCCTTCCAGAAGAATTTCAGCCGCGTCGAGAGCGATATTTACTCCCCTCGTAACGCCGTTGGACGTCTTTGTCGCGCCCGCTATCGCCTGTATGTCGTTATCTCCGGGCGACGCTTTTACGACGTTTACATCGTCCTTTTTGCCCTCGTACTGGTCGCGGAACTCCTCTTTGTCCGCGTTCGCGCCGAGACCCGGAGTTTCGTTCATGCTTATTATGTCAACTCCCGTGACGGTAAGCTCCTTGTCAACGCCGGTCATTGTTTCGATTCCGACGTCATAGCCGGACGTAACGGTTTTAACGCACACGCCCATGTCCGCGCCGGAGCTGTCCTTCGCGATAAACGCCTTGCTTATTTCGCCGCCGTTGTCCTCGGCTATATCGGTAAGCTCCGCCGTAAGCTCGGTTTCCTCAAATTCGGCAACATCGGGCATTACGGTTTTCATCGCCTCCTGCTCCGCGATAAGCGAGTTCTGCTCTATCAAAGGAGCGGTCACTCCGTTTACAAAGGCTAAGATCGCGGCGAGTATAGCGGTTATCAGGAATAATATGATACCTATCTTTACGATTTCGCCCACATTCATTTTCTCTTTCATCTCTTAACCGCACCTCCTCTGTTACCGAACGACTTCGGAACGGTGTAATTTTCGATAAGCGGCGCGGCAACGTTCATAAGGAGTATCGAGAACGACACGCCCTCGGGATAGCCGCCGAAGCGTCTTATCAAAAACGTCAGAACACCGCAGCCTATTGCGAATATTACCATGCCCTTCGGCGTGGTCGGCGTGGTGGTGTAGTCGGTCGCCATGAACACAGCGCCGAGCAGCAATCCGCCTGTCAAAACCTGATACGCGAGATACTCAACGTTCATCGCTTCCTTGCCGAAGAAGAACGTCAAAACCGCGAACGAAGCCACATACACAACAGGGATCGTCGGCTTTATGACGCGTCTTATCAGGAGATACGCGAAGCCCGCAAGGATCGCGATTCCCGAAACCTCGCCGATAGTTCCCGCCTTAAAGCCCGCGAAGCACTGCAAAAGCGAGGGAAGCGTACCCTGCGCTCCGTCCTTCATTATAGCGAGCGGCGTAGCCGACGCGACAGCGTCAACGAGCGGCTCTCGGAACGTCGTCATCGCGCCTGTCCACGCGATAAGCATAAAGCAGCGCGCCGCGAGAGCGGGGTTTACGAAGTTTTTGCCCAAGCCGCCGAAAAGCTGCTTTACTATTATGATAGCGAACGCCGAGCCCACGCAAACCATCCAAATCGGGATCTGCGGCGGCATATTGAGCGCCAATAAAAGTCCCGTTACAGCCGCGCTTAAATCGCCGACGGTATTCGGCTTTTTCGCCAATAAATTAAATATCCACTCAGCCAATACAGCCGAAACGATCGCCGCGCCTATCACAACGGACGCATACCAGCCGAACATAAGCCCGCCTACGACTGCCGACGGTATGAGCGCAATTATAACGTCGCGCATTATGCTCTGAACGGTAGCGTCGGTATGTACGTGCGGCGACGATGAAACCTTATAATTACCTGCCATTTTTCTGCGCCTCCTCACGCTGCTTCTTAAGTACCTCCGGCTTGATCATCCGGATATACTGGAGCAGATTTTTATTCGCCGGACAGATGTACGAGCACAGTCCGCACTCGATACACTCCGTCGCGTAATATTTCGCCGCCATATCCACGTCGCCCTTTCTCGCCGCCTGACGCAGTCTGTACGGCATGAGCTGCATCGGACAATGGTCGACGCAGCGCCCGCACTTGATGCACGGCGTGACGGGGTCGTAGGTTTTCGGCGCGTGCAGAAGCGCCAAAATCGACGAGGTGGTCTTGACGATAGGATAATCCGTGTTATATTCCGCGATACCCATCATAGGACCGCCCGAAATAACCTTTTCGGGTTCTTCGATAAATCCGCCCGCCTGCTCTATCACAAACGACGCGGGAACGCCCGTGCGTACGCGGAAGTTGGAAGGCTCTTTAATAGCGTCGCCCGAAACCGTGACGTTTCTCTCGATAAGCGGCATACCCGTCGTGATCGCCTTAGCTATCGTTACCGCGGTCGCGCCGTTTACGACTACCGCTCCCGCGTCGGCGGGCAGCTTGCCCGCCGGAACTCTGCGTCCCGTAACGGCTTTTATGAGCTGCTTCTCCGCACCCTGCGGGTATTTTACCTTCAAAGGCACAATATGGATATGCTCATTGCACTCGGGCGAGGCTTTCAGCGCCGCTATCGCGTCGGGCTTGTTAAGCTCCACGCCGATATAGCCGTCTCTGAGGTTTAATATCCTCATCACTATTTTAAGTCCGATGATCATCTCGTCCGTGTTTTCGAGCATATATCTGTGGTCCGCCGTGATATACGGCTCGCACTCGGCGCAGTTTATTATCGCGTAATCCACCTTTGTTTTCGGGCTGAGCTTTACGTGCGTCGGGAAGCCCGCGCCTCCCATGCCGACTATGCCCGCCTCTCTTACCGCGTCGAGCAAGTCCTTGTCGAGCATTTTCTTGTAATCTCTCGGCTTGACCGTGTCCGCGACGGTGTACTTTTTGTCGTTTTCAACGAAAATAGCGTCCGTCATGCTGCCCGAAGCGTCGTAATACGGCTCGATTTTAATGACCGCGCCCGAAACCGACGAATGAACAGGAGCGCATACATACGCGTCCGCGTCGGCAATTTTCTGTCCGACGCATACCGTGTCGCCGACGGCAACAAGCGGAGTAAGCGGCACGCCTATGTGCTGGCGGAGCGGATAAATATGAATATCGCAGTCCGGCAGCGGCTTTGTGGCGCGGCTGTTGGTCAGATCCTTATGGTCGGGAACATGATGACCGCCCTTGAATGTTGATGCCATTGCTAAATATCCTTCCTTTCATTGTAATCTCTGTAAAGTTTGTTAAATTTTCGTCATTTTCGACGAAAATTATCGAATTTTATAACATTGCGTATATTATATCATACAAAGCGGAATATTTCAATTATATTTAATCAAATTTACTTGAAAAAATTTTTAATTTTACTATAATATATTAAGAAATACAAAAAATTTGTCCGATTTTTTAAGGAGAATACAAAAATGGAACAAACGGGAATTATTCAGGAATGTACGGGCAGGACGGCAAAGGTGATGATCATTCGCTCGTCCGCCTGCGGAGATAACTGCGCTTCATGCGGAATGTGTCCGGGGCGCGAAACGGTTATAGAAGCGAGAAACGAGTGCGGCGCGCAAAAAGGCGACAGCGTGATAATAAACATGAGCGGCGGCAGAGTGCTGCGCGCGGCGTTTTTGGTATATATAGTGCCTATCATATTTCTTGTGCTCGGCTGCGTTTTGGGAAATTATATTTTCGGCACGGAAACAGCCGGAATAATATGCGGCTTCGCGCTGACGGCGCTGTCGCTGTTTACGATACACCTGTTCGATAAAAGACTTAAGCCGAAATACAGTCCGTCAATAATAAGAATAAACAACGAAGAGTGATCCGGGAAATTCCCGAATCACTCTTTTTTAATACATATTGTATGGACGAACCGCGTTAGCTCTCCCTCGATAATCCTACCAAACACCGTAGGGGCGGTCATCGGCCGCCCGTTCCCGACAATCCGACATCACACCCGTAGGGGCGAACCGCGTTCGCCCGCTTCACGCCAATCCATCAACACCTTCGTAGGGGCGGTCATCGGCCGCCCGCTCCCGATACCTGCGCCGTCATTTTCAAGTTATCCAAATCCGCACAGCGGCGGGCTGAGGCTGGTCGGACTCTGCGTCTCCTGCTCGCCCAAGCGACCCGGGGCAGCCCGCCCTACAAACGTGTTTTATATCATAATTCCGATCCGTATTTCCCCGCCGAATATAAATCTTCCTCAATTCTTAGAAGCCTGTTATATTTCGCGACTCTGTCCGACCGTGCCGGCGCGCCCGTTTTTATCTGTCCGGCGTTGAGCGCGACAGCTATGTCGGCTATCGTTGTGTCCTCCGTTTCGCCGCTCCTGTGCGATATCACCGAGGTGAATCCAGCTTTTTGCGCCATATCAGCCGCGTCAAGCGCCTCGGAGAGCGTGCCTATTTGGTTTACCTTTATGAGAATCGAATTCCCCGCGCCCTCGGTTATTCCGCGTCTTAACCGTTTGGGATTGGTCACAAACAAATCGTCCCCGACAAGCTGGATCCGATCTCCCAGACGTTCCGTGAGCTTCTTCCATCCCTCCCAGTCGTCCTCGGCAAGACCGTCCTCTATTGAAAATATGGGATAGCTGCCGCATAAATCCGACCAATACTCAATCAATTCGTCCGCGGTTTTCTCCTTCCCCGCTTTAGGCAGCCTGTATTTTCCGTTCTCATACCACTCCGAGGAAGCCGCGTCGAGTGCGATTTTAAAATCCTCCCCCGGCAGATATCCCGCTTTTTTTATCGCTTTCATAATAGCGTCGAGCGCGTCCTCGTCGGCTGACAGATTAGGCGCGAAGCCTCCCTCGTCGCCCACCGCCGTGACGCAGCCCATATCCGAAAGCACCGATTTAAGCGCGTGATAAACCTCGCTGCACCATCGCAGTCCCTGACGGAAGGTTTTCGCTCCGAACGGCATAATCATAAATTCCTGTATATCAACGTTGTTGTCCGCGTGCGCGCCGCCGTTTAAAATATTCATCATCGGCACGGGAAGAACATGAGCGTTCGAACCGCCGATATATCGGTAAAGCGGTATGCGCAGACTGTTCGCAGCCGCATGAGCCGCCGCGAGAGAAACCGCCAAAATTGCATTTGCGCCGAGCCGCGCTTTATTTTCCGTCCCGTCAAGCTCACGGAGCTTCATATCCAGCGCGCGCTGTTCAAGCACGTTCATGCCGATAATCTCGTCGGCAATCGTCATATTCACATTTTCCACGGCTTTTTTTACTCCCTTGCCGTTATATCTGTTCTTGTCGTTGTCTCTTAATTCCATCGCCTCAAAGCTTCCGGTCGACGCGCCCGACGGAACGATCGCCGTGCCCGTTCCCATATCGGTATACACCTCCGCCTCGACAGTCGGATTGCCGCGCGAATCGAGCACCTCTCTTGCGAGCACGTCCGTAATTTCAATGTAACCTTTCATAATAATTCTCCTCCTTTTCATTTATTATTTACATGGAATTGGAAAAATATTCATATGATTCACGCAGGAATTATAATACATTGACAGCGCCGTGTCGCTTGATGTATAATAATATATATTAATCAGGGGAGGCGGCAAAGTGAAAAGGGAAATTATCGGTTTTATACTAACCGCCGCAATAACGGCGGTTTCCGTTAACGCCTCCGCGTCGGATGCGATTCCGGATCATTGCGGCACAAGCATGGCGGGAATAGAAATCGGCACTCAGCCGATTAATTCGTCGGTATTGAAATACTCGGAAATATTTCAGCGTGCCGGCGACCAATACGGAGTTGATCCCAATCTGCTGGCGGCGATATGTATGCAGGAATCAGCCGGGCAAAATCTGAGCTTCCGTTCGGACGGGAGCGAATACCCCGCATGGGGAATAATGCAGATTGAATACACGCTCGAGAAGTCTTTCGCGCAGTTTGGGCTAAGAACTACCGGAGCCGCGTGGACCTTACAGGACAGACTTAACGAAGAAAAAAGCATAATGTTCGCCGCGTCGCTCATATCCGACTCTCTGATAAAATACGACTGCGATTATCTCAAAATGATTCAGGCTTACAATTTCAGCTCCGCAGTCCTTGACAAAATAATAGAAGCGAACGGCAGCAACTGGATAAACGCGCTGCCATATGCCGCTTCATACGCGGAGGGATGGCAGAACAACACATACGGCGATGCTCATTATATACAACACGTTTTAAGATATTATCACAACAATATGCCTTACCGCGGCGCAAAAGTAAGAATAAACGAAACGCTTACAAGGTTTGAAGATCAATATCCGCTCATAATTGATGATTATACTTTCATTCCCGTACGAGGCGTTTTCGAGAAGCTTGGAGCGCAGGTTCTTTGGGACGGCGGCGCAAGGACAGTTACGCTGACGCGAAACGGTACGCAAATCTCGCTGACGCTTGGCAGCGATACCGCGCGCGTAAATTCTCAGTCCTGTCCACTCGGAGCAAGCGCTCGGCTGATAAACGGCAGAACAATGATACCGCTGAGATTTATAAGCGAAGAACTCGGCTTCGCGGTTGAATGGAACTCGGATACAAGAACGGCTGTGATTTACGGGTAAAACAACATCGCAAAAAATGTCTTGAGTATTTGATCTCTCAAGACATTTTTATTTTATGAAAATAATATTCCGGTATAATTATTGACTTATATTCCTTCATATGATAAAATTAGTATAGTTTATTTGTATAGGGGGATTTTTCATGATAAATTTGAAGAAGGCCGCTGTAGGATGTTTAGCGGCGGCTGTTTGCGTTTTCGGAACTGCGGCGTTGGCGTCAGAGATAACATACGACGCTGACAAATATATTGCCGCGCAGGCTCACATGGACAAGCCGGAGCAGGCTGAAACGGAGGATTACCGTATAGCAGATACGGAAGCTGACAATCTGCTTGCCGACGGGACAAACGAGGATGATCCGGGCATTCCCGAAACCGATCCCATAAATTATATTGACGAAAACAGCACGATAACCTTACCACAGGACATAAATTTGGAACAGCCCCATTACGATATAAGCTTTTACTCGGAAAGTCTTGATTTCAGCGTTGATATCGTGCAGCATGAATACTTTATAGATTCCATGGCGAAGCTTGAAGTTTACAATTCGTCCGGCGCTTTGGTCGCTTCCGATGAAAAATGGGTAGGCGGCATCACTGATAATATTACATACCATTTCGACGTTCCTCAGTACCGCCTTGGAGAAAGCTTTAAGGTTCGGCTCGTTGACGGATTGAACTATTTAAAATATTACGATACCGTCATTCATCCCGGAGAATCGTTTACGGTGGACACATACGCGTATACAGACAATAACGGCAGCTTTGTCGCCGGAAACAGCTTTAATTTCGAGGGAGATGCTAAACACGAAAAGGAAATATGCGTATACGTGAACGATGAATTAATGGAGCTTTCGCCGCGCGCGCGTCTCGTTGAAGGATACACCATGATTCCCATACGCCAGGTTGCAGAGGCAATCGGTCTTGATGTATACTATGACAAGGATTACGACAGCGTTGTATGCTCTGTCGGTGATAAGGAAATAATCTTCAACGCCGGCACAACATACTGCACCTTCTTCGGTGAGACATATTACACTGCGTATCCGACAAGCTATATTGACGGTTCGCTCTACATCCCCGCAAGACCTATGGCTGAAGCGTTCGGCTGCACTGTTGACGCGCTTGATTTCGGTGATCACCTTGACGTAGTAATAGGACAGTCCCCGATAGTTGAGGAATACCGCAGTCAGGAGCCCGTAAACAGAGAAGGCATCGCCAGCAGCACCCCATATCTTATTTGGGTTTCAAAGCCGGAGTATAAGGTAAGAGTATATCTCGGAGAGCAATATAACTGGAAGCTTATAAAAACCTTTGACTGCGCTCTCGGCGCATGGGACACCCCCACAATAACAGGTCAGTTCGAGTACATAGAAAAGCTTAGAAGCTGGGATTATCCCGAATATTACGTAGGTCCCGTAATGCGCTTCTATAACGGCTACGCGCTCCATTCCACGCTTCTATATTACGGAGGCGGAGAATACGACGGCAGAGTGGGCGTTAACATATCTCACGGCTGCGTGCGTCTGCATCCGGATGATATAAACTGGATGGCTGACATGGTTCCGCTCGGAACAAAAATTTATATTACCGAATAATCAAGTATTATCAATGGGACGGAAAAAAATCATTCCGTCCCATTTTTATTTTTCCCACTCTTCACTTTTTCTCCTATTATTTTAACATTTTCCGTGAGCCTTCCGTTATCCGGCGCAAGCTCCGCCGCGGCTTCGGCAAGCTCAAGCGACCTTTTATACATACCGAGATTATAGAACGCTATCGCTCCGATATCGTAAATAGTGTAATCCCAGCAAAATCCCTCGTTAATATAGCTTGCCGGACGCTCCTTGATGTTCAAAGCCTCCTCTGTCATGTGCGCCGCGCCTATCCAGTCTCCGAACGAATACAAAAGCTTTGCCAATTCCACATACGGCTCGCGCAGGTACGGCGCTTCCGCGACCGCTCGGTAAAGCCAGCTCTCAGCCTCCGCCATATTTCCTTTAGCCTCATATGCGCGCGCTATATATCGCATCGACGCGCATCGCTCGTCACGCCATTTCGCCGACGGCATAGCCAAATGCTTTTTGAGCGTCTCTATACATTTATCCCATCTCCCGTAAAACATATATTCCCGACCGAGATAATGCATATTCCTATCGTCCTCCGGCGACTCCTTGACCGACAGCTCCAAAAGCGGCAGATACTGCGACCGCGATTTCGACGGATCGGGATAATGATCAAGTCGGATCCGCTCCTCAACCGCATATCTGTCCGGCTTTTCACCGGAATATTCAAGCACTTCATGAACCGGATGCACCCATTTAAATCCGTGCCGCGCGTGGATTTTTTCATACATAAACGTCACTCCGGGAGTTCCGTCCTCATTGAAGCTCCATGTGTATTTATACTTCAGCCGCGTTGTGTCCGCCTTCCACGCGTTCTCCAAAAGAGCGCGCCAGCCCGGCTCGAGCACCTCGTCAAGATCGGTGCATACGCATATATCAAAATCATTGGGGACAAAGCTCATTGACATATTGCGCGCCTTGTCGAACCGCCACGGCTTTACCGTTATCTCATTCACTACAGCGCCGCGCTTTCTGAGCCTTTCAATCGTCCCGTCCGACGAGCCGGTATCGGACACATATATCGCGTCCGCTTCGCTCATCGAGTCCATCCAGCGGTCGACAAACTTTTCCTCATTCTTGCATATGGCGTACACCGCCACCTTATACATATTCATACAAATCCCTCCAGAAAATATGTAAAGGGGCTGTAAGCCGAAGCCTACAGCTCCCCGAAAATTTAGCTTTTACGCCAATCTGACAATGGTAACGCGCGCTGCGGTATCATTCGGATCGGCTGCCGGATCCTGATTGATTGTAAGAGCGCCTGACGCTCCCGTCGGATTATTAACCGATAATGTGGTATTTGCCGCCGTAGTCGTAATAATCGACGAGCCTATAATAGGCGTATTCGAAGCAGCGTTGCCTGTTGTGGTATACGCCTGTTCCGCGCCGTTTACAACAAGCACAAGCTGACCTTCATCGGACGTGTTTAAAGCAAAGTTAACAAGGTAAGTGCCCGGTTCTGCGATTGTAATTGTTCCGCCGGCATTCGATATACCTGTTCCCGCCGTCGTGCCTGTCACGCTGAAGGGAACGGGATTGCCCGGATCAATATCGGTGTTTCCATCCGAAGGCACGGGCAGGGTAAATTCAGCCGCAGACAACGGAGCTGCCGGACCGGTTGCGCCTGCAGGACCGGTAGGACCTACAGCGCCGGTTGCACCGGTCGGTCCCGTCGGGCCTGTAGGTCCCGTCTCGCCCGCCGCGCCCGTTAAACCTATCGGGCCTTGCGGACCTGTAGGACCTGTTGCGCCCGTTAAGCCTGTTGCTCCTGTCGCACCGGTCGCTCCCGTTGCTCCCGCCGGACCTGCAGGACCTGCCGCTCCGGTTGCACCGGTCGGACCTGTAGGACCGGTCGGACCTGTTGCGCCGGTTGCACCCGTTAAACCTATCGGACCTTGCGGGCCTGTTGCGCCGGTTGCTCCTGTCGCGCCTGTCGCGCCTGTCGCGCCTGCAGGGCCGGTAGGACCTGTTGCGCCGGTTGCTCCCGTTGCGCCGGTTGCACCCGTTGCGCCTGCAGGACCGGTAGGACCTGTTGCGCCGGTTAAGCCTGTTAAACCTATCGGACCTTGCGGACCTGTAGCGCCTGCTGCTCCGGTAGGGCCGGTAGGACCTGTTGCGCCGGTTGCTCCTGTTGCGCCCGTTGCTCCTGTTGCGCCCGTTGCTCCTACGGGACCTACAGCGCCAGTCGGACCGGTCGGACCTACGGGACCTACCGAGCCGGGAGCGCCTGTCGGACCTGTCGGACCTTGAGGACCTACCGGGCCTGCGAAGCCTTGAGGACCTTGCGGACCTATAGCTCCGGGAATACCCATCGGACCTGTCGGACCTGTCGGTCCTGTCGGTCCGGGAAAGCCCTGCGGACCCATCGGTCCGGGAACAGGTATGGGCTGACACGGCTGATTGCAAGAAGGCTGACAGTTGTTTGAGTTATGCTGACAGCGGTTATATCTGTCATTTAATAATCCGTTTCTGTTACAGTCGTTATACATCTATATTTTTCTCCTTTCAACACTATGAAATCATCTTCGGGGTGTATATACGCGTCTTTATCGGTAGTAACGGAGACTTTAAGCGCCCAGTTTTGCGCGTATATATTATAATATATGCTTCCCATGTTTAAAGTGTTTATCGGAGAACGCAAAAAAAATCCCCCGGGAGCTTAGTCCCGGGGGATTTTATCGGAATTTCAGTTAAAGTAACACATAGGTTACCGATTAATAGTCGATCTGACTGTCATAATTATCGAGGACGTTTCTGATATTGTCGTGTCTGAGCGTAAGGTTTACATAACCGTCCTGGTCATAAGCGCTCGTCGCCTTCAGCATAGCGTCTCTAGCCCATGAATTGTCAATATCGGCAATTGAATATGTTTCCGGCGTTATTATCTGACCGTCCGCGGTCTCAAGACCCATTTCCGTACGGCCTATAATGTTGTTGAACATCTGGCAGAACTCAGCTCTCGTCATATAGTCGTCGGGAGCGAATCCGTCGTCTCTGCCGTTCATATAGCCGTAGCCGTACATAATTTCAATATAAGGCTTATACGGATTACCTTCTACGTCGGCAAATCCTGTTTCCTCAGCCCTTGAAGCGTCGAGATTTAAGCCGAATGTAATCAGCTTCGCAACCTCGCCTCTCGTTACAGCGCCGAGCCATACTTCGTCAACGTCGTCAAACGCGCCCGCCGAAACCATGTATGCAAAACCGCGCTCATACCACGCGCCCGCATAATCGGAAATCTTGCTCGTAACAGGATAGCTCTTGCCGCGCGTGTCATATTCCTGGTCAATCATTCTCATAACCATCGCGCAAAGCTCCTCACGGCTTACGTTTCTTTCCGGCGACATATTAACATACGGAACGCCGTTCTCATCTACTTCCGGCTCGTCACCGAAGATGTATGCATAACCGCCCTCAAGAACAATTTCATCTCCGTCGGGAAGCGGAACCTTTGTGGGCTCGGGAGTCGGCTCCTCTGTCGGCTCGGGAGTAGGTTCTTCAGTTATAACAGGTTCTTCCGTTACAACAGGCTCCTCTGTCGGTTCTTCCTTCTCTGCCGCCTGAACGCCCTTGTCTTCCTTCCATATAATTCTGCCCGTACCATTGATTGTAAGGGTGTCTGTATGAAGCTGACCAAACAGTGTACCCGAATCAACTACCTTTGCATCGGCGTTCGGAACGCATACCGTACCTTCAACATATGTTGCGCCGCCTGTGATAGTGAAGTCGTCTGCACCTGAAGTTACATTACCCAAATACTTTCCGCCGCCGCTGATTGTCAGCTTGTCAGCGTTTGAATAAATGTTAGCCGCGATTTTGCTGTTGTTTAAATCAACTTCATTAAAAGATGTGTTAATAAACAAATCAATCTGATCAGGATCATTTAGAATGTCAAAATACTCCTGCGCGTAATTATCACTATTTTGAGTTCCGCGCCAATCCCAAACATTGACATTTTCATTTGTCAGCGCTAAAGCAATATTCGGCTGTGAAGTACCGTACATAGCATAATCACTTATATACACTTTAGCATGATTTCCGCCTCTTACAACTATTTGCGGATTGTTTGCCGTTGAATTAAGCTTATCAATTACAACCGTAACATCGCCGTCTGTAGTATCGATAATAAGACCGGCGCCTCCGATATCAAATGTGCCGTAATGCGTATCCTCCGACACCGTAACAGCTCCCGGATAATACTGATTACCGTTCGCATAATCTACATAATTAGCGATTTCGGGGATATCATACGGTGTGTAAGAGCACTCAAACGATGTCTCTGTATCAAGAATCGCGCCCTCATAATCGAGCGTTGTGCTGTATGCGTTTGTCGTCATCTGATGATCGTCGTCAACGTGGATGTAGCCGTAACGATACTGATCCTCCGACGCGCCGTCTCCGGGCGTCTTGTAGTCCCACATACCCTTTACGCCGGAAATGAACAGACCGTCAACCTTGTTGCCCGCGCCGTTTCCGACATAAATAGTGTCGTTTGAATATACGCTGCCCTTAATATACATCGCGTCGCCCACGATGTCAACCTTGCCGTTTGCGATTACCGCAAGGTTAATCTCGCCGTCGGGATCGTCAGACGTATAACCTACACTCTCATACGGCTGTCCGTCATACGCCGACGGAGCTGCCGCCATTGCGGTTGTTAAAGCCGTTGCCGAAAATGCCATAGCCAACAAAGCCGCCATAATTTTTTTTGCTCTCATTTTTTGACCTCCTTTTAATTTGTGATACGTAAAAATACCGTATCAGAACCATTACATATTAATACTTCCATAATACGGTAACTGGCTGTCTCTTTCCCCATATTTTTCCGCCCAAGAAAAAGACCCTATAGCTTTGCGTCACTGCCTTGCGGCAGTTTTGCCTTTATCTGTATCTTATACTAAGATTATACCATATGATATGCGAGATGTCAAATGATTTTTTTATTTTTTTCTGTCCTTTTTATGAAAAATTTTTCCAATTATTTTGTTAATTTTAAACAAATTTTATGTAAACGAAAAGCGATATTCCGTCACAAAATTATATTTTTCGCCACATTTCAAAATCGGCGCGATAAAATGGCTGTTCGCCATAGCATTCGGGAAATACTGCGTTTCAAGGCAGAACGCCTGATGAACGCCGTAGTGCGCGCCGTTTTTGTATGTTCCCTCCTTAAGTCCGTTCGAGGTGTAAAGCTGAACGCCGGGTTTATCGGTGAACACCTCCATTTTTATGCCGTTTTCCGGGCACTCCGCCGTCGCGGCCAGTCTGTATCCGCGTCCGGCAACCGCGAAGTTATGGTCGTAGCCGCCGAACATTTTAACCTGCTCAAAATCCGACGCAATATCCTGTCCGATAGGCTTCATCGTTCTGAAATCAAACGGTGTGCCCGAAACTGAGCAGACTTCGCCTGTCGGCATGCATTCGTCATTATTCGGCGTATAGAAATCAGCGTTAATTTGCAAAAGCTGCTTCGTCATTTTTCCGCTGTCATGACCTGCCAAATTAAAATAGCTGTGGTTTGTCATATTCACAACCGTGTCCTTGCCGCTTACCGCCTCATAACTGATTTTAAGCGCGTTCTCCTTTGTAATGGTATATGTCACCTTTACCTTCAGCTCACCTGGGAAACCCTCGTCCCCGTCGGGAGATACGAGCGCCAAAATAAGCGACGGTTCGCTGTCTGTTCCGATTATCTCCGCCGTCCACAGCTTCTTGTCAAAGCCGATATTTCCGCCGTGCAGGCTGTTTTCGCCTTCGTTCACGCCGACATTATACTCAATTCCGTTCAGCACAAATTTCCCGCCCGCGATTCTGTTCGCGTGTCTGCCTATCAGCGCGCCGAGATAGCCGTCGTTTTTGAGATAATCCGCAAGCGTATCGCGTCCGAGCACAACGTCCGTTTTTACGCCGTTTTTGTCGTTGACGTAAAGATTTTTCACAATGCCGCCGTAGGTAAGAATTTCCGCACTTATACTGCCGTTGTCAAGAGTATAAACGAAAACCTCCCCGCCCGAGGGCAAAGTCCCGAAGCTCTTTTTTGTAACCGCCATAATATTTTCCGTCCTTTCAAATAAAAATTTCCGTATAAAAATAATACCATTTTTACACGGAAATGTCAATTTAAACATACAAAAAAGCTCCGGAATCCATCCGAAGCCTTTTTCTCTTTTTCAGACTAACTTTGCAAGCTTTAACGCTAACTGCGACTTCTTTCTCGCGGCTGTATTCTTATGAAGAATACCCTGGCTTACGCCCTGGTCTAGCTTCTTTACCGCTTCGTTAAATAAAGTCTTAGCGTTTTCCTTATCGCCTGCCGCCGCGGCTGCTTCAAACTTCTTTACAGCCGTTTTCAGCGCAGTCTTGTGGGCAGTGTTAATCATAGTCTTTTTCTCGATTACCTTTACCCTTTTCTTCGCCGACTTGATATTTGGCAATTTTTACACCTCCGAAAATTTAATCCATAATACCGTATCATTATATACTATCGGAGATATAATTGCAAGTGTTTTTTATAAATTATGTCAACATTTTGGCAAAATAACCAAAACTCAAGCGCTTTTTCCGGTTTTCTATACAAAATATATAAATACCGCCGCGCTACACATCAGACATTGAATAATAATATTCAAGGCTTTTAAATCCTCTGTCAAGATATGTTTTAACATATCTCTCGCTCACGGAATTAAGCTCCGCGATAAGCCCCTTATCGGCTCTGAACGCGAGCATCCTTTTATCCTCGCACATAGTTATGTACCGCATAGCGCGGTATGCGTTTTCGCTTATCCGCACAGCCGCACCGCTTTTACAGCTATCGCAGAAAGCCGCGCCCTTGTCTATGTCGAACGACGAAACTGCGACGCTGCCGCAGGACGCGCAGCCGTCGAGCAGCGGCATATAGCCGCCCGCCGACATCAGCTTTAACTCGTACACCGTCTTTACCTTATCGGGCGGCTCGTTCCTGTACGCGAGAGCGTAAAGCGCGTTTAGAAATATACGCATGATCCGCTCGTCGGGATTTTCCATTCCGAGAAGCGCGTAGGTTATATCCGACATATAGTTGCTCAGAGCGAGCTTAACTATGCTTTCGCTTATCGGCTGGAACGTGTCGGACGTGTCTATGCTTTTCACGGTCATAACGTCGCCGGCGGAGCGGTATAGGACAAAGTCGCCGTAGCTCAGGAACTGGCTCGACGCCGCCTTGCTGCGCATGCGCTTGGCGTTGTAGTTCACCGCCTTTATTATGCCGTATTTATCCGTAAAGACGCTGAGCATCCTGTGTCCCTCGCCGTAGTCGTTCTGTTTTATGATAACGCCTTTTGTTTCAACGTTTGCCACTGTGCATCATCGTCCTTCGCTTCTTCAAAGTTATCCGTGCCCTTGTATAATAAGTACGCGTCGATCTCGCCCGTTTCCAGAAATTCCTCCCAATAAGCCGCGTTGTCCATGATGTGTCCCTCCGAAAAATGAAATTTACCTTCCCCGAAAGCTTTCCGGTCTAACTGTAGTTTTTTCAGATTTCGACAGGTTATACTGACACTATTTTCTATTCATTCACATAGCCGAAATTCTTGATAAGAAAATCGCTGTTTCTCCAATCCGATTTCACCTTTACCCATAGCTCAAGATACACCTGTTTACCGAGCATTTTTTCAATATCGCTTCGCGAAAGCGAGCCTATTTTTTTGAGCATCTCGCCGTTCTTCCCTATGATAATTCCCTTATGCGACGCCTTTTCGCAGAAGATTGTCGCGTAAATATTCGTGATTTTCTGCTTTTCCTGCATTTTTGTGATCTCGATCGCGATGCCGTGCGGCACCTCCTGCTCGAGCAGCCACAGCATTTTTTCGCGTATTATCTCCGCCGCGATTTGGCGTTCGGGCTGGTCGGTCACCATATCCTCGTCGTAAAACTCCGGTCCTTCCGGCAAAAATTCTCGTATCTCTTCAAGCAAAAGCTGCACCCCGTCGCCGCTTTTCGCGCTTATCGGCACTATCGACGAGAAATCATGCATACTCGCGTAGTCCGCGATAATCGGCAGCAGATCCTCCTTTTTCATCACGTCAACCTTATTGAGAACCAATATGCACGGAAGTCCCGTTTCCGCGATATGCTTTGTTATATCGCGCTCTATATCCTGTATTTTGTGCGTCGCGTCAACGACAAACACGAGCACATCCGTGTCGTTCATGCTCTCGTTAGCCGCGTTCACCATGAACTCGCCGAGCTTGTTGTGCGGCTTGTGTATTCCCGGTGTGTCCGTAAAAATTATCTGCTCCTCGTCCGTTGTGTGTATAGCTAAAATCTTGTTTCTCGTTGTCTGCGGTTTGTCGGAAATTATCGCTATTTTCTGTCCGGCAATAGTATTTAAAAGCGTCGATTTTCCGACGTTGGGCATACCGATAATAGCGGCAAAGCCTGATTTAAAATGTTTTTTCTTCATTATTTTTCTCCCGTTTTTTATTTTCTGAATTTTTTTATAACCAAAGGCGCGATAAATATAAGCGCTATGTCAAACACGGCGACGGCTATCGCTATAAGCCTGAGCTTCGGCAAAAACGCTATATTGCCCGCTATAAGGAACAGCCGCTCAAAATCCGCGAACAGCAGAATTCCCACCAATACCGCGCAGCCCGCCGTGACCAGCGTCGCTCCGGCAGCCGTGTTTTTGGCAATTTCCGCGTTTTTGTCGTATTTGTCTGTTTTTATGTCAACCGTATGTTCAACGGCAGTATTGAAAAGCTCCGCGCAAATTACAGCCGCGATCACCAAAAGCAGCAGCGCCCATTCCGTTCTTTCGAGATTGCCCGCGTACGCGAGGACTCCGACGGCTAAAGCCGCCGCAATGTCAAAGCGCAGATTGCGCTCGTCCGCCAGAGCGGTCAAAATTCCCTTCACCGCGCACTTTATGCTCTGAAAAAAGTTTTTATTTCTCATTTTTATCCCCTTGTTATATTTAATCCGTTCAGTATTTTATCCTGCTTTTCGCGCATAACGCGCTCGCCTTCCTCGTCGTCAACGTGGTCGTATCCCAAAAGATGCAGCATCGAATGAGCCGTCAGAAACGCGGTCTCGCGCTTTAAGCTGTGCCCGTATTCCTCCGCCTGCGCCGCCGCGCGCTCCATAGAAATTACTATATCTCCGAGCACGACAAGTCCGCTGTCGGGTTCTTCTTCAACGTCATAGCAGTCCCCGTCAAATTCGAGCATCGGAAACGACAGCACATCGGTGGGCTTGTCGATACCTCTGTGCTCGCGGTTTATTTCGCGTATGCTTTCGTCGTCGGTGAGAGTAAGACTTATCTCCGCGTCAAAATCGCACTCCTCCTCGGAGAGAACAGCCTCGCACACGCTCTTTACCGCGTTTTCGAGTTCTTTCGTAAATTCGATTTTATCCTGTTCGTTTGATATTATAATCTCAACCATTTTTTCCTCCGCCGCTCTGAGCAGTCTTTTTCCTCATGCGCGCCCTTTCGCGCTCCTCGTCGTATTTCGCGTAAGCTTTGATGATCTTCTGCACAAGCGGATGGCGCACAACGTCCTTTTCGGTGAATGTGCAGAACGCTATGTCCTCTATGTTTTTAAGTATCTTCGCCGCCTCTTTAAGTCCCGAGCGCTTGTCGCCGGGAAGGTCTATCTGCGTGATGTCGCCCGTGACAATAGCCTTTGAGCCGAAGCCTATACGCGTAAGAAACATTTTCATCTGCTCCGGCGTTGTGTTCTGCGCTTCATCGAGGATTATAAACGCGTTGTCAAGCGTCCGTCCGCGCATATACGCAAGCGGCGCGACCTCTATCACGCCCTTCTCCTGGTAGCGCATAAAGCCTTCGGGACCGAGCATTTCATACATTCCGTCATATAGCGGACGCAGATACGGATCGACCTTGTTCTGCAAGTCGCCCGGCAGAAATCCAAGCTTCTCACCCGCCTCGACAGCCGGACGCGTGAGTATAATGCGGCTTACCTCCTTGCTCCGAAGCGCCGTGACAGCCTTCGCGACAGCCAGATACGTCTTGCCCGTGCCCGCCGGACCTATTCCGAACACGATGGTGTTGTTGTTGATAGCGTCCACATACTTCTTCTGTCCGAGCGTTTTCGTCTTGATGGGGTTGCCGTGCGCGCTTATCGCGATGCAGTCGCTTCCCATCATTTTCATGTCGATGCCGCCGTTTTCCTGCACCATCGTAATAGCGTAGATAAGCTTCTGCTGGTCTATCGCCTCGCCGCGCGAGAGTATCTGCATCAGCAGGTTTATCACCTGTTCCGCCTTTTCCGCGTTTTCCTCCTCGCCCGTGATTCTCAGTCCGTCGTCGCGCGGAACGACGCTCACTCCCAGCGCCTTTTCAAGCGTTTTGATGTTTTCGTCGAAGCTGCCGAAAAGTGAGGATAAATCTACCTCGCGCGGCACTTCAATCTGTTTTTTTATCAAGTATTTCACTCCTCTGTATATTTTTCCGGCTATTGCGCCGGAGTATTTTCTGTTCCTATGTTTTCTATGCCTATTTTTTCGATAAAGCTCATGTTTAATGTTACTCTTATAGTTTCATCGTCGATCTGCTCGTACGAAATATCCGAGCCCAAAAGCTGCGACTCGGGCTGCAGCTCCTTCGCGATTTCCGCCTCCATTTTGTTTCTCGCGATTTCAAGCGCCGTATCTACCGTTATCGGCTCGCGGTTCACAAGCACCTCGTCAAAGCGCGTGCTGTTCAGGCAAATTCCCGAATAGCCGTTTATGTTCAGCTCGTTCCGCTTATCAGTCTTATTATAATCATCATAATC
>CANQXJ010000037.1 GCA_947627795.1 uncultured Clostridia bacterium
TTCGGCGATATTGTCGCCGTAAGTCATATCGGGCGCGTTATCACGGTTCTTACGGCGATTTATGCGATAGTCGTCACAGCCATGATACCCGGCGTTGTCGTAAGCTACTATATGGAGTTTATGAAAACAAAGGAAAATGAAACCATATCGCAGTTCCTTGAAAAGCTGGAGCGGCTTCCGGAGCTTTCGCAAGAGGAGCTTACGGAGCTTTCGGAGCGTGTAAAGGAGTTCGAAAAGACTAAAGGCGCGCATAAGCCGAATAAAAAAACATGAAACTCGTAAAATTCTTTTTCTCACACCACCCGGAAAAACGGCTTTACGCAATCTCAAAAATCAGCGGCGGATACCGCTGATTTTTTGTAATTTAATTTCCATTTTTGAAAATGCGTCCATAACTGTACAATTTAATTTTTCCCCAACAAAAAATTAAATTGTCAGACGCATAGTAAACGGCGTTGATACAATAATATAACATAAAGCCGGAAAACGGACGGGACAAACAAAACTTAATTTTTCAAAAACGGCTTAACTGCGCGGTTTTTCGGCTTTTACCTTTACGGGAAATTGTATCATTTATCTACCTTCAAGGGACGACTACATAAAAAAACCGAACTCGCTTGTGGCGGATTTTGATAAGCTTCAGGATGCTGTTGAGGCGGCGTTCGCGGATAAACAATTACAGCCTGTTTTGTGCTGATTATCATAGATATTACGATTTGACGCGTCAGAGTTGAAAAGAAAAAACCGCGTTGTTTTCACTGCGGAGAGAAGTATTACGCTGCGCCCGCAATTAGGGCGCGGCGTTTATTTTTTTGCCACTTGAAAAAAAGTGCAAACGGTGGTAATATTAAGAAAAAGGAGACGGATAAATGAGAATATGTACGAATATGAATTCCGACGCGGTAAATCGCTTAGGACAGCTTGATGATCTTCGCGCATTGTATGAATGCTTTGAGAATTTTGAGGGATATGGACTCAATCGGGAAAAATTTGACGAGTTTTCAAGAAACGGAAACAGGCTGAATTACGAAAATGAGTATTTTGCGAGACGCGGATGCCTTACTTCTCGCGCGATGATGCGGCTAATATACGGGGGACATAAAAACGAGCTTGAGAAAATAATAAATGCGGTCTGCGATGAGTTCACATGGGCGCTTCCGGCTCATGTCGGGGACAGTAAAACTCCCGAAACAGTGATTGATTTGTTTAATGCCGAAACCGCTCAGACATTAAGTGAAATATGCGCGGTTTGCGATGTATCGGGGACACTAAAAGAAAGAGTGAAATCGGAAATAACGCGGCGTGTTATAGAGCCGTATGAAAGTGAAGTGTTTCCGTGGGAGACGGCGGAGCACAACTGGGCTGCGGTTTGCGGCGGATGCGTCGGAATGGCGTATATGACTATGTTTCCCGAACGCTTTCCTGCGGTCAAGGATAGACTGATAAAAACCATGTATTGTTTTTTAAGCGGCTACGGCGATGACGGAATTTGCCTTGAGGGCGCTGACTACTGGAGCTACGGCTTCGGATATTTTCTATGCTTCGCCGCGATGCTTGAAGAATTTGACGGAACAAATTTGCTTGGCAATGAAAAGGTAAAGAAAATCGCGCAGTGCCGACAGCATATGTTTCTCAGAAAAAATACCGCCGTCAGCTTTTCCGACTGCTCGCGCGACATAGGATTTAATTTCGGAATGATAAGCTTTCTGAAAAAGCGCTTCGGAGATGAAATAGAATTTCCCGATATAAAATACAGGCGCGATTATGACGACTGCTACCGTTGGGCGCTGTATTACCGCTCGTTTCTTTGGGGAGACACCGGAATAACACGGGACGAGCCGAAGCTCGGCGCACGGTATTTTACGTCTGCGGAGTGGTATATTGATAAGCGCGAACGATTTTCATTTGCAGCGAAGGGCGGAAATAATTCCGAGCCGCACAATCATAACGATATAGGCGCGTTTATTATCGCCGATGACGGCGGTCAGCTCATAGCCGATTTGGGCGCAGGCGAGTATACCGCCGATTATTTCGGAGATAAAAGGTACGAATATTTCCACACATCGTCGCTCGGTCACAGCGTTCCGATAATAGACGACCGCGCTCAGGGGAGCGGTAAAGCCGTTTCGCACGCGGAGGACGGAGTGTTTTCCGTTTGCGTATCGGATGCATACGATGTGCCGGAGCTTAAAAGCGCGGAGCGGGTATTTAAAATATTCGACAGTGGCGTGACGCTGACCGACAGCTTTTCGTTTGAAAACGGGGGACATAAAATAACGGAGCGTTTAGTGTCCCTGATAAAACCCAAAACCGAAAACAGAGCGGCGAGGATACATAACCTCACAGTGCGCTCGGATTTCGCCGAACCGGTTGTGACGGCGCATTCGGTAAACAATCATCAAGGTATGCGCGAAACGGTTTACACTGTAGATTTTACGATAACTCCCGCCGAAGCCGCGTGTGATTTAACTGTCACGTGTTTCTTTGACGATAAAAATTAAACCGATAACAAGCGCCGATATGCCGAATGAGACTGCGGCAAGCAAAAGCGGCAGTCTGTAACGCGCGAAGCTATCCGTCTCGGGTTTGGGGGTAGGTTCTGCGCTGCCTGTTAAGTCCGGAGCATAGGCGAGGACTTCATCCTCGGACAGCGGTTCAAGTCCCATTCCTATGCGCAGAACACGGTAGCCGAAATCGCCGCCGGTCTGTATAACAGCGTAGCTGTATTCGAATTCTGAAATATCATTTTCAGTGTAAACATCGGTAAATACGATGTAGTAAACGCCGCCGCTGAGATCGTAAACGGCTTTTATTTCAAGCTCGTCGGTGGAGTAGTAGAAAAATTTATCCGTGTAATAGTAGTAGCCGCCGGAATAGCAATAGCCGCGCTTGGCAAGAGCGCCGACGGGGGGATGCTCCGGCTCAAGAGCGAATACGTTTTTTACGATATAATCAATATAATCACCGCCGACAAGACTTATTTCGTCATGTCCGGGCTGCGGCGTGGCTTCGACCGCTTTCGTATCTATATCGGTGAGCAGTCTGAAATTGTTGTGAGAGTGGAGAATGTACACCATCAGTGTGTCGAAATCGGGATTTTTCACATCAAATTCCATAACGTCGGCACATGCGGTGAGCAAATCGTGGATTTTGCCAAGCTCCGCTTTGTCGAATTCGTCTATGGAATTTGCAATACCGTAGCCGCGTATTTTTTCCTCCGCCGTTCGCTCCGCTTCCGAATCCGCGAATACGGAGCGGGAGAAAAAAGCTGTTAACAAAAAGACAACCGCAATTAATTTTTTCAATTCCACCGCCTCCCCGAAATATAATTCCCTGTAAAAACAAAAAAATTTCAAAAAAAGGGTTTAAAAATTGCGGTAATGTGTGGTACAATAGACAAAAGGGGGCAATTTTGATGAATAAAGACGATATTAAGTACGTGCTTTTTTCGGAGGGGGAAATTGCGCAAATAGTGGAAAGACTCGCCGAACGCATAAACGCAGACTACGGCGGCGAGGAAATTATAGTCGGCGTGGTTTTAAAGGGCAGTCTGACATTTTCGGCTGATTTGATACGAAAGCTCGATATGCCGATAAGACTTGACTTCATTCAGGCTTCGAGCTACGGCAGCGGTTCTAAATCGAGCGGCAAAGTGAAAATCAAGAAGGATTTGGAAAACGATATCAAGGATAAGCACCTGCTTTTGGTCGAGGACATAATCGACAGCGGCAACACTCTCGCGGGGCTTAAGGCGATGCTTAAGGACAGAGAGCCGGCAAGCGTTAAAATATGCGCGCTTCTGTCAAAGCCGAGCAGACGCGAGACGGAAATAGAAGCCGAGTATATAGGCGCCGAAATACCGGACGAGTTCGTTGTGGGCTACGGTTTGGACTATGACGAGAAATACAGAAATCTGCCGTATATAGGCGTTTTGCAGCCGAGAGTTTACGGCGGCGGGGAGTAATGTTAATTTATGAATGGTTTTAATACGATAGTAAACAGCATACTGACATTGGGGCTGGCTATGCTGATCGGTTTTGTGTGCGTTAAAACGGGGTATATAACAACGGAGCAGAAAAACGCGCTTTCAAAAATTATAATAAGAATCACGCTTCCGGTTCTTGTTGTGACGTCGCTCACAAAAATGGACATGGACGCGGAAAAGGTCGCGAACTGCTTTATTTTGGCGGCGATCGCGCTCGTTGTGATAGGTGTGATGTGGCTTGTCGGGACGCTTTTTTCGAGAATATTCAAAATGGAAAAAAAGCGGGCGATCGTGTATTCGAGTATGTACGCGTTCGGAAACGTGGTGTTCATGGCGTACCCGCTGATACAGGAGCTTTACGGCGCGGAGGGTCTTTTATACGCCGCCGTTTACGCGATGATGAACGATTTGTATTTGTGGACGCTCGGAGTATACAAAATGGCGTCGATCAACAGCGCGGAAACGTCGATACGCAAAAACCTAAAAAATCTCGTAAATCCCGCGACGATAGGGTTTGTGATTTCGTTCATAATGATGATTTTCGGATTGAAATTTACCGGAGTTGTCGGAGACGTTTTAAACGGGATCGGCGGAACTACGACATATCTGTCGATGCTGTTTATAGGCGGCACTCTCGCGGGAGTGGACTTTAAGCGTATTTACAGGCGCGTGCCGTTGTTTGTGCTGACGGCTGTTAAAATGCTGATATTGCCGATGATATTGATGTTTATTATGCGTTTTCTGAACATAGACGAAACGGTAAAGCACGTAATAATACTGCAGGCGGCTATTCCGTCCGCGACGATACTTACCATAGTAGCGACCGAGTACAACGGCGACGTTACGTACACCGCCGAGGGCGCGTTTATTACGACGATAGCAAGCCTTGCCACGCTGCCGCTCGTGTATTATTTGATGACGGTTGTATAAACAAGACTACAGACTGAAACCGCCGCAGGACATACCTGCAGCGGTTGTTGTTTTGCTTCTTGATCCGGACGTGTATTATTCGGACTCATTTTGCAGATTTTTAAGTTCATATTCCAAACCATCAAAAAAATCATTGTACTCACATTTATATATTTTTTTTAAAGTAACGATTATACTTATAGGAATATTCAGTTTGCCATGTTCGTATTTTTCGTAAGTTGAACGAATTATATCACAGCCGTAAAGTTGTAATTTTGCGCAGATTTTCTCTTGTGAATACCCGTTTTCCAAACGCAGTTTTTTCAGATTCGCGCCCATGTTGAGGTCGCGGCGTAATTTTTGTTCCATAAAATCCCTCATTTTTTGACCAATATAGGTTGCACTTTTAAATATTGTATGGTATAATAAAGAAAATATTGACCAATATAGTGGTCATAAATTAAATTATGCTGAAATAAAGGAAATGGTGCGGATATGTGATTGCGCCCTGATATTTTGGGACGGAAAATCAAAAGGAACAAAGCACACCATAGACTATGCAAAAAAATTGAATAAGGAGATAAAGGTGATTACGGTTATGTAAGGCGGCAAAGCCGCCGTCACAGCGTATTACAGGAACTGCCGCACCTCGTGCGTGAGTTCTTCTTCCATATTTACGAGCCGCTTCGCGATGTCCTTGGACTGCTCGTCAGCCGCTTTGTATTGGTTCATGTATTTGTTCAGCGACTTAACTCCCATGTTGCAGCCGTCCGTAACCAGGTCGGCAACGGTGTGGTCGGATTTGTCGGCGGTCAGCTTCATGTTTGTTTTCAGCCACGACATGCTTTTCGCCATGGGATTCGGGTCTTTGCCTTCATCCTGATACTGATTGAGAAGCCCGTTGATCTCGTCCTGCAAAAGCTCGTGCTGCGATTTGCAGTCGGAAAGATAACGCTTTAAATCGCCGTCCTTGGCGCTGTCCATGATTTCGGATAACGATGAGATACCCGTTTTAACGCCCGCGTCGCACTCGCGCAGCAGCTTTATTGTGTCCTGTTCTATCATATAAAAATCTCCTTTCTGCGATTTTATATGAATAGTATGCTCAATTTTCACCGGTTTATTAAAATTCTGTTGACAAATTGAAAAATGTGACATATAATGATGATACTGAATTTATAATATTGTGTTCAATTTATTTTTGTATCGTGTGATTTCGGTCATAATTTTTACACGATTTGATTATAAAATTCAAAAAATATTTTTAGAATGACGAGGTATTTTGCATGCAAGACGGAGTTGCGCTTGAAAGAAAAACTAAGGAAGAGCTTAAGCAAATCGCGCAGGGGCTTGGGATCGAAAAGATTTCCGCTCTGAGAAAGGATGAAATAATCGCGCGTATACGCGAAAAGAGGTTACAGATTGAGGAAGAAGCGAAAAATCAGCCGCCGGTGAAAAAACGCGAGCGTCCGGCGGACGTTGTTGAGGTAAAGGGAATTCTCGACGTTATGAACGACGGCTTCGGATTTATGCGCGTGGAAGGCTATAAGTCAAGCCCGAACGATATTTATGTGTCGCCCACGCAGATACGCCGCTTTAAATTAAAAACCGGCGACGAGCTGGTAGGCGACTGCCGTCCCTCGCAGGATGAGGACAAATACTCGCCTCTGCTTTTCGTAAAGACCATAAACGGCGACACCATCGACGTCGCTCTTCGGCGCAGACCGTTTGAAAAGCTTACGCCGATTTTCCCGACGGAGAGACTGACACTCGATACGGGCGAGATAAACAATTCCGCGTCGAGACTTATAGATTTCATGTGCCCGATAGGCAAGGGACAGCGCGGTATGATCGTTGCTCCGCCTAAAGCGGGCAAGACTACGATTATAAAACAAATCGCCCAGTCTATTTCGAAAAATTATCCCGATGTAAAGCTGATAGTGCTGCTTATTGACGAGCGTCCGGAGGAAGTTACCGATATGAAGCGTTCAATAAACGGCGAGGTCGTTTATTCTACATTCGACCAGATGCCGGAAAATCACTGCAAGGTTTCCGAAATGGTACTTGAGCGCGCGTCAAGACTTGTCGAGCACAAGCACGACGTTGTGATACTGCTCGATTCTATCACGCGTCTTGCGAGAGCGTATAATTTAACGGTAACGCCGACTGGCAGGACTCTTTCCGGAGGACTTGATCCGGACGCGCTGTTTAAGCCGAAGAAATTTTTCGGCGCGGCGAGGAATATCGAGGAGGGAGGAAGTCTTACGATACTTGCCACCGCGCTCGTTGAAACGGGCAGCCGCATGGACGACGTCATCTTCGAGGAATTTAAAGGCACGGGCAATATGGAGCTGAAGCTTGACAGGAATTTGCAGGAAAAGCGCGTATTCCCGGCGATAGACATACTCCGTTCCGGCACGCGCCGCGAGGAGGATCTTATGTCGGCGCAGGAGCTTGAAGCGAACCGTCTTATACGGCGCGAGCTTAACAAAGGGCAGAACGACGTTGCTATGTCGAGCCTTTTAAAACAGCTCAGAAGCACGCGCAGCAATAAAGACTTTATCGACATGATTACAAAGAGCTATGCAAGATAACAAAAGTCAGCCGTTTATTTCAGCCGTGTGCGTTTTATCGGCGGCGGTGTTGGTTTTGGGACAGTTTACCGTCAATTTCGCGGGAATTTTCGCTGACGGAGGATTATATTCGGACGGCGTGTTCACAATGAGCGCGCCGTCTGTTTTAGCGGGAGCGCTTGCGCTCACGGCGGTATGCGCCGTTATATTCGCGGCGGCGAAGCTTTACCGAGGCGGGAAAACGGCGGTTATCGTATTCGCCGCGCTTGCGCTTATTTTGCGCGTATTCTTTGTTTTTTTGTGGAAAATAGAGCCTGAATCGGATTTTTTGATTACGTACGATTTATCGCGTATGCTCGCCGGAATTCCGTTTCGCGAATGGGGCGCGGCTCTTGCGAAATCGGGCACGATTTATACCGGTCAGTGGTCGGCGCATATGCCGTTTGTGATATACCAGACGCTTATACTTAAAATATTCGGCGAATCCGCTTTGGCGGTACGGCTTGTGAACGCGGTATTTTCCGCGCTTACCTGCGTTTTTGCCGCTGATACCGCGCGGAGAATTTCGGGAGAGAAAGCCGGATTTGTCACGCTGTTCATTACGGCAGTAAATCCGTTATCGCTGTTTTTTATTCCCGTGCTTACAAACCAGCACGCGGCGACGTGCTTTTTTATGGCGGCTGCATGGACGATTTACTCGAAGCCCGTGAAAAACAAATACATAAACGCCGCACTGTGCGGAGCGCTTACGGCGGTAAGCCATTTGCTAAGGCCGGAAATGTATGTTGTTATAATCGCGGCGGCTGTGATTGCCGTAGCTGAGGGCGCGGGGGAGAGACGGATAATAAAAAACGCCGCCCGTTTCGCGGTATTCGCGGCGGTGTTTTTCGCAGTTTTGTTTGCGGCTGACGGCGTTTTATCGGCGAATAAAATTACAAATCAATCCGTTCTGTCGGGTAATCTGAAATATAAAATCGCGGTGGGACTTAACGCCGAAACAACCGGAACATGGTCGGAACCGGACGCGGAGCTGATTTTCGACGAGGAAAAATGCGGTGAAGCCATTGAGGAAAGATTGGAAGAGCCCGCAAAAATCGCGCCGCTTATCATAAAAAAGCTCGCGTATCAATTCGGCTCTTTCGTGTATACGTGGTCAATGAAAAATGATTTTATCTCAAACGAAATATACCGCCGCTTGTCGTCGGCTGTAATGGCTGTTGCGGGTATATGCGCGGCGATAACGCTTCTTTTGGGAAGGGAGCGGCGAAAAAAAATATTTCCGCTTGCGGTGATTTTAGCGCTGTATATGGCGGCGTTCGCGGTTATCGAGGTGCAGCCGCGCTATAACTATCTGCTTGTGCCGCTCATTATAATTATCGCATCGGGATTATTTACGTCTCAAACGGCGGAATAAAGCTTTCGCTTGCCGACTCGCCGTCCTGAATATACACGTTCTCCATACCGAGATCCGCGCAGTATTCGACCATCATGTCGTACTGCGTCATGTTCAGACGGCGGTTGATTTCGGGAAAACGCTCAACCTGCGGCATCGGCGTGTACTGGCTCATAAGGCTTACGTATATGCTGTTCCCGTAGGTTTTATACAGGTATTCCATAATTTTTTTCGTTTCCGACATCATTCCGGGCAGCATTAAATGGCGTACTATTACGCCTTTTTGCATTATTCCGTTTTTGTCGAATTCGCATTTTCCCGTCTGACACGTCATTTCTTCAACAGCTTTCGAAGCAATCTGAAAATAACCCCGTACCGACGAGTATTTTTCGGCGCGTTTGTTTGTAAAATATTTCATATCGGGCATATAAATATCGATCAGACCTTCAAGCATTTTGAGTGTTTCGGCTTTTTCCCAGCCGCTTGTGTTATAGACAATAGGAATAATAAGCCCTTGCTCTTTCGCGGATTTTAACGCCGTTATAATCTGTGGGACATAGTGCGTGGGCGTGACGAGGTTTATGTTGTGTACGCCCTGTTTTTGCAGATTGAGAAAAATTTCGCAAAGCTCGTCTTCGGTAATTTCATAGCCCTTGTTTTCGGTGCTTAATTGATAGTTTTGGCAGTATACGCACTTCAGCGTGCAATGGGAAAAAAACACCGTTCCCGAGCCGTTTTTGCCCGATATGCACGGCTCCTCCCACATATGCGGCGCGGCTCGCGCTATTTTTATTTTGTCCGTCGCTCCGCAAAAGCCGGTTTCCCCGGCGTTCCTGTTTGCGCCGCACTCTCTCGGACAGAGCCGGCAGGCGCTTAACGCTTCGTACATAGCTTCCGCCTCCTTGTATTATCTCCGTATATCATACCACAAAAAAGCTTCAAAGGCAAGTCGGTTTTGCCGCACGTCCGCTTGACACGCTCTTTTATGTGTGCTATAATTGTTTAAATTCACAAAAGGGGGATTTTAGATGAAAAAAATTTCCGCTGCGGTTTTATGTCTTATGATAGGCTGTGCGGCTTTGACTGCTTCGGCTGCCGGAAACGATATTTCTGCGCCGGTATTTACGGATGAATTTGTTTCGCTCGCTTCGTCTGACGAAATAAAAATAAATCACGATAATTCAATATCTGACATAGTCGCCATGGAAAGGCGCTGCCCGAGCTGTGCGCTCACGGGAGGGGCGCAGACGCGGTATAAGGAAACGCCGAGCTTTACCGCTCCGTATAAAGCCGGCTCTCTCAGCGACGAGGACATAGCGGACGCTCAGAACGCGCTTCGAATGGTGCGTTTTCTTGCGGGTGTGCCGTATGAACAATCGGTATTTGAGCCGGAATTGAATGATATAGCTCAGCATGGCGCGGTTCTGCTGGCGGCTTCAAACCAATTCGACCATTATCCGCAGCAGCCGAACGACATGAGCGACGAGTTTTTCGAAACCGCCTACAAGGGCTGCAATGAGGCTAATATCTCAGCTGGCAGGGATAATATTTCAGAATGTGTGCTTGGCTGGGTATATGACGCCGGTGCGAACAATATTGAAAGAGCCGGTCACAGAAGATGGATTTTCAAGCCCTCCAATCAGGACTTCGGTATAGGATACGCGCGGGGACCGGCTTCATCGTCTTACAGGGGTTACCGAGCGAATATGCACGTATTCGGACTTAAACATTCCTATGGTTCTAATTTTGATTCATACGTGGCATGGCCCGCCGCCGGTGATTTTCCGATTCAGTATATGGCGGCAAGTGAAGAGCTCAATCAGATCATCGACTGCCCGTGGAGTATAAATCTCGGTTCTCCGTATACTGCTCCCGACAAGCAAAATGTAACGCTGAAGCTTAAGCGCGAACGTGACGGAAAAGTTTGGACTTTTGATAAAAACACACCGAATCTCGGTGAGGAAGGACTGTCAGACAGCAAAATGCATTTGGCTGTCGATAACGACGGCTACGGTATTGATAAAGCCATTATTTTCAGACCGGATTTAAATTCCCTCGGAACGATTGAGGACGGAGATGTTTTCAATGTGGAATTGTCCGGAATAAAGTATACCGATGGTTCCGATGCGGTACTCAAGTATGAAATAAGGTTTTTCGATATTCAAAAGGAGCGCGGCAGAAGCTCTGTCACAATCAAAACAACCCATAACGGCAAGCCGCTTGAGGGCGCATGTGTGGAAATAGGCGGCAAAACGGCGCTGACCGACAGCACGGGAAGCGCGCGGCTGCGCGTAAATAACAACGGCAAGTATACGTATACAATTTCAAAAAACGGTTTTAACACCGAAACGGGAACCATAACCGTTGCGGAAAATGATGTTGAAAAGACAGTCGAAGCGGTGAAAACATTTATCGTCGAAACGGGCGGACTGACAGATTCATTGACGTTTGACGCGGAAATTTCAAACAATGCTCGCGAAGAAAAAAATATAAAGGTTTTCACGGCATTTTACAACGATGAAAATACACCTTTTAAAGTCACAGTTAATGACGCGGACATTCCGTCCGGTAAATCAGTAGTAATATCCGCTGTTATACCGAAGGAGGATTATAACTCCGCAAAATCGGTGCGTCTGTTTATATGGAACGGGGCGGAGCCGCTTTGTGACAAACAGATACTGAAATAAATTCACAAGAAAAAACAGCGGTATTTTCCGCTGTTTTTTCTTGACAAGTTTGCACATATAAAATATAATATATAATGGATTAAATTTGGGGCGGAGAGTGATTTTATGTTTTTTCGGTGCCTTGGGGATACGGCGGAACGGTCCCGGCTTAAACGTATGAACGATTATACGCAGCACGGCGATACTTCGTGCCTTCTGCATACTATCGCGGTCGCGTATTACAGCGAACGGCTCGCGGGACGCTTTTCCGCACGGCGGAACGAGCTTATTCGCGGCGCGCTGCTGCATGATTACTTCCTCTACGACTGGCACGACGGTCTGCCCGAACGGCGCGTCCACGGCTTTACTCACCCGTCGGCGGCGCTCAGGAACGCGCTTGACGATTTCGAGCTTACCGAGGTGGAAAAGGACATTATTAAAAAACATATGTTCCCGCTTACGTTAACACCGCCGAAATACCGCGAAAGCTGGGCAGTGTGCGTGGTTGACAAGGCTTGCTCGGTTTATGAGGTGTTCGCGAAAAACGCGTACCCGAAATTGAAATCTTTGCTTAAGACAAATAATTCGGAATTGTATAATTTAGTGGCTTCGGCTGTCTGAAAAGGTGGAAGAAAAATGACGATACTGCACTATTTTTTATGCTTTGCAATTTACAGCTTTATCGGCTGGGCTTATGAGTCGGCGTTTTATACGATTCAGCAGCGGCGCTTTGTGAACAGCGGGTTCCTGACAACGTGCTTCTGCCCTATTTACGGCATCGGCGCGCTGCTGATAATCCTTATCCTGCGCCGTATAGAAAATCCCGTTCTGCTGTTTTTCGCGGGGATGCTCCTTTGCAGCGCGCTGGAATACTCGGTTTCGTGGCTGCTCGAAAAGCTGTTTCATCAGCGGTGGTGGGACTATACCGGCTGGCCGCTTAACGTGAACGGGCGCATCTGCATAATCGCGGCTGCCGCGTTCGGATTTATGGCGGTGCTGCTTGTGAAATATATCGAACCTATAACGACTGATTTTGTTTGGGGCTTAAATCCGACTGTCGTTTATTTCGCGTCGTTCTCACTGATGGCGGTTATGCTCGCGGATTTGATCGTAAACGTGAAATATATGGATAAGCTTAAGGAAAAGCTGTGGTACATAGAAAAGCAGGCGGAGATGTTCGCCGCTAAGGAGGACGGAATTATCCGCCGTATCAGGGACACGCTTAATATGTAATTGGAGAGATTTTAATGATTGCTGTTATAGATTACGGAGCGGGAAATTTGCACAGCGTTAAAAACGCGCTCGATTTTATAGGCGCGGATTCCGTTGTGACTGACGCCCCCTCGGAAATCGCAAATGCCGACAAGGTTATTCTTCCCGGAGTCGGTGCGTTCGGGGACGCTATGAAAAGTCTTGAAAAATCCGGTCTTGATAAAGCCGTTATCGAAACGGCGGAGAGCGGCAAGCCGCTTTTGGGGATCTGTCTGGGACTTCAGCTCATGTTCGAGGAGAGCGAGGAAACTCCCGGAGTTAAGGGACTTGGAATTTTCAAGGGCAAAATCGTGAAAATTCCCGACCGCGGGCTGAAAATCCCGCATATGGGCTGGAATAATCTGACATTTACAAAGGAAAGTCGCATTTTAAAGGATATCGGGGAAAGCCCGTTTGTGTATTTCGTTCATTCGTATTACTTGTCCGCCGAGGACGAGAGCATTGTTTTGGCGTATACCGAATACGGGGAGCGGCTCGATATCGCGGTCGAGCGCGGTAATGTGTTCGCGGTGCAGTTCCATCCCGAAAAGAGCGGCGATGTGGGCATGAAGATACTTAAAAATTTCGTAACGCTTTAAGGAGCATAAAATATGTACGCAAAGAGAATAATCCCTTGTCTTGACGTGAAAAACGGCAGAGTCGTAAAGGGAGTTAATTTTGTAAATCTTATCGACGCGGGCGATCCCGTGGAATGTGCGGCGGTCTACGACAAGGCGGGCGCGGACGAGCTTGTTTTTCTCGACATAACCGCCTCGTCGGACGCGCGCGATACCGTTGTGGATATGGTCGAGGCGGTGGCGCGGAAGGTGTTTATACCGTTTACCGTCGGCGGCGGCATACGCACCGTCGAGGATTTTCGGCGCATTTTAAACGCGGGCGCGGACAAGGTTTCGGTAAACTCGGCGGCGGTCAAGCGACCGGAACTTATCAGCGAAGCGGCTGAGAAATTCGGAAGTCAGTGCGTGGTGTGCGCTATCGACGCGAAGCGCAGAGACGGCGGCGGCTGGGAGGTGTATCTCAACGGCGGCAGAGTGAATACCGGCATAGACGCGCTCGAATGGGCGAAAAAAGCGGAAGCGCTTGGCGCGGGTGAGATACTTTTGACGAGTATGGACTGCGACGGAACGAAAGCCGGATATGATATCGAGCTTACGAGAGCGGTCAGCGAAAACGCGAAAATCCCCGTGATCGCCTCCGGCGGCGCGGGAACTATGGAACATTTTCTCGACGCGTTCTGTTTCGGAAAAGCCGACGCGGTTTTAGCCGCGAGCCTGTTCCATTTCAGAGAGATCGAAATTATGGATTTAAAGCGCTATTTGTCCGCCAACGGCGAAAGCGTGCGTATGTAAGGAGAAAAAATGAGCAAAAAACAGAGAAGAAAAACATTGAAGAAAAAAGATCCGATTATCGTGCGCGGCGACTTCGGCATTGACTCGGCTAAAATGTATATCGTCGCGGCGCTGATAATGTTCCATATCATACCGCTTATGTTCGTGTTTATGGGCGAAAACGGCGCGATGCTGTTATCGACCATGTTTATGTTCACGCTGAATCCGATTTTTATTTTCGCCGTGGGATTCTTTAACGGTATGCGCCTCGGTTTTACATGGCGGTTCCCGCTGCTGCTTACCGTGATTTCTACCGCGTCGATACTTATGTATTACGAGATGGAAAGCGCGGAAAATGTGGTTATGACGGTTATGATTTGTTTGATCGTATACGCCGTGTTCTCGTTCCTTTCGTGCGCGGCGGGCGCGTTTGTGAAGCGTTATATGGGAGGGTTCTGATATGGCTGATGAACGTTTGTATACGGTGACGACAAAAACCAATCCTATGCTGTATAAGGAATTTTTCCGTATGTATTACAAGGAAAATCTCAAAACTATGCGGATAATAACAACGATTAGCGGAATTGTACTGATAATACTCGCGGCGTTTATATTCGCGAACGACCTCGGACCGGTATGGGCGTTTTTGAGCGCGTGGATAGGCGCGGTGCTGCTGGTGTATCCGCGAAACGCGTTTCGCAAGCCGTACCGGCAGATAAAGGGAAATATCGCGGAAACGAAATTTGACTTTTTCGAGGATTATATGACCGAAAAATGCGCGGGGCAAAAGGAAAAATACAGCTATTCCGACATGGATAAAATTATAGAAAAGGGACAATATATCTATCTGTTCCATGACAAAAACAGCGTCAGCGTGATCGACAAAACCGATATGAAGGACGACGGCGCGAAGAGCTTGGCAAAGTTTCTGAAAAGCAAAGCGAAATACATTGTGAAGAAATAAACAAACAAATCCGCCGCAATTGAGCGCTTTATGATTACTTTGCTTTTCAGAGTGTTTTTTGCGTAGGTGTATTATGGTTTACCGGTTTTTCAGCTTTCCTGCGGGTGCTTTTCAAGCCAGTCGATTATATCAAGGCTTTCATACAGCGGCACTCCGTCGATAAACAGACACGGCACCTGGTCCTTGCCGCCCACCTCCATAAGCCGCTTGAAATCCGCCTCGCTTTTCATCACGTCATGCATTTCAATATCCGTCCTGCCGAGCCGCTCAATCGCCTTGAAAACTCTGACGCAGTACGGACACGTATCGAATTTATACAGTTCAAGCTTCATTTTAATTTCTCCTTTCGCATTATTTTTATAAATTATACCACATAATGCAGTAAATTACAATGAAAAAACAAACTTTATTCCGGACTGAAAGTCCGGATAAAATTCGAAAAAAATATTGACAATTGAAGCGGTTTATATTATAATAATCAATGTTGAAAAAACGGAGGGGTGGCCGAGAGGTTGAAGGCGCAGCATTGGAAATGCTGTGACGTGCAAGCGTTCGTGGGTTCGAATCCCATCCCTTCCTCCACGTCGCAGAACGCGGCGCTTTTACGAAGTCTTTGCAAAGCAAAGGCTTCTTTTTTATGCCGCGTCCCGCTCCTTTGCCGCGCAAAGCCGTCGTTCGGCGTACCGGCTCGCTTGTAAACGCGCTCGCTGCGGTCCGCTGTCGCTTTGGGCTTCGCGCGGGTTTTATTTGTTTTTTAACCTAAATCACAATTTCTTGCTGTCGGTATTTATCGGCAAAAATCGGTATTAGTGGCATTCAAATGGCATTCAAAATTATATGACCAGCGCAGCTCTGAGAGCCTCCGGATCCACGTGCAGATATTTCTTATCCGTAACCTTTACATCGGCGTGCCCCATCAGCCTGGCGATATAATATATATCCACTCCCTTTTCCTTGAGAAGCGTGGCGTAGGTATGCCTGAACTCATGGAGCGTCAGACACGGAATACCGCAGTCCTCAGACATACGAGCCAACACACGGCGAATGCTTTTACCATAGGCGTTAGCATTCTTGCACGGAAAAACCCTTTCCGATTTTCTCGGAATACGACTCAGGTATTCGGCGAGTTCATCTTTGATAGGAATTGTCCTGTTGCTTGCCGAGGTCTTTACCTGATAGTTTATTGTCCTGTTGCCGTTGTCATCCATCACAGGGGGACTCATTGATTCGTTGACTGCCATCTGTCTTTTTTCAAAGTCGATGTCCGTCCACTTCAGCGCAAGCAACTCGCCGCGTCGAATTCCGCTCTTTAATATTGTCAGCACATCCCATTGCTCATGCTCGATGCACCAGTCCACCGCCTTCTCCCATTGCCGGAGCGTGTAAACCCGCTTTGAAACCGTCAGCTTGGAGGATTTCGGATTTATGTTTTTTGCCGGATTCCTGATACATAAACCGTTGTCGATCGCCTTGCCGAAGATATCAACAAGTATGGTTTTTAGAGTATCAAGAGTCGCCTGAGCTAAATCCCGATGCAGATTGAAGAATTTTTGCACGTCTATCGGATAGATAGAATCAAGCGGTCTTTGCCCGAAATACGGTTTGAAATATTTTTCCACCCGTGATTTATACGTGTTTTGATATGTATATTCGCGGATTCCGTTATCCCGCTTATACACACTGAGCCACTCGTCAACCCATGCGGAAAAACCTTTCATTGAATAACCGCCCGCATACAGAACATCCCTGCTGCAGGCTTTCTTCCACGCCTCCATTTTTGCCCTTGCTTCTCTTTTGTTTTTGCCGTAAAACGACTTTCTTATTCTTTTTCCGTCGGAGCTTCTGCCGACAGTACACTGAACCACAGTTCGTTCTTTATTTTTTAGTGCCATACACTATCAGTTCCTTTCGTAATATAAAGTCTGCCGATTTCGTATAACACATATCGTTTTGACATATATATTTTATCACACGAAACCAAGCATTTCAACCCGTTTGCTCAAATAATTATTGGGGAAAGGAACCACAGATAAAACGTGACGGACGATATATAGGCATATCGGTTTCCGTAAAAATCGTTGTCACATCCGAGTGCAAACGGAAATTTCCCCTGTTCTATTCCACGCCGCATACATTCGACATCCATTCCGAGGAATTTTGCCGCGGTTGTCACAGGGATTTTTTTAGGATACGTTTCGATAATCTTGTCCAGTTCGGCGATGCGCTCTTGAATGTTCTTTGGAAGAACCGCCGTTTTTTCGCGTAAATTCATTGTGGGAATCGGTGCATTGTCAACTTCGTAATGTCGGCTCATTTAATCACGCCCTTTGCAATAAAATTTAAAGCAAAAAAAAATTGGATGCGCTGAGCCGTTCATGGGCCCAGATATCCAATCTAAAAAATTAACTTAATATTTATCAACAAAGATTTGTGAAAAGAGCGCACCTTTCCCACAAATGAACTTACTTCATACCAAAATGAAATTGCATATAATACACAATTTCAAAAGCATCCAATTCTGCTTTATGTATTTATTATATCACCTTTCAACTGTGTTGTCAACCTTTTTTTCGAAAATATGTTCACTTTCACTGAGATCGTCTTTCTTTAACAAAACCTTACCCAACTTACATAGCCGAAATCCCAAAAACCGCATAGCAATTGCACTTCTTACATTCTTACCCGTTTTTTCAACACATACGCTGTAACACATTACACACTCTCTGTGATAAAACATAGTGATAATTTTAAGAAAAGCTATAATATTATATTATATTATTAAAAAAAGTAAGAATGTAAGATATATATCGAAAAATCAAGCTGTCATGCTAAGTTTGTTGTCTTACAATCTTCTTACTTCAAATTTATTGGTAAGACATTTTAGAAATGGCAGCGAATAAACCGGTAATGCCGGACGATGGTAAACGTCAATACCGCCAAAAATAAGACAATGGTCGAAAACGAATCACTGCGGAGGGAAGGAAGTTTTTAAGCTGCTATGTTGACAAAATAAATTCCAATAGGTAAAATAGAATTATAGGTGAAAGTATATTGTATATGCAGAGGTGTTATATGGCTAAGATTTTTCTTATATGCGGCAAAAGTACATAATTAAAAATTTATTTGCGCATTTAACGCATTAAAATATAATTTTATTTTCGAGATATAAATATAAAACATAAATCTAAAAAAAATTCAAAAAAATTACAAAAAAGTCTTGACAAATTATTAAAAGTGAGGTATAATGATTACATTGTATGTATGAAGTAAGATTTGACGCTATAATAGTGTCCTTTTAAGAGATTAAGTTGATTTGATTAACAGGTGACGTGTACCCTACAGACGGGTTTCATTGCCTGTTATTTTTTTGCTTAATTATCTCTGATTGATCTTTCTGAAGAGGATAAAAATGATTAATGAACCCACATGAATAGAGGAAGGTGATAAATGTGAATAGTCTAAAAACTCAGAAAAGCTGAACCAGGTGGTCACGAAAATCACGCTGAAGGAGGCCACCAACGCATCCGGCATCGCATTCTCCCAGGCGGTATTCTCGTTCGAACGTATGCTTACCTCCGAGGAACGCAACGCCGTGGCTGGTATATCCGAGACGGTAAAGACGTATGCTGCGAGCCTGACTCCGGCATCCCTCATTGATGATGAACCACTGGTCGATCCCGAAACGGGAGAGATCATTGAACCTTTGAAGTAAAGCACATAAAAGCCCGGAGGGGTGTAACGCTCTTCCGGTTATTTCCCATAGGAGTGATTATGCATGAATACAGAATATAAATGTGTGACCACGGTGGATGGGATACGGGACTACATCGGCGGTAGCCGCGTTGTCGCATTCGACTTTGAGACTGCTCCCGATAATCCGTACCGCGAGGAGGACAAGGCGGCTCTTGATCCCGCAAGGGCGCATGTTGTCGGATGTTCCTTCTCTGTCAAGGAAGGCACGGGCATCTATGTTCCCATTGTCCACCGTATCGGCACAAATATAGATAGGGACGCCTTTTTTGCATTTCTTACGGCGTTCCTCATTGATAAAACAGTTATAAAGATTGCCCACAACATCGCCTTTGAATCTTCGATGGCGTATGCGATGGGAATCGTGATCCAGTCTCCCGTGTACGACACGATCTGTGCGTCACAGATGAGCCTTAAAAGCATATACGAGTTCCGCAAGCTGAATGAGAGCGGTCTGAAACGGCTGGCGGAGGAACTGTTCGGAGAACCGCTCCCTTCTTTTTCGAGCGTCACGTACGGGAAGCACTTTGACGAACTGTACGCGCAGGACGAGGAGACCGTCCGCTACGGCTCCGCGGACTCCGACTTTG
>CANQXJ010000038.1 GCA_947627795.1 uncultured Clostridia bacterium
TGGTTTTTTATATTGCTTATTGTTGTAAAATAATAGTGAGGTGATTTTATGGATTTGTCATTAATGGGCGAACGAATTAAGCATACTCGTACAAAACAAAAGCTTACATTGGAAAAACTGTCTGAAAAAATAGGCATTTCGCGAAATTTTCTTTGGGAAATCGAGAGCGGAAGAAAAGCTCCCGCAATACAAACCCTGCATAGCATTTGTAAGGCGTTGAATGTTTCAGCCGATTATCTGCTCGGTTTTTCCGAAGTGCAAAGTCAGCCCGACAGCGATGCCGGCGAGAATACCGTATTGCAGATATATAACATTATAGAATCTCTTGATGATAAAGAAGTATTTATATTGCATGAATTGCTGGGAACGTACAGTAAATATAAAAATCATTCATAGGAAAACAGACAGCGGATAAATGCGTCCGCTGTTTTAATGTGTTTTTGTATATGTCACTTTTTGAACGCAAAAATGAATGACCTGAATTTATTGCTGCTATTCGTGATTAGCCTACTCTTCCGTTTCCATGCTTGTACCCGGCAAAACGGTGTTGTTTGCACTTATCGTTTTTGCGATTTCGGAAAGGGTTTGATTTCTCAAATTTTTATCATCTATATCCTCCGCAAGCAAATCCGCGAGAAGATTGTCATTGTTATGTACGAGCCGGTTCTGGAGCTGCATCGAAGCCTTTATCGTTTCCGTGTACATCCGTATAAAAATCACGCCGATAAAATCAACCAAAACGCCGCTGATAGCGCCGGTAAGAACCGCAATGTTATATTTGACGGGCGATACCGCGAACATAATTATTGTTAGGAATATAATGATCATCCCTACCAGTACCGTGCCTATTCCGAGCTTAAATACCCAACTTAGCTGATTAAGATTGATGTCAAAGAAACGCTTGAAATCGCTTTGACTGTTATCAAATCGAATTTCAGCCTGCATTTTAGGCGTTTTATTTTCCGCGCTCATAACAGCGATTGTCTCATCTATCTGCGCGCACCGCGAGGTGAGCGACGTATTGCGCGTGTCGTTGTTTATGCTTGTGAAAATATTGTATAAAACGCCGAAAAGAACGACCGCCGCACCCGCAATCATAAGCGACGCGGGAAGAACGCCCGCAGCGGCGGACTGCCCGGTCAAACCGACCATATAACGCCTTGAGACAATTCCGCATATTGTAAGCGCGATACCCGCAAGTGTAAAAAATATAATACTGATTGGAAATCTGCGTGTTTTCGGCTGTTCCATTTCATCCATGAGCTTATCCCGTTCATTCATAAGCATTTTTTCGTACTCTGTGTTCTTCTCCATATGCGTATCCTCCCTCACGGTTATTCTACATATATTTTAACACAATGCAAACCGAATTTCAACAAAAATCGTCAACGATATGTGTTCTGTACACTTTGGCAATCGTACATTTTGTAAGCCGCAATGATGTCAAAAAAAATTTTAAAAAATATTTCATTTACCCTTGACAACACGACGAGTACCCTTTGGCTTTGCTTGCTATTTTATGAAAATGTATCTAAACGCCTATTTCAACATTATTCGATTTTTGGTACACAACACAAAAAGCTATTACACTTTTTGTGCAACAGCTTTATATAACTACCACTCGGTTACTCTGCCCTATATGCAAAAATTCTTCTTTCCGTTTTCATCTCCTAATCGCTACCCCTTTTCAACAATTTCATCAGCTCCGTGAAAAGCGGCTAAATCTTGAATTGCGCGTTCGATTTTCTTATGATTGTCAAAAGCGGAATCAAATATGTTCTTTTCTTTTATTATAAATTTCTTGGTTTTCCATTCCATTTTACAATCAAGATAACCTATAAATTTATTTCCCGCAAGAATCGACAGCGGCCATTTCATGCCTTTTTTCTTAAAATACTCAAAGGAAAATGAGTAATCAAAAAATGTTTTAAGCCATGTTTTGTCCCTTACAATTGTATCCATCGGCGATATGAGCTTGATTTCCCCGTAATCTGCGTCGGGCTCGTCAAGCAGATGCGATTTTGAAGAATGGATATAGTAATTTTTACGTCCGATTTTAAACGGAAGCAGCATTATCTTATTTTCAGATTTCAATTCTTCGAATACAGGCGCAACATCGGCGGTTTTATATCCTGATATATGCGCGATATGAACAGGGTCGGTTACTCCGAATGAAGCTGTTAGTTTTTCAATTATATATTTTACCGCTTGTTTTTCATCAATTTCATCGGCGGTCCAATCGGAAAAGCCAACTTTTTCTTTTAAAATATAAACAGGTTCTCTGAATGTTCCCGAATTTCTGCCGCAGGTCAAAAGATCACCTCGGCGGCACATTCTGTAAAAGGCTCGGAATATGGGCAGATTATAGCTTTTATCGTGTTCTCTTCGATACTTATGCCATTCATAAGTCAAATTTAACCTTTCCCAAATCTGATTTAACGTCAATCCATCAAATTTTAATAATTTTTCCTTTAACTCCTTTTCCGCAGCCTGCACTTCGGGACTGTCTCCTCTTTTAAACCAATCCTCATCAGACTCTCCCCATCTTACAATCCCTTTCGTTGCATATCTGTACAGGGAATATTCAGTTCTCGGCACAAAAAACATATTTCGTTTGAACGCCCATGTTTCAACGATGTTAAATTCCTTATATGCCGCGTTATCCAATTGTTCTGCTTCGAAATCTTTCTTCCTGCACCAAAGCATCATATACTGGTTTAAATGTATAGTTGGATTAGGGTCATATTGCAACCCGCAAATATCCGATACAATATCCTCTATACTGCCGGAGCTTTTCTTCAGCAAATGCTGACTCTCCAAAATAATATTGCGCATAACATTTATATCATAATTTGTATTGCTCATAATATAAACCTTTCTTAGTTCGTTTAATAACAAATTTGAGCTGCGCTGTAAATCTTGATTTGTTCATTTGCTCAATTACAGCATAATTATATCATACAATTTCACATTTTGTCCAGCTGTTCTTTTGCCGTGTTTTATGGAAATCGTAAATTCTCACCCCGTTTTTCTTCCCTGCCAAAAAATATGGCTGTTTTCACCCGTTTTTCTCGGCTCTTGACTTGTGAAAATCAACAATTTTTAAATAGAAAACGCCCCGATGAACCATTGTTTGTTCGGAATATTTCTATCGTCAAATTTTCAATTTTTACGGCTCTTGACCTATAATTAATAAATTTAGCGTGGACATTTAGAACCCCTATTTCGAGAGGGTTTGATTTTATTGCTTATCCTCCGCTTCTGAGAAATATCGCTGACATACTCGTCGTGTTGTCAAGGGTTAATGAAATATTTTTAATATCATCATACACTTTATTTCCAATCACCTCAAAATAACCGTAAAAATTTTTGCAAATTTTTCATATATCGCCTTGTTGACAAAATTATCATCCGTGATTATAATGTATATCATCAAACATAGTAATCCTATGGATTTAATATGAATAGTGTTTGAGGAATATATTATAAAGTGAGGTTTTTAAAATGAAAAAGAAATTATTCGGTATTTTATCGGTGGCTATATTGTCGGCGGCGGTTATGGCGGGCTGCGGCTCGGGCTCGGGTTCGGGTTCGGATACGGAAACGGCTGATAATTCGTCGTCGGAAAAGGTTACTCTTACCAATGTGTCATACGATCCTACGCGCGAGCTTTACGCGGCGTATAACGATTTGTTTGCGGCTCACTGGAAGGAGAAGACCGGTCAGGATATAGAAATCACTCAATCGCACGGCGGCTCGGGCAAACAGGCGCTTGAGGTTGCGAACGGTTTGGAGGCGGACGTTGTTACGCTGGCCCTTGAGTATGATGTAAAGGCTGTTCAGGACGCGGGACTTATTGAGGACGGTTGGGTAAACGAGTTCGATAAGGACAGCTCGCCCTACACATCAACAATAGTTTTCCTCGTAAGAAAAGGAAATCCCAAAAATATTCATGACTGGGGCGATCTCGTAAACGACGGCGTGGGGATAATTACTCCGAATCCGAAAACATCGGGCGGCGCGAGATGGAATTACCTTGCGGCATGGGCGTATGCCGATAAGCTCTATAACGGCGATGAAACGCAGATCAAGGAATTTATGAGGAAGCTTTTCCAAAACGTACTTGTTCTCGATTCCGGCGCGCGCGGAGCTACGACCACATTTGTTGAGAACGGTCAGGGCGACGTATTGCTCGCTTGGGAGAACGAAGCGTATCTGTCAATGCAGGATTATCCGGACGAGTATGAGATCATAACTCCGAGCATCAGTATTCTGGCGCAGCCGTCCGTAGCGATCGTAGACGAGGTCGTCGATAAGCGCGGCACACGCGAAGCGGCTACGGAATATCTTCAGTATCTCTATTCGGACGGGGCGCAGAGACTCGAAGCAGAAAATTATTACCGTCCGTCAAACGAGGCGATTTTGCAGGAATACGCGGATACATTTGATTTGAATATAAATCTTGTCACGATCCAGGATTTCGGCGGCTGGGACGAGGCGCAGGAAAAGCATTTCGCGGACGGCGGTATCTTTGACGAGATCTACGAGCAGCAGGACTAAGGTGAAATAATGAAAAAAGCAAAAAGCAAACGTGTAATTCCCGGGTTCGGACTGAGCCTGGGAGTTACGCTGTCAATACTGAGCATAGTGGTGCTTATACCTCTTGTATCGCTTGTTATCTACACGGCGCAAATGGATCTCGGAGATATAATCGAAACGATAACCCGCCCGAGAGTTCTCGCGAGCTTCAAGGTCAGCTTTCTCACCGCGCTTACGGCGTCGCTCATAAACGCGGTGATGGGCGTAATATTGGCATGGGTGCTGGTTCGCTATCAATTTCCGGGAAAACGCATACTCGACGGTATGATAGAGCTGCCTTTCGCGCTGCCGACCGCGGTCGCCGGCATCTCGCTCACCGCGCTTACCACAGACACGGGACTTATCGGTTCCGTATTTGACAAAATCGGCATTAAAATAGCTTACACAAAAATCGGCATAACGGTCGCGCTTATATTTATCGGAATCCCCTTCGTTGTGCGTGCCGTTCAGCCGATTCTTGAAAAGCTCGACAGCTCATACGAGGAAGCCGCCGGAATGCTCGGCGCGAACAGAAAGAAGATTTTTCGTAAAATCATACTTCCCGAAATTTTCCCCGCCGCGCTTACCGGATTCGGTCTTGCGCTCGGACGCTGCATAGGAGAGTACGGCAGCGTAGTATTTATCGCGGGAAATATGCCGTATGAAACAGAAATCACTCCGCTTATAATCATGTCGGAATTACAGGAATACGATTATGCCAGCGCGACGGCGATAGCGCTTGTAATGCTGATATTTTCTTTCGCGATACTTTTCGCGGTAAATCTCGCGCAGGCGCGCAACAGCAGAATTATAAACGGAGGTAGTAAGTAAGATGAAAAATGAAGGCTCAAAAATCGTAAAATGGCTTTTGATAGGGATAAGTCTTTTATTCGCTTTTCTCTTTCTTCTATTGCCGCTGTTCACGGTAATAAGCGAAGCGCTGAGGAACGGCTGGGCGGCATACAAGGAGGCTGTTACAGACGAGTATACCATAAGCGCGATATGGCTGACCGTCGAGGCGACGGTGATCGCGGTGCTTATAAACACGATATTCGGCTTATTTGCGGCATGGTCGGTGACGAAATTTTACTTTCGCGGCAAGAAGCTGATGACGACAATGATAGACATTCCCGTAACGGTATCGCCGATAATAGCGGGTCTCATATTCCTCCTGACCTTCGGACGGCAAAGTCCGATTTATCCGTATTTACAGGCGGCAAACATACAAATCGTATTTGCCGTTCCGGGAATTGTCCTTGCTACGGTATTCGTAACATTCCCGTTTATTTCACGGGAGCTTATCCCCGTTCTTGAATCGCAGGGAACGGACGAGGAGGAAGCGGCGGCTCTGATGGGCGCGTCGGGACTTACGATATTTCGGCGCGTCACGTTTCCCCATATAAAATGGGCGTTTCTGTATGGGATCGTGCTGTGCGCCGCAAGGGCTATGGGAGAATTCGGAGCTGTATCGGTACTTTCGGGACATCTTCGCGGTAAGACAAACACGCTGCCGCTGCACGTAGAAATACTCTTTAACGAATTCAGGTATGTGCCGGCATTCGCGGTTTCGTCGATACTTGTCATGATGGCGGTTGTAATACTGATTATCCGCAGCGTTGTGGAATACAGAGGAAAGGGAGCGGAATAAATGTATGTGGAGCTTAAAAATATAAATAAATCCTTCGGTGATTTCAAGGCGTCGGATAATATCAGCTTCGGTATTGAAAAGGGAAAGCTTATCGGTCTTTTGGGACCGAGCGGCAGCGGAAAAACTACCATTTTAAGAATGATCGCCGGACTTGAAACACCCGACAGCGGCGAGATCATCATAGACGGCAAGGTTATAAATAACATTCCGGCAAGCAAGCGGGAAATAGGATTTGTGTTTCAGAATTACGCGCTGTTTAGGTATATGACAGTGTATGAAAACATAGCGTTCGGGCTGCGCGTAAGAAAGAATGATAAAAAAAGCATAGACAAACGCGTAAAGGAGCTTATAAATCTCGTCGGTCTTGAAGGCATGGAAAAGCGCTATCCGAGCCAGCTTTCGGGCGGTCAGAAGCAAAGAGTGGCGTTTGCGAGAGCGCTCGCGCCGAATCCGCAGCTGCTGCTTCTCGACGAGCCGTTTGCCGCGATCGACGCGAAGGTTCGTCAGGAGCTTCGAAGCTGGCTCAAGGAAATGATACTCAAGCTCGGCGTCACGAGCATATTCGTAACTCACGACCAGGACGAAGCCATAGAGGTCGCCGACGAGCTGATCATCACGAATAACGGAAAAATCGAGCAGACGGGAACTCCGCTCGAAATTTATCAAAATCCCGAAACGGCGTTCACCGCGTCATTTTTCGGTCAGACCTCTATCATCGGGGACTATACGAGATTCAAGACGTTCAGTAAGGTTGAAAACGCGTCAAGCGCGATCGTAAGACCGGAATTTATTAAAATCACGAAAAAGGGCGAGGTTCAGAAATTCCGAAGCTCCGCCGTATCGGGCATTGTGGAGCGCACGCTTTTCCGCGGCAGCAATATCGAGCTTACCGTGAGGGTAGGCGACGTGCTGCTCACCGCGAGACGCGCTCTTGACGAGCCGATCATTTCCGTCGGAGAGACGGTCGATGTGTTCATTTATCGGCTGTTTGTTACCGTCGGGAACAAGGCGCGCATAATCGAGAACGAGTCGCTGAGAGAAAACTCTATTGTAATATGATATGTTAAAAAAGGGGAACAGAATTTGAACATAAAGAAAATTACCGCCGACATTCTCATTATCGGCGGCGGAACAGCGGGTTGTTACGCGGCGATAACGCTCTCAAAAATATCCGGTGCGCGGACTCTCATATGCGAAAAGGCTGATATAAGGCGCAGCGGCTGCCTCGCGGCGGGCGTGAACGCGCTTAACGCTTACATAACCGAGGGACACACTCCCGAGTTTTACGCCGATTACGCTATGAAGGACGCGCACGGTATCGCGCGTTATGATTTGCTTCTTTCAATGTCGAAGCGGCTTAACTCCGTAACGGCTGAGCTTGAGAAGCTCGGGCTTGTAATATTGAAGGACGAAAACGGCAAATATGTGACGCGCGGCGCGAGAAATATAAAGATAAACGGCGAAAATATAAAGCCTATCCTCGCGGACGCGGTAAACGCGCTTCCGAATACCGATGTTTTAAACCGCGTGAACATAACAGATTTGGCGGTACGCGGCAATAAAATCATCGGCGCGTACGGAATAGGCGTTGAGGATGAAGCGTTTTACGTTATAGAAGCCAAAGCCGTGATAATGGCGGCGGGCGGCGCGGCGGGATTGTACAGACCGAACAATCCCGGGTTTTCGCGTCATAAAATGTGGTACCCGCCGTTTAATACAGGCGCGGGTTACGCGATGGGGATACGCGCGGGCGCGGAGATGACTACCTTTGAAATGCGCTTTATCGCGCTTCGCTGCAAGGACACGATAGCGCCTACGGGAACTCTCGCTCAGGGCGTGGGCGCCGAGCAGGTAAATTCGCTCGGAGAAGCGTATGACGATAAATACGGGCATTCCACATCGGACAGGGTCTACGGGACGGTAGTCGAAAATACAGAAGGCAGAGGTCCGTGCTTCCTGAGAACCGAAGGTATAACGCCGGAGCAGGAGGACGATTTAAAAAAGGCGTATCTGAATATGGCTCCGTCGCAGACTCTCAAATGGATAGAGGAAGGCGGACCGCGTGAAAAAAACGTCGAGATAGAAGGCACGGAGCCGTATATAACGGGCGGTCATACCGCGAGCGGATACTGGGTGGACATAAACAGAAAAACCACGATAGACGGCTTATATGCCGCGGGAGACGCTGCGGGAGGAGCACCGCAGAAATATGTGACCGGCGCGCTTGCCGAGGGTGAGATAGCGGCGGAAGCGGCTGCGGAATATATAAAATCGATAAAAGCGGCAAAAATTGACGAAACGGATATTTCGGCGCATATAGCGGAAGCGGCGCGTTTCCTTGATAAATCCGATAAGCCGTCATTTACGGCGGAGCAGCTCGAGGAAGAAATGCAAAAGGTCATGGACGAGTACGCGGGCGGTATAAGCGCAAATTACCGTTATGATAAAGCCCGACTCGACGCGGCGGACGAAAAGATCCGTCGGATATTTGAATTGTCCGAATTACTGCGGGCATCGGATTTTTACGAGCTTATGCAAATCTACGAACTCCGCGAGCGGCTGACGGTAGCCTTAAGCGTCATTGCCCACCTCGGCGCGCGGCACGAAACACGCTGGCACTGCTTCGCGGAGAACGTTGATTATCCCGGGCGGGACGATAAGAATTTCAATAAATTTGTAAATTCCCGTCTCGTCAACGGGAAAATAGAAATTATACTGCGCGATATTCCGAAAGGAGGCGCGTCGGAGTGAGCGTTGAAATAGATAAGAGCAAATGCGTGGGCTGCGGCGGATGCAAAAGCATCTGTCCCGGCGGGCTTATACGTATGGACGATAACGGAAAAGCGTATATAAAATATCCGCGCGACTGCTGGGGCTGCGCGTCGTGCATTAAGGAATGTCCCGCGCGGGCGATAAGTTTGTATTTGGGCGCCGATATAGGCGGAAAGGGCAGCCGTATGCGCGCCGAAATAAGCGGCGATATAATAAACTGGATAATAACAAAGCCCGGCGGAGAAACCGAAGAAATCAAAATAAACAGAAAAGAATCAAACAAATATTAGGAGGTATTTCCACTCACATCCTGAAAGCCCTTCAAGACCGTCCGAGGAGGATAAGCGGCTCGCTTATGACAAAAACGCGAGCTATATGATTTTGTCGCTGATGAATATTGACGAGCCTGTTCTGAAATCATTCCGTATCGACGGTGGTACCGCGGAGGAGGAACAGCTTGTAATAAGGGAGGATTTATAATGGCTGTCGATTATGCCGCATTGAAAAAGGGCGGATTTATGCGCCAGAAACAGAAAAATTGTTTTTCGTTAAGATTGAAGGTCGTGGGAGGTCATCTCACGGCGAAGCAGCTCGGCGCGATCTCGGACGTGGCTGATAAATTCGGGAACGGATATGTTCATCTCACGTCGCGTCAGGGCGTGGAAATTCCGTTTATAAAGCTCGACGATATAGACAAGGTAAAAGCCGCGCTCGCGGCAGGAGACTGCGAGCCGGGAGTCTGCGGACCGAGGGTGAGAACGGTCACATCGTGCCAGGGTAAAGAGATCTGCCCGAGCGGCTGCATAGATACATACGCGCTCGCGCAGGAACTGAGCGAAAGATTTTTCGCAAAGGATCTGCCGCACAAGTTTAAATTCGGCGTTACCGGCTGTCAGAACAACTGCCTCAAAGCCGAGGAAAACGACATAGGAATAAAGGGCGGAATAAAGGTCAAATGGATCGCGGATAAATGTATAAACTGCGGCGTGTGCGAAAGTATCTGCCGCACGCGCGCCGTCACCTCCGAGGACGGGAAAATAGTCCTCGACGAGAGTAAATGCAACTACTGCGGACGCTGCACAAAGGCGTGTCCGGCTGACGCGTGGGAGAACAGCGAGGGCTATATTCTGTCGTTCGGCGGTCTGTTCGGAAACAGAATACATAAGGGCGAGGAGATCGTTCCTATTATTCACGATAAGACCACTCTTTTCAGAGTGATCGACGCCGCGGTCGAATTTTTTGAGAGGAACGCAAACAGCGGCGAGCGGTTCCGGCTGACCATAGAGCGTATCGGAGAGGAAGAATTTAAACGTGTAATTTGGGAGGCGTACAATGGCTGAGTATAAAATAGACGATCATGTTGACATCACCGACGTGGTTTGTCCGGTAACGTTCGTTAAGGCGAAAATTGCGATAGAGGAGCTTGAAACGGGGCAGATCCTGTCGGTACATATGAACGGCGGCGAGCCTGTTCAAAATGTTCCGCGCTCCATGAAGGAGGAAGGACACAAGGTTTTAAAGCTCAATAAAAACGACGACGGAACATTTGATTTGATAGTTGAGAAGGGAGAAGAATGATGAAATTGACAGTCAGCGGAGAGACTAAGGAATACAAGGACGGCATAAGTCTGCCGGAGCTTATCGAAGCGGAAAAGGTGCAGACGCCGGAATATGTGACGGTTTCGGTAAATGACGATTTATACGGCGCGCGCGATTTCGGCAAGGTCGCTCTGAAGGACGGCGACACTATAGAATTTTTATACTTTATGGGAGGCGGTTGCTGATGGCATTCTCGAACGAGCAAATAGAACGCTATTCGCGTCATATTATACTTAAAGAGGTCGGCGTTAAAGGACAGAAAAAGCTGTTAAACAGCAGCGTTCTTATTATAGGCGCGGGCGGACTCGGCGCGCCCGCCGCGATGTATCTCGCCGCGGCGGGAGTCGGCACTATCGGTATAGCGGACGCCGACGAGGTGGATCTGTCAAATTTGCAGCGGCAAATTATCCATTCGACCAACGATGTTGGCAAAGCGAAGGTGCTGTCCGCGAAAGAGACTATGGAAGCGATAAATCCCGATGTTAAGGTAAACACATACCGAACCTTTGTCGCGTCCGATAATATTATGGATCTGATAAAGGATTACGATTTCATAATAGACGGCACGGATAACTTTCCGGCTAAATTTCTTATAAACGACGCCTGCGTTATGGCAAAAAAACCGTTTTCGCACGCCGGAATAATTCGCTTTCAGGGACAGCTTATGACCTATGTCCCCGGAGAGGGACCGTGTTACCGCTGCGTATTTAAAGATCCGCCGCCAAAGGACGCCGTTCCGACCTGCAAGCAAGCGGGAGTGATAGGCGCGATGGGCGGAGTGATAGGCAGCCTGCAGGCGATGGAGGCTGTTAAGTATCTGCTTGGAGCGGGCGATCTTCTCGTCGGTTATCTGCTTACATACGACGCGCTTAAGATGGAATTTCGCAAGATAAAGCTTCCGAAAAAAGTGAAAAGCTGCGCGGTCTGCGGAGAACATCCGACTGTAACGGAGCTTATAGACTACGAACAAGCCGAATGTGACGGCGTACTTTAGTTTTTGGAGTTGACGGAAATGAAATTTGATACCGCGCTGCTGCACGGCAGCTTTGAAGGCGATAAAGCCACCGGCGCGACGCTTATGCCGATTTATCAGTCGAGCGCGTTCGCTCAGCAGTCGGCGGAGCAGATAGAAAAAATATTTAATAACGAGGCGTCCGGATTTGCGTATTCGAGAATTTCCAATCCTACGATCGCCTCGTTTGAAAACAGGATAACGTTTCTTGAAGGCGGAATAGGCTCTGTCGCGACATCTTCGGGAATGGCGGCTATCACGGCGGCGTTTCTTAATATTCTGCAAAGCGGCGACGAAATTATTTCAACCTCGTCCGTATTCGGCGGCACGCTCGATTTGTTCCGCGATTTGAAAAAATTCGGAATAACCACGCGTTTTGTCGACAGCATAAACGAGGCGAATATGGCGGCGAACGTGAACGAACACACAAAGGCGGTTTTCGCGGAAACGATAGGAAATCCGAAGCTCGATGTGACCGACATAAAAAAGACGGCTCGCCTCGCACACAGCTACGGTCTGCCGTTTATTCTCGACAACACTATCGCGACCGCGTATCTCGTTAAGGGAATAGATCTCGGCGCGGATATTATAATCAATTCGTCCTCCAAATACATAAACGGCAGCAGCAACTCCATAAGCGGAGTAATCACCGACAGCGGTAATTTCAAGTGGACCGCCGAAAAATATCCGGCTATGGCGGAGTATATAAAATTCGGCAAGCTCGCGTTTACGGCGCGGCTCAGAAACGACATCTTCCGCAATATCGGCTGCTGCTTAAGTCCTATGAACGCGTTTTATAATTCTCTCGGACTTGAAACTCTGAGCCTCAGAATGGAACGGCATTGCAGAAATGCTCTGCGGCTCGCGGAGTTCCTCGAAAATCAGGACGGGATCAGGGCTGTAAATTATCCTATGCTCAAATCAAGTCCTTACTACCATATCGCGCTCAGACAGTTTAACGGCAGCGGCGGCGGAATAATAACGCTGCGCCTGCACACGAAGGAACGGGCTTTTGCGTTTATAAACCGGCTTAAATACGCTGTAAATCTGACAAACGTCGGCGACGTGCGCACGCTCGTGATACACCCCGCCTCAACGATATACGCTCACGCATCGGAGGCGGAACGCGAGACTGCCGGCGTATATGACGACCTCGTGCGCGTAAGCGTGGGAATAGAGGACATAGACGATTTGCTGGAGGATTTCAGCTCGGCGCTCGAATACATAAACAACGACGGAAGAAAGAACACCGCCGCAGCCGAAAGCGATTACGCGGATGAAATAATAAAGCTTTTCTCGGCTCACAACGAGAGGATCTATGATTATATCGACGCAGTAACGGAGGAAATATACTCGTCCGCGCAGGATGAAGCCGAAGCCGAGCCGTCGCTGCGCAATATTTACAAGACCGTTTCGGAAAGACTTTTCAGCGAAAACGAATGGCTCGATTTGTATATAACTAACTATCAAAACGACACTAACGGCTCGTACAGGATATGGTTCTCTTCGCAAATAAAGGAGCTTTTCCGTGAATATATCGAGCTTTTTCCGAATGTGACCAACGAGAAGATACGTGAGGTGATTCTGTACATACTCAACAATCCGGAAAGCGACCTGAAACAGAAGACGATCGCCGCGGAGCTGTATATAAACAGCTCATATTTAAGCACGGTATTCGCCGCGCAGACGCAGCAGCGTTTTGTCGATTATCTTACGACCGTAAAGCTGAAGCACGCCGGATGGCTTTTGCAGAACACTGACATGAAAGTAACCGAAATCGCGATGCGTCTTGACTACAAGGACATCGGCTATTTTTCGCGCCTGTTCAAGCAGCGCTTCGGAGTCACCCCGACCGAGTTCCGCATACCGGATGGGTATACTTATCAGATATAAAGATACGCGTAATTATGCTGCCGCAGAAACGCCGATACACATTTTACCGCTCCCGAATTGGCAACTATGTTATAGCTGTAAACAGCCGTGCAGAAATCCTTTCTGCAAAGCAGAATACCGTCGCCGTTATTGTATACATATCCAATTCATTATACTATAATGGCTTTGTAAATACTCGCCTAATATTTTTTGCTCAGGATATTTTGCTTCAAATGAATTTCCTAATCTTCTTTCATTCATTTCTGCTTCGGAAGAATATACAAATGCATATTCTTCTAATCCATTTTGTGGTAATGAGGAATTGTCCTCCAAACCATTTTGGGGGGATAATTCCTTATAAACTCTAATTCTCCCCCCCCTGCGCCCGAATGCGTAGTATATTCACTTATTGAATATACAGCATGTTTTACAAGCTTCATCTGGCAATAGAGAACATGGAGGAAAACAGCTCTCTTAATTGTCTGACGGAATTCATTTTTTTGTCGACAGCCATATCGCCGAGAGAATATCGGAACAGATATGGGGATTTTAAATAGAGAAATTATTAAGCCGCTCACAGGAGGGCGGCTTGATATTTCCGCAATACAGTCCTTCAATATAATTCACAATAAACACCTCCGATACCGTATTAAATATCAAAAGCATTGTCGTAAATATAGTTTGAATAAATAATTTGTAATCTTTTCAAAAACAATTCTGCTGCTTGCGAAAACATCTGATATTTTTTCCATACAATATCAAGATGTACGGACATTTCAGATTTCAGAGGTCTGAAGCAAAGCGTCTTTTTTTCATTTGTCCGTATGATTTTATCAAGACATAAAACATAACCTAACCCCTCGTCCGCCATAAGCGAAGCGTTATAAAGCAGATTATAGGTTGCGACAATATTTAATTTTTCAAAATCCTGTTTTATCCATTTAGGTATATCTCGGCTTAACAGCGCTTGCCGGGAAACTATCAGCGGCAAATCCCATAAATCTTCGGGTTCAATATATTCTTTATCGGCGAGAGGACTGTTACATCGCATAAGAAGTCCCCAAGTATCCGCTGCCGGCAGCCTTAAATACTCATATTTTGTTATATCGGCAGGTTCTACAAAAACGCCGAAGTCAAGCAATCCTTTATCAAGTTTATCGGTTATATCATCACTGTCCCCACTGAAAATATGATAGCGGATATCGGGATGTTCTCTGTGCAGCTCGGTTGCAATACGCGCAATTAACCGCATAGCGTCCGTTTCACCTCCGCCTATGTAAACATCTCCGCTTATTAAATTATTATCAGATAAAAATTCAGCTTTTGTCTTGTCCGCAAGATTTATTATATCCTCGGCGCGTCTTTTAAGCAGCATACCGTCGCCGGTCAGCGAAAGCTGTTTGCTGCTGCGCACGATGAGCTTCGTACCGAGCTCTTCCTCCAAATCCATAAGCTGGCGCGACAACGTGGGCTGAGTGATATGCAGCGACTCGGCAGCTTTTGAAATGCTCAGCTCCCGCGCAACCGCAAGAAAGTATTTTAAAACACGGATCTCCATTGTATAATTTCTCCTTTTGTTATGTCTTTACTATATCACAAGACAATATGCCCGTCAAGCATATTGCAATATACGATATAAGTATTTGATATTTTTAACACTGCGGTATATAATATAGGCAACAAATAAAGCTTAAGGAGGAAACAGAAATGAAAAAAATTCTGGCTGTAATAATAACCGTTGTTTTATGCGTTACAGGAATGACGGCATGCGCAGCGGAAATATATAGCGACGGCGAAACAATGACAATTTCCGGCATTCCCGAAAACGGCAGACTGATCATTGCATCTTATGATGAAAACGGAGTTCTTTCCGGATGCGATTTATACGCGCCCGAAAACGGAATTGTGACCGCGCCCGACGCGGCGGACGGTATCAGGATAAAGGCGTTTTTATGGGATATGGAAACCATCTCGCCAATTGAAATGACAAAGACGGATACCCGTCCGACCGTGTCTCCCTCGCCGACATACGAACCCGAAGGCGGCAAAACGCTTATCGCGTACTTCTCATGGACGAACAACACCGAAGGCATAGCGAATCGCATCGCGGATATAACCGGCGCGGACAAATACGAAATTATCCCCAAAGAGCCCTACGGCGAGGAAAATAACGACTACTACAACGAAAATACACGCGCGTACAAGGAGCAGTACGACAGCGCGGCGCGTCCCGAAATTAACGGAACGGTCGAGGATATGGAGCAATACGACGTAATTTTTCTCGGCTATCCGATATGGTACGGCAAGCCGCCGAAGATTATTTATACATTCCTTGAAAGCTATGATTTTACGGGCATAACGATTGTTCCGTTCTGCACATCGGGCAGCAGCGGCATATCATGGAGTGAGCTTATCCCGCTTGCCGAGGGCGCGGACTGGCTCGACGGCAAACGATTTAACACGGGCGCCGATGAAACGGAAGTGCGGTCGTGGATAGACAATCTGGATTTGCCTGAAAAAGAGAAGGCGAAAGATGTCGGAGAATTTAATTTCGATACGAAAACAGTTCTTTTAAACAGCGGCTATGAAATGCCGATCAACGGTCTCGGAACGTACAGCCTGACGGGCGAAACGTGCGTAAACTCAGTAAAAGCCGCGCTCAAATGCGGTGTACGGCTTATCGACACTGCATCGATGTACGGCAACGAGGCTGAGGTCGGACAGGGCGTGCGTGAGGCTATGGAGGAATACGGCATAAAGCGCGAGGAAATATTCGTCACAACGAAAATCTACCCGGGCGAGCAAATGGCAAATCCCGAGCGGTCTATACAGGATTGTATAGACAAGCTGAATATAGGCTACGTCGATTTAATGCTCCTGCACCACCCCGATCCGAACGATATTAAGGCGTACAAGGCAATGGAAAAATTCGTCGCGGAGGGTAAAATCCGCTCGATCGGTTTGTCGAACTGGTACGTCGAGGAGCTGACGGAGTTTTTGCCGCAGGTTGACACGCCGCCCGCGCTCGTGCAGAACGAGATCCATCCGTATTATCAGGAAAACGATGTGATACCGTTTATTCAAAGCAAAGGAATTGTCGTTCAGGGTTGGTACCCGCTCGGAGGCAGAGGTCATACTGCCGAGCTTCTTGGCGACAGCGTTATCTCCGAAATCGCTGCCGCGCACGGAGTATCGTCGGCGCAGGTGATATTAAGATGGAATCTGCAAAAGGGCGTAGTCGTTATCCCCGGTTCAAGCAACCCCGACCACATTTTCGAGAACACGAGGCTCTATGATTTTGAACTTACCGACGACGAAATGGCGCGTATCAACGCGCTCGACCGAAACGAAAAACACGACTGGTATTAATGGGAGAGATATTATGACGACACAAGAATTTTTACAAAAAATGCTAAGCGGCGCGGTTGCGGACGCGGGTTCGGATATGCACATGATGATGCACGAATTGAGCCAGCGTGCGTTAAAAATAACGGCGCATCTTAACGGCTTGTACCATGAGCCTGCGGAGCTTCGGGGGATTTTTTCGGAGCTTATCGGGAAACCGGTTGATGAGAGTTTCGGACTTTTTCCGCCGTTTTATACGGACTGCGGTCTGAACACGACAATAGGGAAAAACGTGTTTATAAATTCGGGATGCCGCTTTCAGGATTGGGGCGGAATAACTATAGGCGATGGAACGCTTATCGGTCACAATGTCGTTATCGCGACGATCAATCACGGCTTAGCGCCGGAAAAAAGGCACGACAATATTCCCGCGCCTGTCACAATCGGCAAAAACGTATGGATAGGCTCAAACGCGACGGTGCTGCCGGGCGTAACGATAGGCGAAAATTCCGTTGTTGCCGCAGGCGCGGTCGTCACGAGGGATGCAGAGCCTTACACAGTTGTGGGAGGAGTGCCTGCGAAGCTTATAAAACGGGCGGAAACGGGCAGCTTCGGCGGAGACGGCGCGAGCGGTAAGTTTTAACACAAAATAAAAACACTCGACAGTAGATTCGAGTGTTTTTTCTTTATCAGCCCGCGGGCCAGCCGAATTCTCTGCCGCCCATAAGGTGAAAATGCAGATGACCGACGGTCTGTCCGCCGTCCTTGCCGCAGTTGTTTACGACGCGGTAGCCGTTTTCCGCAATTCCCAGATCCTTCGCAATTTTCGGCACAGCAGCCCAAATCGCCGTTACGTATTTTATATTTTCTTCGGTTATATCGTTCGCGCTTGTTATATGCTTCTTCGGCACGATTACGACGTGCTCGGGAGCGGTCGGCGCGATGTCCCGAAACGCGTATACCATTTCGTCCTCGTATACCTTGGTTGACGGGATCTCACCCGCGATTATTTTACAGAATAAGCAGTCCATAACGTCTCCTCCTTAATTGTCTTCGTGATATTTTTTCATAACATCGAGTATAAATATTTTCGCGTTTTTAAAATCCTGCTCGTCGGGCTTGCCCTTGTTCGTGCCGCCGAAAAGCTTTAGGATAAAGAACTTGTCAAGTCCCTTGCAGGTAAAGCTGCCGAGCACCTTTTTGTTTGTGCCCTCCAATGCCTTTATAAGCGCGTTGTTGTATGTCTCTTTGCCGGTTCCGCTCGTGGAGAACACGAACGTGTACACGGGCTTGTCATTGAAGCCTTCCGCGAATTTTATAAGCTTCCTGTCGTGGCTGCCTGCGTAGATCCCGCCGCCGAAGCCTACTATGTCGTAATCCGCAAAGCTGTAATTCGCCGCTTCGTTCATGTCCGCGATCGTGATTGGAGCGACCTCCGCCATCGCTTCGGCGATTTTGCGAGTGTTACCCAAGTGCTTGGAGGCGACAATAGCTAAAATTTTCATTTTTATCGTCCTTTCTTTGGCTTGCGGGCGGGATAGCATCCGCCCTTACGGATATTGTCTGCGGGCGGATAATGTCGTCCGCGCGGTTTATTTTGTTTGTTCGATTACAATATCGTCAACAGCCGCGAGAGCGTCGTCGATCTTGGTTGAGTCGCTGCCGCCGCCCTGAGCCATGTCGGGCTTGCCGCCGCCGCGTCCGCCGGCTATCGCGGTGATGTTCTTTATGATATTGCCCGCGTGAACGCC
>CANQXJ010000039.1 GCA_947627795.1 uncultured Clostridia bacterium
AGTAGCAGAAAAGCCTATAGGTGTTAACAAGAAGCAATCAGTAGTGTTGGTTGGCAAAAGGTAGTATGATTTAGGATTCTGCCATCCCATATTGATTATACCTTTTCCTTCCTTCATTGCTGTTCTTGTTGCCTCTATAATATCCACTTTCCTCACCTCCCTACGCCGCGTCCGCCGCGAACAGCCGCTTGCAAATTTTATTACCCTATGCTATAATCACCGTATAAAGGTGGTGATTATATTGGACTTTGAAAATGCTTTAAGAACGGCATTTAACAACGTTGTTGATAATTATAAATTCACCGTTGAGTGCCCAAAGTGTAAAGCACAGGTAGAAGTTTCATTAAATGACGATGGCACAACCGTTCAATGCCCCAACTGCAATTCCGGCATTGAAGTAACAGTGCATCGAAGCTAATGCTTTTCGGGAACTGGCTCACCGCAATCCTTCAAAATTGCCGCCAGTTCTTTTGCTTTTTCAATAGCCGCATCAATCTGCGATGTGTCCACCTCTACCTTCACCGATATAACCGGCTCATGATTAGTTGTGTTGTTCACGCTCTCTCACCTCCCTACGCCGCGTCCGTCGCGAACAGCCGCTTGCAAATTTTATTACCCTATGCTATAATCACCGTAGAAAGGTGGTGATTATATGCCGGACTATCCCGAATTCAAATATTCCTATCGGAAAATGCGCTGTTACAGGAAAGCAGTGTATGTTGACTGCACATCAACATATCAATATATTCCCGAAAAGAATATGTATCGCCTAATAAAACAAACCTGCAGCCGTAACATGACGGGAGTCGGTCGTTCTTATTGTTCCGGTCGGTCGCACGGCGGTCTTTGCGAACTCTTAACCGTCACTCCGATTGAAGTTCCGCCAGACGCTTCAGACTTTGAGCCACAATCTCATCTGTCAGAGTGATCGGCGGCGTAAAACATAATTCTCTAAAACTGCACTGTTCACAGAGGTTTCCATCTCCGCCGGAAAACTGTTCACAGTGTTGTTTTAGTTTCCTGAAAAACTCTAATATATCCACTTTTCTCACTCCTTCCCTACGCCGCGTCTGTTCGCTTTTGGCGAACCCCATATGCCTATAAGTTCACAAATAGCCTCGAATGAACGGTCAATTCTGATGGGGTTCGTCAATAATATGCTTAACAAAAGTTTCGGTATCTTTTATAAACATATTTTTGACTGCGCAATCGTACGCTTCTTTTGTAATTTTTAAAATTGTCTCTATTTCTGTTAGTTCACTAAAATCGCGTTCTGACTCAATTTCAAGAGACAATTTTATTTTATCGCCTTTTTTAGTTTCTTTTTCTATTACAGAAAATTTCATTTTCCTCACCCCCTACGCCGCGTCCGTCGCAAACAGCCGCTTGCAAATTTTATTACCCTATGCTATAATCACCGTAGAAAGGTGGTGATTATAAAATGGAAATTAAGCAAATTGCTCATGATATTACGCTAACCATTCTGCAAAACAAGATCGCGGATCAATCCCCTGAACAGCTTGTAGCGACATACTTTGAAACTCTGCAAAAAGTTACTGATGCCGTGATACAATACAAACAGGATAATCGTCCGAAAGGTCGCGTAATATCAAGAGATACAATTTCCTAATGTCAAATATTATTGATATAATCAATAATCATCCGTAACACTGCCGGTGCGTAATCTAAGAAGCGTTCCGGCTGCGTTTTTTCTATCTCTGATAACATATCTACCGCCGAGATAACTAACTTACACGCCTCTTTTGTTAAATCAATCTCCTTTTCGCTCACTTTCCTCACTCCTTCCCTACGCTACGTCCGTTGCATTATGCAACTTTTGGTGTAAAAAAATATTCTCCAAAATCCCCAGAATTAATTTGCAACAACTCTGCCAACTTTTCAGCTTCATTCAAATCAAATGGTCTTACGTTATTTATCTTTTGATTTACAGTAGGCTGTGCCAATCTGAGATATTTTGCCACATCAGCTTGAGTTATAGCGCGCTCCCTCATACGTCCTTTTATCTTATCCGAGTTTACCATTTTATCACACTCCTTTCTGTTGCGCTATGCAATTTATAGATATAATATATCATACATTTTTTATTTTGTCAATAGCGTTGTGCAACTTTTTTTGAAAAAATTTAAAAAATCTATTGCATTATGCAATCGTTTATGCTATAATAAGGCTACAAAGGAAGTGAAAATCGTGTGCGATAGAGTGAAAATTGGGCAAAGAATTAAAGAAACACGTATAGAGAACGGCTTTACGCAAGACACTTTAGGGAAATTGATAGGTGTAAATAAATCTACTATACAGAGATATGAAAACGGAAAGATAGACAAAATCAAGTTGCCGGTTATACAATCAATAGCTACGGCATTGTGTGTAAATCCCGCATGGATTACTTTTCATTCAGAGGAAAAGTATTTAACGCCTGTCGTTCAGCCATCTGATGATGTTGATCCTGATTTATTTATTTTATATATGTATAAACAACTCGACACAGAAGATAAAGCTGAAATACGCGGCGAAATGAAGCAAATGCTTAAAGCAGAAAAATACAAACCCGCCGCAACTGGCGATATTGCCGACGATATAATCAAAGAATTAAAGAAAGAAGCACAAATACCTATAAATTCAAAGTAGAGTTTATATTCCCGATAAATGGGATTATAAATAAATTTATTATTTACTACACATAAGAAAGGATGGAAAATTATGAAACAATGTCCAAAATGCAAACAGATCTACAGCGATGAGATGCAACAATGTAGCGAATGTCAAACACCGCTCGTTAATTATGTTCCGGAGCCGCAAAAACCCGAATTTAAATTAATCGACGTCGTAATTAAGTACATAAAATTTGTACTTCCCGCAATTCTTGTAATCGGCTTCGTTTTAGGTTTTGGTTTCAAGAGCTGCACAGGCGTAAAAAGAGATGAGTATAATAACTTATTGGCTCAAGTGAATACCCTCACGGCGGATAATCAGTCTATTTCCTCGGAAAAAGACAAAATTTCAAAAGAGTACGAAGATTATAAAGCAAAAATGCAGCCCTATGAAAAAGTTCAATTAGCGGACGCTGAAAATAAAGCGGAAAAAGAGCGTCAGGAATTAGCAGATAAAAAAGCCGCTGAAGAAAAAGCCGCAGCTGAAAAGAAAGCGGCTGAGGAAAAAGCCGCGGCTGAGGAAAAAGCTCGCAAAGAAGCGGAAGAAAAAGCCGCAGCTGAAGCAAAAGCTGCCGAGGAAGCGAAAGGATACGAAACAGGAATTACTTTTGACAATTTGGCTCGTACCCCTGACGAATACAAGGGTAAAAAAGTAAAATTCTCCGGCGAGGTAGTACAAGTAATAGAAGGAACAACCGAAACGCAAATCCGTCTTGCAATAAACGGAGATTATGACCGTATTATTTTCTGCCGTGTGCCGAAAGCAAAAACCGCTTCGACGCGAATCCTTGAAGATGATTATATACACATCATGGGAGTATCTAATGGTTTGATAAGTTATCAATCCACACTCGGCGGAACAATAACCATCCCTGATATATCTGTTGATGATTGGGGACAAGGTTAAATTTTAAAATCCATCACCTGCGCCAACAGTCTACAGAAACAGCATTTAACAAGAAAGGAAACATCACTATGGAATACACAATTAATCTCACTTGGGACAACGAAGCCAACGTGTGGATCGCTACGAGCGAGGACATCGCGGGACTGGTTCTTGAAAGCGGCTCGTTTGACGCGCTCCTCGAACGCGTCAGATTTGCCGTACCGGAGCTGCTCGCGCTGAACGGCACAACTCAAAATCCGCTCAGACTTTCCTTTATTTCTGAACGCCACGAAAGGATCGCTTTGTAATGGCTGAATACGAGAAGAAAGTAAGGGCGGTTTTGACGCAGTATAATTGCGCCTTTGTAAGACGCGGCAAGGGCGACCACGATATATGGTACAGTCCCATTACCAACAGGCATATTACTGTTGATACAAAAATAAAATCGCGTCATACCGCAAATGCCATTTTAAAGCAGAGCGGTATAGATTACAGATTCAGATAAAAAAATCCCCCGACCGCTGCTAACAGCCGGGAGATAGAGTGTATAGTGATACACTTGAAAAAACGCATCTTAATTGTATCACATCCACTCTTATTTTGCAACATTTTTTTGACGAACAACGAAAAAAGGAGTGATATAATTGAAAAAACGAAAGGATGGTCGGTTCTGTAAAGTAATCACAATACACGATAAACGTCTTTACTTCTACAGCTCCGAGCCGACGGAGAAAAAAGCCGAAAAGGACATACAGCGGCAAATATTAGCCTATTCGGAAAGAGAGGAAAGAGGAAAGACGTTCAAGGAAGTCGCGGAGGAATGGAACGAGCGATACAGAGAAAAAATTCCTGACTGGAATTATAACAAAAACACGCGCGCGGCATATGAAGCGGTGTTTGAGTTTTTCAATGGTTACGCCATAAAGGAGATAACAGCGGTCGAAGTTAATCGGTTTATAAACTGCCTTATAATGAAAAACTACGCAAAAAAGACAGTTTCGAATTACAAAAGCGTGCTGAATATGATTTTCACACACGCCGTACTGAGCGGATATATAAAATACAATCCGTCCCGCGACATACGTCTGCCGAACAATCTCCCCAAGAACCCGCGCGAGCTGCCGACAACAGAGGAATTAAGGGAAGTAATGAAGCACAGCGAAGGCTTTGACCTGCTTCCGTTCTTTATGCTGATGACCGGCTGCCGCCGCTCCGAGGCATTAGGCGTGACAAATAAGAGCATTGATTATGAAAACAGGCGCATACATATTACACATCATGTAATACATAGCGGAAATAAAGCCATATATGAGCCTGTTTTAAAGACCGAAGCGGCTGAAAGGGAAATAATAATACCGGATAAACTATATAAAGTGTTACCCAAAAAGTTCACAGGCTTCTTATTTAGCATGGAAAACGACGGCAAAGACCCGCTCACAGAGGGCGCTTACGAGTGCAGATGGGATAAATACTGTCAAAAATATAATTTAAACATAACCGCGCACCAGTTGCGCCATGGTTACGCTACAATGCTTTTCGAAGCCGGAATAGACCTAAAGGACGCGCAAGAGCTAATGGGTCACAGCGATATTAATTTAACGCGTCAAGTATACACACATATACGCAAAAAGCGTAAGAATGAAACAGAGAAAAAAATAAATGCATTTAGTTTCTGATTTTGTCACAAAGTAGTCAGAAACGCGGGAATTCAACTATAATGGCATTTTTTACAGGTTCGAATCCTGTCAGGTGTGCCAAAAGGAGGATTGCCGCTTGTGCGGCAGTCCTTTATTACCATTGCATGAAAAACGGAAGGGGTGAGCGTATGGAGGGATTGATCGACAGCATTGAATATCTTATGCAAAAGCGCGATTACGTGCGGCTCCGCCAGCTTATCGAGGGCGAAAACGAGGCGGATCTGGCGGCTGTTTTTGACGAGCTTTTTGACCGATACAGCGATGAAAAACGCGATACGCTTGCCGTTTTGTTCCGATTGCTCCCCAAGGACATGGCGGCGGAGACGTTTTCGCTGATGAACTCCGAAATGCAGGAGGCGCTCATCGGCACGTTTTCCGATACCGAGCTTAAGGAAATGCTCGACCAGATTTTTATTGACGATACGGTCGACATAATCGAGGAAATGCCCGCTAACGTCGTGGCGAGGATACTCAAAAACTCGACAACCGGAGCGCGGCGCGCTATTAATGAAATACTCCGTTATCCCCGCGACAGCGCGGGAAGCTTGATGACGATCGAGTACATCAATCTGCATAAGGATATGACCGTTTCGGAATCGTTCGCGAAAATCAGGCGCGTGGGCGTTAACAAGGAAACTATCTACACCGCCTACGTCACCGAGAACCGCCGTCTAATCGGCGTTGTGACCGTCCGTGATTTGTTCATGGCGGACGAGGACGACAAGATAGGCGATATAATGGAAACGAATATCATTTCCGTAAACACTCACGAGGACAGAGAGGTCGTGGCGCAGATATTCGAAAAGTACGGCTTTCTCGCGCTGCCCGTCGTGGATAAGGATATGCGGCTCGTCGGGATCGTCACGTTCGACGACGCTATGGACGTAATCGAGGAGGAAAACACCGAGGACGTTACGAAGATGGCGGCTATCGTGCCGAATGAGGAGTCGTATTTCAAAACCGGCGTTTTCCGCCACGCGCTAAGCCGTATAGGGTGGCTGATAGTGCTTATGATCTCCGCGATTTTGACCGAGAGAATACTCATTCACTACGAAAATATAGTCCAAGGCATACCGATTTTGATCGCGCTTATGCCGATGATAACCGACACCGGCGGCAACTGCGGCTCGCAAAGCTCGACCATGATAATACGCGGACTGGCGCTCGGCGAGGTGAGCTTCAAGGACTTTTTCAAGGTGGTGTTCAAGGAGTTCCGCATTTCCATACTCGTAAGCGCGGTGCTCGCGGCGGCTGACGGAGTGGTCATATACGCCGTATACGGACACAGCCTCGCGCTCGCGGCGGCGATCGCGATTTCTATCGTGTGCACCGTAATTATGTCGAAGCTGATAGGCTCGATACTTCCGCTTCTTGCGAAGCGCGTCGGGCTTGACCCGGCGGTGGTAGCCGCGCCGCTTATCACCACGATAGTCGATACGTGCGCTATAATCGTATACTTCAACATAGCGATGCGGATTTTAAGCGGAGCATAAAACAGTTTACATTTTAAGGAATATAGTATATAATAAGAATATAAACTTACATTTGAAAATTATAAAGGGGTATGATATTATGGGAAAATTATTCGGAACGGACGGTATACGCGGCGTCGCGAACAAGGATCTGACGGCGGAGCTGGCGTTTAAAACGGGACAGTGCGGCGCGTATGTGCTCACTAAACACGCTTCGCGCAGACCGCGCATTTTGATTGGAAAGGACACGAGAAAATCCGGCGATATGCTCGAAGCGGCGCTCACGGCGGGGCTTTGCTCGGTCGGGGCGAAGGTAATTCCGCTGGGCGTTGTCCCCACTCCGGCTGTCGCGTATCTTACACGGCTTTATAAGGCGGACGCGGGCGTTGTAATTTCCGCTTCGCACAATCCCTGCGAGTACAACGGAATTAAATTTTTCAATTCCGAGGGATATAAGCTCAGCGACGCCATTGAAAACGAGATAGAAAGCTATATTTTGGGCGAGAAAACGATCGACGATCTGCCTACGCACGGCAAGGTTGGCTATGTGAGCGCGAACCACAACGCGGTCGAGGACTACGTCGCGTTCGCGTGCTCGACTATCGACTGCCGCCTCGACGGCTTGAAGGTAGCCGTTGACTGCGCTAACGGCGCGAGCTTTGAAACAGCGTTCAAGGCTTTAAATAAGCTCGGCGCGAATGTCGAGGCGATACATAACACTCCCGACGGCGTAAACATAAACGCGGCTTGCGGCTCGACGCATATGGAGAGTTTGCAGGCATACGTTACGTCGATCGGCGCGGACGTGGGCATAGCGTTCGACGGCGACGCGGACAGAATGCTCGCGGTGGACGAAAACGGAAATCTTATCGACGGCGATAAAATTATGGCTGTGTGCGCGAAGTATATGATGGAAAACGGCAAGCTGCGTCAGAACACGCTTGTCGCGACTGTTATGAGCAATCTCGGGCTGTTTATCGCGGGCGAGAAAATGGGGCTTAATATCCCGCGCACAAAGGTAGGCGACCGCTATGTGCTCGAGGAAATGCTCGACAAGGGCTATAATCTCGGCGGCGAGCAGTCGGGACATATTATTTTCCTCGACCACAACACCACCGGCGACGGTCTTGTGAGCGCCCTGCAGTTTTTGGCTGTGCTTAAAAAGACCGGTCAGAAAGCGTCGGAGGCGGCTTCTATCGTTACGGTGCTTCCGCAGGTGCTTATAAACGCCGTTGTGAAGATTGAAAACAAGGATAAATACATGGAACATCCGCAGATCGCGGCGGCTTGCGAAGCGCTTGAAAAGGAATTCGCAGGTGCGGGACGCGTTCTTATACGTCCGTCCGGCACGGAGCCGCTCGTGCGCGTTATGATCGAGGGCGCGGATAAGGAATATATTACGAAAAAGGCGAAAGAGCTTGCGGATATGATAGAGGAAATTTTAGGATAATATGCGCGATCTAATCAAAACAGGCGCGGAAAGGCTCGGGATAGAGCTTTCGGAGGAGCAGGTAAACCGGCTTATCGAATACGCGCGGCTGCTGAAGGAATGGAACGAAAAAATAAATCTCACCGCGATAACCGATGACGAGGGAATTGCGACGAAGCATTTCCTCGACAGCCTGACCGCGCTCGGCACGGGGTATGTCGGCGGCAGGGTTATCGACGTGGGCACGGGCGCGGGATTTCCGGGACTGGTTCTGAAAATAGCGCGCCCCGACATAGAACTTACGCTTCTTGATTCGCTCAATAAACGGATAAACTTTCTCCGCGAGGTATGCTCGACGCTCGGTATTGACGGCGTTGAATTCGTCCACGCGCGCGCCGAGGACTACGGCATGAACCGCGCTTACAGGGGCAAATTCGATACGGTCGTATCGCGCGCTGTCGCGAATATGACGCTTTTGTCGGAGTGGTGTATTCCGTTCCTGAAAGAAGGCGGACGCTTTCTCGCGCTCAAAGGACCGCTCGCGGACGAGGAGCTTGACAGCGCGAAGCGAGCAATTTCGATACTCGGCGGCGAGGTCGAAGGAGTTTACGAGGCGGAAATTCCGTTTACGGAGCTTGCGCACAAGATAATAATCGTAAAAAAAGTAAGACAAACTCCGATGCGTTTCCCCCGCAAACCCGCTATTGCGGCAAAAAATCCCATCGAACAATGTTATAATCTGCGCAAATAAGAAAATAATGTCAAATAACGGCAAATTCGGTCATACGAATTTGCTTTATTTTTGGAAAATTTATGCTATAATAATACTTGTAAGACAAAGTATCATAAACGGTACATTTCAAACAGGGTTTCCCCAAGGCCCTGTCTACCCCCAAAGTGTCTTACACCTTCCACCACCGAGGGTAAAAAGCGGTAACGAAAAGACTGTTATACATCTTTGGTACAAGCACCGGCGCTTTTCAGTTACCGCTCTTTACTCTTTTTTACTACGAATTTACGGAGAGATAAATATGTTTGATTTTTTGAAAAAACACGAGGAAGCCGACGCGGTCGTTCTGCTTCCGCTTGATATAATAGCGCCGAACCGTAATCAGCCGCGCAAGTATTTTGACCAAAAATCCATGGAGGAGCTGACGGAGTCAATAAAGGAATACGGCGTGATAAATCCCATAACGGTCCGCCGCGACGGAGGCGAATACGAATTGATCTCCGGCGAACGGCGTTTTCGCGCGGCTCAGATGGCAGGGCTTTACGAAATTCCGGCTATCATCGTAAACGCGGACGAAAAGAAATCCGCGATACTATCGCTTCTCGAAAATTTACAGCGCGAGGATCTGACCTTTCTGGAGGTCGCGGAAAGCTACCGCGCGCTTATTCACGAGCAGGGAATGACGCAGACCCAGGTCGCGGAAAAGGTCGGGAAAAGCCAGTCGTCGGTATCCAATAAAATACGGCTGCTGCAGTTGTCGCCGAGAATAAAAAAGCTTGTGCGCGAGTACGATTTGACGGAAAGCCACGCGCTCGCGCTTTTGCAGCTGAAGGACGAGGAGCAGCAGATCGAAGCGGTGCGCCTTATTTACCGCGACAACCTGAACGCCGCTCAGACGGCGGAGCTTGTCCGCGGCATGCAAAAGTCAAAAAAGCTGCAAAAGGTACATATCCCCTTGATGAACGACACAAGCCTCTTCAAAAAGAGCGTTGAGAAATCGCTTGATATAATGAAGCAGAGCGGAGTAGAGGCGGACATGGAGGAAAAGGACTTCGACTGGGGCACGGAATATACGATTAAAGTAAAAAGCAGCAGAAAATAAAAATCAGCCGCAAAATTGCGGCTGATTGATTTTTTATTATTCCGCTACGAACGGCAGCAGCGCGATTACTCTCGCTCTCTTTACAGCCGTTGTGAGCTGTCTCTGATGCTTTGCGCAGTTTCCGCTGATACGTCTGGGAATTATCTTTCCTCTCTCCGAAACATATCTTCTCAGCTTTGCCGTGTCTTTGTAGTCGATATGGTCAATCTTATCAACGCAGAACATGCAGACCTTTTTCTTCGGTCTTCTCGCTCTCTGCGGTCTTTCACTTCTTTCAGCCATGAGATTTTCCTCCTTTTTCAAAATTTATCATTGATTTAATTTCTGCTTAAAACGGTAAATCGTCCTCCGAGCCGTCGAAATCCTCAAATCCCGACGTGTCAAACTCGTCAAAATTAGGCTCGGTAGAACTTGGCGCGGATGAAGGCGCCGGTGACTGCGGCGCGGTATAACCCGCGTTCTGATAACCGGAATTCTGATAACCGCCATTATTTTGGTAACCGTTGTTCTGATAGCCGCCAAAATTAGGCTGCCTTTCTCCCGTTCCGGTTTCCGCCTTCGAGCCGGTAAAGTAAGCCTCGTCAACAACTACCTCGGTAGCGTATTGCCTCTTGCCGTCCTGACCGTCCCAGCTTCTTGACTGGATACTTCCGACAACCGCAATCATGCTGCCCTTGCCGAAATAACGCGCTATAAATTCCGCGCTCTGCCGCCATGCGACGCAATTGATAAAATCAGCCTGCTGCTGAGCGTCACGCGAGGCGAAACGTCTGTTTACCGCTATTGTAAATCTCGCGAGATTTACTCCCGACGGGGTTTGGCGCATCTCAACATCGCGCGTTAACCGTCCCATTAAAATTACTTTATTCATTTCTTCACCGCTTTCTTAAAGCCCCAACGATTGATTATTCCTCGTCTTTTCTGACTATGATAGTTCTGAGGACGCCGTCGGTAATTCTGTACTGTCTGTCAAGCTCCTTCGGGAACTCGGGTTCAGCCTTGAAATTAACGAGGAAATAGCAGCCCTCTGTTCTATCATTGATTTCGTAAGCAAGTCTTCTCTTGCCCCATTCGTCAACGGACTCAAGCTCGCCGTTCTTTTCGATAAGCGATGTGAACTTATCTCTGAGAGCGTTAATGCTTTCCTCGTCAAGCGTAGCGTCAATGATAAAAATTGTTTCATAGCTGTTTAAGATTTTCTCAGCCATTTTTACACCTCCTTATGGACTTTAGTCCCGGAAACTCGTTCCGGGCAAGGATTGTCCGCATTGCAGACTAAATTATTATATACCGTCTTGTAAAATTTGTCAAGAGATATTTTTTATAATTTTTAAAATTCCGCGCGGTAGTGTTCGTCTTTTAAGAGAAGGTCGTAATATTCCTTCATCTTTCTCATTCCGGCGGTGCTGAGCTTTGACATATCAATATCCGCCACGGGCGTGGGCATAATATGGTAGCTCATATCCGTCTGTCCGCACAGATATGCCGCCGAAACATTCAGACGCCTTGATATTTGCTTTGTTTTAAGCGCGTCGGGACGGCATGTGCCGCGCTCCCAGTTTCCTATGCTGTTACGGCTTACGCCGAGCATATCAGCCAGCTCCGCCTGGCTCAGACGTTTTTCCGTTCTCAGCCTTCTCAGCCTCTGCGGAAATTGCTCCTTCATTCTTTTTCTCCCCCTCGTCTAATCTCGTCGTTCTCCCCGCCTTTACGCGGTTTAATATATCCATGAACTGCTTTCCGGAAATTGTTTCCTCGGAAATGAGGAACTCGGAAATTTCACTCAGAGCGTCGCGGTTATCCATCAAAAGCTTCATAGCCTTTTCGTGGCAGTCCTTGAGCACCGCGACGACCTCCTTGTCAATCTCCGTCTTTGTTTCCTCGGAGCAGTTGGAAACGCTTCTGCCGTCCAAATACTTGTTTTGGATGCTTTCAAGCCCCGCCATGCCGAATTTGTCCGACATGCCGTACTGCGTAATCATATTTCTCGCCATAGCCGTAGCGCGCTCTATATCGTTTGACGCGCCCGTAGTCTGTATGCTGAACACTATTTCCTCCGCCGCGCGTCCTGCTAAGAACACCGTAATTTGGTCGATGATTTCATCGCGCGACATGAGGTAATGCTCCTCGTCCTCCGGCATCTGCATCGTGTAGCCGAGCGCGCCCATGGTTCTCGGAACAATCGTTATCTTCTGCACCGGCTGTGTGTTTTTCTGAAGCGCAGCCGCGAGCGCGTGACCTACCTCGTGGAACGCCACTATTCTCTTTTCCTTTTCCGATAAAATTCTGTCCTTCTTTTCCTTGCCGGCTATGATCACCTCGACCGCTTCCATTAAATCCTCCTGCGAAACAGTTTTGCGTCCGAAGCGCACGGCTCTTAGAGCGGCTTCGTTTACCATGTTCGCCAGATCCGCGCCGACCGCGCCGCTCGTTGCGAGCGCCATCGCGTGGAGGTCTATCGTAGGCTCTGTTTTTACGTGCTTTATATGAACCTTTAATATATCCTCTCGTCCCTTTAAATCGGGCTTTTCTACTATTATTCGTCTATCGAATCTGCCCGGGCGCAGGAGCGCCTTGTCGAGAACGTCCGGTCTGTTTGTCGCCGCGAGTATTACAAGACCCTTTGACGAGTCAAAGCCGTCCATTTCGCTCAAAAGCTGGTTCAGCGTCTGCTCGCGCTCGTCGTTTGAGCCGAGCTGGTTATCTCTTGATTTGCCTATCGCGTCGATCTCGTCTATAAAAATGATACACGGAGCTTTTGCAGCCGCCTGCTTGAACAAATCGCGCACTCTCGACGCGCCGACTCCGACGAACATTTCTACAAATTCCGAGCCGGACAGCGAGAAAAACGGCACGTTCGCCTCACCCGCGACCGCTTTCGCTAAAAGAGTTTTACCCGTTCCCGGCGGTCCTACGAGCAGCGCGCCCTTCGGCTGCTTCGCGCCTATAGCCATGTATTTCGCGGGATTGTGAAGAAAGTCCACTATTTCATCGAGAGATTCCTTTGCTTCCTCCTGACCGGCGACGTCCGCGAAGCTTACGCCTGTTTTGTTTTCAACGTTATACATTTTCGCGTTGGACTGCCCTATTCCCATGATGCCTCCGCCGCCGCCCATACGCTTCGACATCGAGCGCGTGAGCAGGAAGAACATCAGGTAAATCACGAGCACCGGCAGTATCCACGACAGGAAAAAGCTCAGAATCGGGTTGTTATACTGCACCGGAGTTGAATATTTTATTCCGTTTTCATCCAGCATCGGAAGAAGCCTGTCGATATCGCCGCTTATATAACCCGTGTAGTATACCTTGCGGCTCTGTTCAAGCAGCTTCTCGTCTATGCTGTCGCGGTCTATTCCGAGCATCTTTATAAGATTTTCCGAATCGTCCGCCACGTCGAGTATGCGCTCGTCCGGCTTTCCGTAAATCATGACGCGGTCGGAATTTATAACCACCTCGTCTATTTCCTTCGCCTGAATCATTGCTATGAACTCGCTGTAGGATATTTCCGTGGTTTCAGGCTCGGTAAGCATGGTCATAAGCATGTTAAGACCTATGGTAACGGCTATTGAAATAATCAGAAATATAATCAGCGGATTTTTAAACGGCATCTTCATTTTTCCGTTTTTATTGCTTTTATTATTCATTTTAATGGATTTTATCTCCTTTTCAAACCTGAATCGGCGAGTTAACGCCAAATCTTATTGTACCACGCCTCGGCGTAATTTTCAATCATTTATTTTATTATTTAAAAATTTTCTTATTTCTTTACATTTTTTGTTCATAAAATGTAAAAATCCCGATATCATTGTTTAATTGACTTTTCTTCTTGATTATGATATAATTAATATGCTATACTATAGGAAAGGAAGTTTTATCAAATGAAAAAGCTATTTATGCCAATATTGGCTGCGGCAGTGCTTATAAGTTCATTGCTTATGCCTTCCGCGCAAGCCGCTTTTTCGGATGTTGACGACAACTACGAATACCAAGAAGCGGTTAACACGCTGGCAGGCCTGAACGTTGTGCACGGCGATGAGCCGGACGCGTCCGGAAACGTCGCGTTCCGTCCGCTCGATAATATTACAAGAGCCGAGTTTACAACGATGCTTATAGGAGCTATGGGCTTTAACGTGCAGCAGCTGGTGAACACAAAATTTACCGACGTAAGCGGTCACTGGGCTGAACCTTATATCACCTCAGCCGTAAGCCTTGAAATCGTAGCGGGATATGACGACAACACCTTCAAGCCCGACGAGCCTGTAACCTATGAGCAGTGCTTAACAATCCTTGACAGAGCGCTCGGTTACAGCGACGAAGCGGTAAAACGCGGAGGATATCCCGAAGGATATATAAATACTGGTATATCTTTGGGCCTTACCGGCAGTGTAAGCAATTACGATTATAAGCAGTCCGCCACAAGAGGAATGGTGGCTCAGCTTGTGTACAATTCTCTTGAGATTCCGCTGCTCGGAAACCGCTTTATACCAAATCAAACCGACGACAGCGAGAAACCCACTTTCCTCAATACGTACCTCAAGCTCCGCAAGCTCAGCGGCGTCGTAATAGGCGTAGGGGAATACGTTACAAACGACTGTACAATCGAGCTGTATCCCGGTCAGATGGATATTCTCAGCCGCAGCAAAGAGTATGTAATTGATTTCTCGCAATACACTAAAAGCGTCACGGATATAAACAAATATCTCGGGCACACCGTAACAGTATATTACCGCGAGCCGAACACGAGCGACGACCTGGTGCTTGTCGCAATCGACGGCGACACGGCGGCAAACCGCAATATTGAGATATTCTATAAAAACATACTCAGCTACCAATCCGGCACGCTGAAATACTATAACAACGGAGTGCAGCAGTCCTTCAAAATCAATCCGAATACGGCAACAATCCGCTATAACGGCAGAATTGTGGGCGAGCATGACGTTATCACGCTCAAGAACGGCAATACAGCAGTGCTTGACAAGGCGCTTGAGGAATGGTTCAATCCCGACAGCGAAAACTGTATCTACGGCGATGTTACGCTCTCCGTTTCATCGGATAACTCCATAAAGGTTATCCAAATAAACGACTATCGGACAATCGTCGCGCTGCGTACCCCTTCGTCCACCGACTACCGTATTATGGACAAGCTTGTCACCGGTAATTCCCTGACGCTCGATCCCGATTCAATAGATTATTCGTACACAATCACCAAGAACGGTCAGGAAATCCCCGTTACGTCAATTGCGGCAAACGACGTTATACTTTACGCGGAAAGCCTTGACGGCGAGCTTTACACCGTTATAGACACCGCAAAAACCATTACCGGCACAGTTTCATCTCTATCGGGCAACGGTGAAACAATCACGATAGACGGCACAAAATATGATGTCGGCGAGAATTGCGAAAAATATATCACTGACAATCAAAGCGGTCAAGAGCTTAAAAGCGGAGTATCCGGCACTTTCTACCTTGATAAATACAATACGGTTGTATTCGCCGCAATCACAGAGGAAACCGCCGCTCCGTACGCGTATATATCAAACGCCTTCATAGACGAAGGAACGGAAGAATGCTTTGCCACGGTATTCGAGTCGGCTAAAGGCTCATCCACAAAGACATACAAGCTTAAAAGCAAAGTAAGATTCAACGGTTCAAACCTCGACGATGATAAGGTTGTTGACCGCCTTGCCGGAACTTCACAATACAGCAACGCAGATAACGATCTTGCTTCCGATATCTACGGCAGAGGCAAAACGCCTAAGCTCAAGCCCGACAATCAAAGCGCGGTTTATTCTCAGGTCGCAAGAGTCGGCTTCGACGGAGACGAAATTTCGAGCATAGTAACTCTCGACAACGAGCTTGAAGGCTCGGCAAACGAAAACAAGCAGAAAATAGTAAGGCAGCGTGAACTCGGTTATTATCAGTACCGTTCAAACAACTTCTCGTCAAACGGAACCAACAACATAATATCAACCAACTCGTCAACCGTTGTTTTATGCGTTCCGCAGGACCGTACAAATAAGACGGGATACGCTCAAAAATCGGTATCATCCGCATTTGACAACGGAGAATCGTATTACGTGGAGGCATATGATGTTAACTCATCAAAAATAGCGGGCCTTATCATTCTCTACTCCGGCAGCAACTCCGCTCTTACGAACGTTACGAGAAACAGCGAGTTTGCAATCGTGGCGGGCTATCCCACGGACTCCACCGATTCATCCGGAATGTTATATCAAAATCTGCCGGTATACTGGGGCCCCTCAAACTCGTCAATCACATCCTCAAAGACATGGGCGACCTATGATGAGGATGAATTTAGAAACGTAGAAGTGGGCGACATAATCCAGTTTGCGTACAATGCCGATAATCAGATTCAAGGCAGAATAAACAACATACGTTTCAGCGATATAGAAAAGGTTCTTGACAAGGAGAATCTCAACGACGGCTTGCTTTATGACTGGACCGAGCGTGTAGATCAGGCTTCCGATCCCAATCACCAAACATACAAGTTCGACTATCGCTTCAAGACTTCCACCTCGTCCGGGGACTACAGCGATGAAATGTATACAAGCTCATCACTCGGCAATGTTCCGTACGCGAGAGCATGTATGTACAACATAATGCAGATTATGGAAGACACAAATCAAATTTACGTCACCAAGCACGGCTTTGACGAAAACGGTCAGCTTGTTAACGAAGATGATTACGAAGTAATAACCATTTCGTCATCAACAAAATTCCTCAGAATGGAAGATGATCGTGAAAGTCTGACTCCATGCGCGGAGGGCGGCTCAACCACGCTGACAAAGAACGACCTGCTCGACATTCAGTACTACGGTTCCGAATGTTCAAAGGTGCTCATATGCTCACAGAAAGGCGAAGCTAAGCTGATTGTGATTTACAGATAAATCCGAATAATCAAAAAACATCTGCGGTATTTCTGCCGCAGATGTTTTTAATTAAATTTTATTTTACCGTCCTGACAGCCTCGTCAAGCTTCACATCACCCGTGTAAAGCGCTCTGCCGACAATAACTCCCTCAACGCCGGTCGGAACGAGCGATTTTATATGCCCGAGATTTCCCACTCCGCCCGACGCGATTATATCCGCGTTAACGCTTTTTGCCATCTCGGTCTGCGCCGCTATATTCGGTCCCGCGAGCGTCCCGTCTGTTGCGATGTCCGTGTAAACTATCGTTTTCACGCCTATATCAGCCATTTTTTTCGCGAATTCAACGGCTGTGAAATCGCTCGTCCTTTCCCAGCCCTCGACCGCTACCATACCGTCCTTAGCGTCGATGCCTATCACGATTTTTTCTTTATATTTATCGACCGCCCGCTTTACAAACTCGCTGTCCGAAACGGCTTTCGTGCCGATTATAACGCGCGCTATGCCGCAGTTAAGCTTCGTCTCTATGTCTTCCATCGTGCGTATGCCGCCGCCCGTCTGAACGGGCACGTTTACGCTTCCGCAGATTTTTTTAATAACGTCCGCATTAACTCCGTGTCCCTTTAATGCGCCGTCGAGATCGACCACATGTATGTACTCGCCGCCGAGTTTTTCCCATTGCTTAGCTGTTTCGGCGGGGTTGTCCCCGTAAACCGTAACGTCCGAAAAACGCCCCTGCAAAAGCCGCACGCAGTGACCATCCTTTATGTCTATCGCCGGATAAATTCTCATTCCTCGTTCTCCCGTATTATATTCTGAAATTTTGTTACTATATCCATGATGCGCTCTTTTTCCATCTTCATGCTGACCTTGTTCACGACAAAGCGCGCGCTGAGCTCCGAAACGTCTTCGAGCACATCAAGCCCGTTTTCCTTAAGCGTCTTGCCCGTTTCCACTATATCGACTATTACGTCCGAAAGTCCCACGAGCGGCGCAAGCTCCACCGAGCCGTTAAGCTTTATGATCTCGATCGTCTGCCCCTTTTCGTCCTGGAAATACCGCAGCGCGATATTCGGATATTTAGAAGCGACACGCAGATTCGTAATACTGCCGAGCTTGCCCTTTAATTCAGCCGGACCGCACACAGCCATTTTGCATTTGCCGAAGCCGAGATCCACCATTTCATAAAGATTGCGGCTGTCCTCCAAAAGCGTGTCCTTTCCGACGATTCCTATATCGGCAGCGCCGTACTCGACGTAGGTCGGAACATCCGAAGCCTTCACGAGTATAAATTTCATTTTATTTTTTTCGTCCGTAAAAATCAATTTACGCGTTTTTTCCTTCATTTCAAGGCAATCCATGCCTATAGCGGCGAAAATATCCATAGCCATCTCCGCCAGCCTGCCCTT
>CANQXJ010000040.1 GCA_947627795.1 uncultured Clostridia bacterium
TCGATATACTGCTCCACCTTCAGTGACATGAACGAGTTTATATACTGCGGCAGGAACGCGAGTCCGTTGTCGGATCTGAGCGGCGTGATGTCCTTGAACTTATCCGCCGTTCTTCCGCTCTGGAAGCCGAAGTTTTCAAACACGCTGAACGGCGCTTCGGTCGAGAGGCAGTTTAAATTCATTATTCCCGTCTGCTTTATAACATGGTGCGAATAATTGTCCTTGTTTATCGTCACCGCGATGCGGTTCGGGGTGTTCGTGACCTGACTTACCGTGTTTACGATAAGACCGTTATCCTTCTTGCCGTCGTGCGACGTTACGACGTATAAGCCGTAGCCGATGTTAAACAGCGCGCTTAAATCGTTCTTGTTCGCGGTTTCGCTGCGCTGCGCTATATATTCGCGGCAAAGCTCGTCCGCGAGAGCGTCAAGCTGAGCCGTGCTCGTTTCGTCGAGCGCCGACTTGATTTGAACATGCGCGTCGGTGAACGTGATATTTTTGCACTCCTCAAGCATCTTTTTCATAGTTTTTGCCGCCATAGGCGCCCATGTGCCGTTTTCAACAAGACCGATAGTGCGGTTTCTGAAATTGCGTTCGGTCAGGTGGTTGATAAATTCGCGCATGAACGGGAAAATGTCGGCGTTGTATGTTGTGGTCGCAAGCACGATTTTGCCGTAGCGGAACGCGTCCTCGACAGCCTCAGCCATATCGCAGCGCGCGAGGTCGTTTACGACTACCTTCGGGCAGCCGCGTTCGGTGAGCTTATCCGCGAGCATTTCAACAGCCTTCTTAGTGTGACCGTAAACCGACGTGTACGCAATCATAATGCCGTCCGTCTCGATTCCATAAGACGACCATGTATTGTAAAGACCGAGATAATATCCCAGATTCGAGGTAAGCACCGGTCCGTGGAGCGGGCAGATGATTTGAATATCAAGCCCCGCCGCCTTTTTGAGCAGATTCTGCACCTGCGCGCCGTATTTGCCGACTATACCGATATAATAGCGTCTCGCCTCGCAAGCCCAGTCCTCGTCAACGTCGAGCGCGCCGAATTTTCCAAAGCCGTCGGCGGAGAACAAAACCTTATCCGTGCTGTCGTACGTCACGATAACCTCGGGCCAGTGGACCATCGGAGCGGCAACGAACGTGAACGTGTGCTTGCCCGTAGTGAGCGTGTCGCCCTCGCCGACTACCATTCTTCTGTCTTCGTACTCCGTGCCGAAGAACTGCTTCATCATAGTGAACGCCTTCGCGCTCGAAACGATTGTTGTGTTTTTGTACGTGTTCATAAAATTCGCAATATTCGCGCTGTGATCCGGCTCCATGTGCTGGATTATCAGATAATCCGGCTCGCGGTTTCCTATGACGTTCTGGATATTGTCAAGCCACTGGTGGGTAAAACGCGCGTCAACCGTGTCGAATATAGTGATTTTGTCGTCGAGCACCGCGTACGAGTTATACGCCATGCCGTTGGGAACGACGTACTGACCCTCGAACAGGTCAACGTCATGGTCGTTCACGCCGATATATTTTATGTCCTTTGTAATTTCCATTTTTATTTCCTCCTAACTAAAATTTTCCATAACTATATTATAATGTCACAGATATAGATTGTCAATAAGTTAACGAAAAATTTCATGGTTTTTCCCAAAAGGAATGAATTGCGGTTTACCGTATATCCGACAGCGCAATAATATCCACGCTGTCCGCCGTGTATCCGGCTTTCATTACGTTTACAAGCGCGCCTACCGTATCGAGGCTGGTCATGATCGTAACGTCGCATTCAATAGCGGTACGGCGGATTTTGAAACCGTCGGAGTGCACGTCGTTGCCCTTTTTCGGAATGTCGATAATTAAATCAATCATACCGCTTCGAATTATATCGAGAACGTTCGGAACGCCTTCGGAGATTTTCTTCGCGCGCTGAACGGGTACGCCGTGCGCTTCGAGCAAATCCGCCGTTCCCGAAGTGGAAACGAATTTGCAGCCCATTTTCGCGAACTCCTTCGCAATCGGCAGAAAGTTTTCTTTGTCAAGATCGCGTACTGTCGCGAGAATTGTCGAACCCGCCTTCGGGATGGTGGTGCCTGCGGCGGTAAAGCCCTTGTACATCGCCTCGGAGAAGCTGTGTCCCACGCCCAGAACCTCGCCTGTAGAGCGCATTTCGGGACCAAGGCTTACCTCTACGCGCGGCAGCTTTTCCGTTGAGAAAATCGGTACCTTTATCGCTACCGTGTTCGTTTTCGGCGCAATTCCCGTAGTGTATCCCATATCCCTGAGCTTTTCGCCGAGCATTATGCGCGTCGCGATGTCGATTACCGGCACGTTCGTGACCTTCGTTATATACGGCACGGTGCGGCTCGAGCGCGGGTTTACCTCTATGATGTACAGCTCGCCCTTGAACTCGATAAACTGTATGTTTATCATACCGATTACTTTTAATTCAAGCGCTATTCTGTACGTTACGTCCTTGATTTTTTCGATTATATTTTCCGGCACGTTCTGCGGCGGATATATTGAAACCGAATCGCCGCTGTGTACGCCAGCGCGCTCCAAGTGCTCCATGATGCCGGGGATCAGCACGTCCTCGCCGTCGCAGATCGCGTCTACCTCCAATTCGCGTCCACCCAAATAGCGGTCGATAAGCACCGGATTTTTCTTGTCCTTCGCGAACGCGTCCGAGAGATATCGCACCAAATCCGCCTCGTTATGCGTGATTTCCATGCCCTGTCCGCCGAGCACGTACGACGGGCGCACGAGAAGCGGATACTCGAGAATATTCGCCTCCGCGATTCCCTCCTCGACGCTCCATATCGCCTTGCCCTTCGGGCGCTTTATTTGAAGCTTTTCAAGCATTTCGTCAAACTTTTCCCTGTCCTCCGCCTCGTCGATATATTTCGGCTGCGTTCCGAGCACGGGCACGTTCATATCCGCTAAGAAATTCGCGAGCTTTATCGCCGTTTGTCCGCCGAACTGCAAAATTACGCCGTCCGGCTTTTCGAGCAGGATTATATTGTAAACGTCCTCCTCGGTGAGCGGCTCGAAATAGAGCTTGTCCGAGGTATCGAAGTCGGTGGAAACCGTTTCGGGGTTGTTATTTATGATAATCGTTTCAACGCCAGCCTTTTCGAGCGATAGAACACTGTGAACAGAGCAATAGTCAAACTCTATTCCCTGCCCTATTCTTATCGGTCCTGAGCCGATAACGATAACTTTTTTCCTGTCCGACGGGAAGGACTCTGTGACCTCGTCATAGGTCGAGTAATAATAAGGCGAAACAGCCTCGAACTCGCCCGCGCAGGTATCGACCATTTTATAAACGGGTATGATTCCCATCTCAACGCGGCGCTTGAATACCTCCGCCGCCTTCGAGCCCGTCAGCTCCGCGATGCCCTTGTCGGAGAAGCCCATGCGCTTGTACCGCTTCATCATGTCGTAGGTCACGTCCTCGAGCCTGTACTTTTTAAGCTCCTCCTCCGCCTCGACTATGTTCTTGATTTTTTGCAGGAAAAACGGATCCATGCCCGTGATTTCCGCAAGCTTTTCCATATTGTAATTGCGGCGTATCAGCTCCGCCAAATCGAATAACCGCTCGTCGTCCGGCACTATCGCGCGCTGCTTTAATTCCACCGTCGAGCGTTTCTTAGACGACGTGCGCTCCAGCGTATACTGCGAAATTTCAAGCGAGCGCACGCCCTTTAAAAGCGACGATTCAAACGTGTTTCCAATCGCCATGATCTCGCCCGTAGCCATCATCTTAGTGCCGAGATTGCGCTTCGCGCCGAAGAATTTATCGAAGGGCCACTTCGGGATTTTTGTGACAATATAGTCGATAGCCGGCTCGAAGCAGGCGTAAGTCTTGCCTGTGACCGCGTTTTTTATCTCGTCGAGGTTATATCCGAGCGCGATTTTCGCCGCGATTTTCGCTATCGGGTAGCCCGTAGCCTTCGATGCGAGCGCCGACGAGCGGCTCACACGCGGGTTGATCTCTATAACGGCGTACTCGAAGCTGTCGGGATTCAGCGCGAACTGCACGTTGCAGCCGCCCTTTATTTCAATCGAATTAATAATATCTATCGCGGCTTTTCTGAGCATCTGATACTCCTTATCCGCCAAAGTCAGCGCCGGAGCGACAACTATCGAATCGCCCGTATGCACTCCGACAGGGTCGATATTTTCCATTGAGCAGACGGTGATACAGTTTCCCGCGCCGTCGCGCATTACCTCGAACTCAATTTCCTTCCAGCCCTTGATAGACTTTTCCAAAAGGACTTGGCTTACGCGCGAAAGATGAAGTCCCTGCGATAGGATCTCAATAAGCTCCTCCTCGGTTTCCGCAATACCGCCGCCCGTGCCGCCGAGCGTGTACGCGGGGCGCACTATCACCGGATATCCGATTTCCTTCGCGAACTCTATTCCGTCGCTGAGGTTCGTTACTATTTCCGACGGCGCGATAGGCTGATTGGTGCGCTCCATGAGCTTCTTGAAGCTGTCGCGGTCCTCGCCCTCCTTGATCGACGGGATAGATGTGCCGATTACCTTCATGTTGTATTTGTCAAATATTCCCTTGTCGTACAGCTCGCACGCAAGATTAAGTCCCGTCTGACCGCCCATACCCGCTATTATGGAATCGGGGCGCTCTTTTTTTATAATTTTCTCGACGTATTCAGCCGTAAGCGGCTCGATATACGTGCTTGTCGCCATGCCGCGGTCGGTCATAATTGTGGCAGGATTTGAGTTTACGAGGACAACGTCTATGCCCTCGTCCTTGATTGCCTGACAAGCCTGCGTGCCGGAGTAGTCAAATTCGGCAGCCTGTCCTATCACGATAGGTCCCGAGCCGATAACGAGAACCTTTTTTATTGATTTATCTAATGGCATATTATTTTACCTCCTTCAAAAAACGGTCAAACAGCCAGCCTGTGTCGAGCGGTCCGGGGGACGCTTCGGGGTGGAACTGGACGCTTTGAATCGGGAGCGTCTTATGGCGTATTCCCTCGCACGTGCCGTCGTTCACATTTACAAACGTTTCCTCAACGCAGTCGGGATAGTCCGAAAGAATGTAGTTGTGGTTCTGGCTTGTGATGTACACGTTTCCGGTAGTCAAATCCTTCACCGGATGATTTCCGCCGTGATGACCGAATTTTAGCTTTTTCGTTTTGCAGCCGAGCGCAAGACCGATTATCTGATGTCCCATACAAATCCCGCAGATAGGATATTTACCGACAAGCTCCTTTATAACGTCGACCGTTCCCGGAGCGTCGAGCGGGTCGCCCGGTCCGTTCGAGAGGAAAATCATATCGGGCTTCATCTCGTCTATCTGCGCCGCCTGCGCGTTTGCGGGAAATACGGTGATTTTACAGCCGCGCGCGGCTAAGTCGCGCAGTATACCGTGCTTCGCGCCCATGTCGATAAACGCTATATGCGGCGCGCCCGCTTCGTTTATAGTGTAAATTTTATCGGTAGTCGTGTCCATTATTACATGGCTGTTGTCGAGCGAGTTCATAAGCGACGCTATTTCCGCGTCCGTCGGAACACCCGACATTATAACGCCCTTCATTACGCCGTGGTCGCGCAGGATTTTCGTGAGCGCGCGCGTGTCAATGCCCTCCAAGCCGACAACACCCTGTTCCTTAAGAAAGTCGTCGATATTCATTTCGTTTCTGAAATTCGACGGGTGATCGCATTTTTCCCTCACCACAAACGCCTTTAAATTTGTATGCTCCGCCTCGTTGTCCTCGAGATTTATTCCGTAATTTCCTATCAAAGGAAACGTCATTGTTACGATTTGCCCCGCGAAGGACGGATCGGTGAGCGTTTCCTGATAGCCCGTCATACCGGTGGTAAACACCACCTCGCCGACGATATTCTTTTCCGCGCCGAACATCTCCCCGACGAACCGCGCGCCATTTTCAAGAATAAGCTGTGCTTTCATATAGTTTCTCCTTTCCGCAATACATAAAAAAACAGCAATGCCGCTAAGCAACATTGCTGTTAATAAAATCAATATCCAAACCAAAAATAAAAAATGAAGAAATACGAGAACGGCTTTGCTTACGATAGATCCTGCACGCCTTCATGGCTCTCTCCTCCTTCACTTCATCTTGAATATTATAGCACCGGAATTTTTCCTTGTCAATAACTTTGCGAAATTTAGTGCAGATTTGTTATAATTATTTTTTATTTAAATGATTCGTTTGTCGGAATTTTATAAATTTCCAAAAAACGCTTGACAATAAAAAGTTACGGGCGTATAATAAAGCACAGTTAAAGGAAATCAATCACAAGGGCGTGTTTGTCGGGAGAAAAATCCCGTAAACGCGTTATTTTTTGATTTTCCTTCAATATACCTAAATAAATGAACGGCACAACGGCGTGTCTGCCACTCTATCGAGTAGGCGGAGGCGCCGTTTTTCCGTTTAATAAAGGAAAGGGGAGTTCAGTCATGGCAGAAATGACAAAAATTGAAATCATTACCAGGCAGAGCAAGCTCGAGGAACTAAAGGCGGCTCTGAACGAAATCGGCATAAACGGTCTGACCGTTTACAACGTGCTCGGCTACGGTGTGCAGAAGGGACAGAAGCACAAGTACAGAGGCGTTGAATACAGCGTCGATTTGCTGCCGAAGGTAAAGCTTGAGATGGTAGTATGCACGGTTCCGGTGGAGGACGTGGTAAATACGGCGATAAGCGTATTGCGTACGGGCGAAATCGGAGACGGTAAAATATTCATTTCACCCGTATCGAAGGTTATCAAGGTAAGAACGGGCGAAGAGGACAGAGACGCGCTTCTGTAAGGCGCGGTAGTTAGGTAGGAAGGACTGATTTATTATGACATTAGATATTTTAAATGCTGCCGTCGATTGTTTTTGGCTGTTTTTCGGCGGAGTGCTGGTATTCTTTATGCAAACGGGCTTCACAATGGTTGAGGCGGGCTTCACACGAAGCAAGAACACAGGTAACATTATAATGAAAAACATCACCGACTTCATGTTCGGTTCGATTATTTACTGGGTTATAGGCTACGGTTTGATGTACGGCGAGGGCAACGGCTTCATAGGCATACCGTTCGGCGATATGTTTATGAACGGCTTCGCAAGCGACGCGAACATGGACTACACGGCGTTATTCTTCCAGACGGTATTCTGCGCTACGTCGGCGACTATCGTTTCGGGAGCTATGGCTGAGAGAACGCGCTTTTCCGCGTACTGCATCTACAGCGCTATGATCTCGCTCTTTATCTACCCGATAGCAGGTCACTGGGTATGGGGCGGCGGCTGGCTCGCACAGCTCGGCTTCCACGATTTCGCGGGTTCCGCGATCGTACATATGCTCGGCGGCACGCTCTCATTCGTAGGCGCTGCAATACTTGGTCCGAGAATCGGCAAGTACCGCAAGGACGGCACGGCGAACGCTATACCCGGTCACAACATTCTTATCGGCGCTTTGGGCGTGCTTATCCTGTGGGTAGGCTGGTTCGGATTTAACCCGGCTTCATCCGGCGGCTTGTCCGACGGCGGCGTACAGGTTGCGGCTAAGGTATTCATCACGACAAACCTCGCTGCCTGCACAGCGGCAATCACAACGATGTTCTTCACATGGATCCGCTACGGCAAGCCCGATGTTTCCATGACGCTCAACGGTATCCTCGGCGGTTTGGTTGCGATCACCGCTCCGTGCGACGTTGTATCGCCGTTCGCGTCGATCATAATCGGCTTTGTCGGCGCAATCCTGATGTGTCTTGCAATTCCGTTTATCGACACGAAGCTCAAGGTTGACGATCCCGTCGGCGCGATAAGCGTTCACGGCGTATGCGGTCTGTGGGGCACGATCTCGGTAGGTCTGTTCGCGAGCGATCCGGCGCTTCTGGGCGACTCGTTCCTGCCCGGCTTGTTCTACGGCGGCGGACTTCACGCTCTCGGAGTTCAGGCTCTCGGCGCTGTATGCCTTATCGCGTGGGCTGCGCTTTTGGGCGGCGCGCTGTTCGGAATACTGAAAGCGGCGAAGATGCTCCGCGCAAACCCGAAGGACGAGGTTGCGGGTCTTGACCCGACAGAGCACGGCTTACCGTCAGCTTATCCGGACTTCATGCCTTCATACAAGGATTAACACAATTTCTGATTTTAAGCATAAAGCACAGCGGCACGGCAAATCACCCGCCGCTGTGTTTTTTTTAGTTAAAATTATTGAATGAATCGCACCCGTATAAAATAATTTTCTTGACTATCTTGTGCTTTGTATGTTATACTGAAATTACCACATAAAAAACTCAATAAATTCATTCACTTATCTTTTGTGAATAAATCACGGTAAGGAGAGGCATTGTAAAGAATGCATACTCCGTTATCTTAATATTCTCTTACCGTATTTATTTATAAGAGTTTATTTGAGTTTTTTGTGTGGTAGCAAACCGGGGTGATGCGTTTTTTAGTGTGTCGCCTCAGTTGCGGCACACTTTTTTATTTATAATTTTTTAAGGAGGAGAAAAGTATGAAAGCAACAAATTTAAAAAGGACAATCGCCGCGCTGCTTGCGGCGGCAGCGTTATGCGCCGCGCCGACGGCGTTGGCGGAGAACATTATCAAGGTGTTTGTTGACGGAGCGCAGCTTGATTTTGACGTAAACCCAATCATGGAGAACGACAGAACTCTCGTTCCGATGCGTGCCATATTCGAGGCTCTCGGGGCGCAGGTTTCTTGGGACGGCGACACTAAAACGGCATCTGCTGTAAAGGGCGGCGACACGGTAAAAATCATCGTTGACAGCAACACGCTCTATAAAAACGGAACGGCTGTAGAGCTTGGCGTTCCGGCAAGGATGGTAAACGACAGGACGCTCGTTCCGGTAAGGGCGATCTCGGAAAGCTTCGAAGCGAATGTCGAATGGAACGGCGAAACGAAAAGCGTTATCATAACAAATCCCGCGCCTACCGCTATACCTACCGCAGCGCCGACCGCCGCTCCTACGGCTGAACCGACGGTTACGCCCGATACGACACAGAAGCCCGAAAGAGGAGACAAAATTCAGTTTACAGACGAGGATATAAAAGCGTTAAGCGACAAAAAAGAATTGCTGCGCTATGATTTCGAGCAGCGCGCGCTTCCGCAGTATGTGTTTGAAAACAGCAAAACAATGTACGCCACGGTAAGCGACTCAAACGAATTTATACAAGCCGTTATGGGTTTATGGACAGGCAGAGCGGTAGGATTAGCAATAAATGTCGGCATTAACTCCGAAACAACATACACGCTTGACGCAGCCGCTTTAAATTTGGATTCACTCAGTCCCGATGATGATTCCGTATACAAATTAATAGATTATTTCAGTGATGTCACAGAAAAAGCCGGAATAAATGCCGGCAGCGTTATTGAGGCGATCACGTGCGCCGACAATACAAAAGGGACGAAAATCGGTGTTGTAATTCTCCACGAAGCGGACAGTCTCGTTCAATGCAAGTATCTGGGAGTTGTCGTTTCGGACAACGGCGAGCCGCGTTATTTCACGGCTGAAAACGACATTATGGACGAAGACAATTGGTATTTCTGCGAGGTGACGCAAGACGGCAGAGGAATGCTCGGTACATTCCCGAAACAAGACGCCGAAACGGATTTGAATGCGTTTATGAACATCGCGTTTAAAATTTACGAAAGCGGGAAATAAAATTACATAATTTTCGCACAGACCGCCGCATTTAAGGCGGTCTGTTTTTTGTTTTCCGGTTGACAGCAAAACCAAACTGATATATAATAAATACAATATTTACACGATTGAGGTGAAAATCTTGAAGGAACAAATTTACACTATCCCTGTAAACGAAGCATACGATACCGACTGCGAGTGCCCGCTTTGCCTGCTTGAAGGAAAGCTTGAAACGGAGGCGGTCGATTACGCGCTCGGGGCGGCTATGATGGAGCCGGATTACCGTATCGAGTCGAATGACAAGGGCTATTGCAACAAGCACTACAAGGAAATGTTCGCGCGTCAGAATAAGCTTTCTCTCGCTTTGGTACTCGACACGCATTTGGAGGAAATACGCAAAAAGCTCGGGAAATTCGAAAAGCAGGCAAAATCGCTGGAGGGCGCGAAGGGCGGTCTGTTCAAAAAGAGCGGAGCTGCCGAGATCGCGGCGAAAATGGCGGAGGAGCACAAAAAAATCGAGGACGGCTGTATGGTCTGCCAAAAGGTTAACAAGACCATGGAGCGGTATATAGACGTTCTGCTGTATATGTGGGCGAACGACGACGCGTTTAAGGCTAAATTCGAAAGGTCAAAGGGCGTATGCTTAAAGCACTCGCGTATGCTTCTTGAAAACTGCGAAAAATCGCTCAAGGACGCGCAAGCCGCCGCTTTTGTCGCGGCGCTTTACAAAAAGCAGATGGCGGAGCTTAAGCGTATTCAGGATGATATACATAAATTTACGCTCAAATTCGACTACCGCCACAAGGACATGGAATGGGGTACGGCTCAGGATGCGCCTATACGGACGATAGAAAAAATTTCCGGCTATATCCATACGCCGGAGGAAAACAACTGACGGAGGTTTCATATGACAGACGCTTGGATCAACGAAACATGGAGCAAAATAAGCGCGAAGATGCTCAAAACAGTGGAGAGAAATCAAAATACGCTCCCCTACACCGCCGTTGACGGACGCTACGACAACTGGTACGAAAAGGACGTGAGCTGGTGGACGAACGGCTTCTGGCCCGGTATTATGTGGCTGATGTACAGTGCGGAGGGAAACGAAGCTTACAAAACAGCCGCCGAAAACAGCGAGAAGCTGCTCGACAAGGCTATGGAAAACTTCAACGATTTGATGCACGACGTCGGCTTTATGTGGTACATCTCCGCCGGAGCGAATTATAAGCTCACGGGGAACAAGGACTCGCTCAGGCGCGTTATGCACGCCGCCAATCTGCTTGCGGGAAGGTATAACATAAACGGAAGATTTATCCGCGCATGGAACGGAGATATGTACGGCTGGGCGATTATCGACTGCATGATGAATCTGCCGCTTCTCTATTTCGCAAGCCGCGAATCGGGCGACAATCGCTTTTATGACATTGCCGTGAGCCACGCGGACACGACGCTTAAAAACCACCTCCGCCCCGACGGCAGCGCTCGGCATATTATAAACTACGACACGCACACGGGCGAAATCGTCGAGGTTATGGGCGGACAGGGCTATGACGAGCACTCGTCCTGGTCGCGCGGTCAGGCATGGGCGCTATACGGCTTCGCGCTCTCGTACAAGCACACCGGAGATAAGAAATATCTCGACGCGGCTAAGCGTTCGGCGCACTACTTTATCTCGTGCGTATGCGATGACTGGCTCCCCCGCTGCGACTTCCGCGCGCCCGAGGAGCCTGTGATATACGATTCCACAGCCGGAGCGTGCGCCGCGTGCGGACTGCTCGAAATAGCGGAAAACGTGCCCGAGAACGAAAAACGGCTGTATTATAACGCCGCTGTAAACATATTAAAGGCTATGGACGAAAAATTCTGCGACTGGGACGCTGAACGCGACTCCATTCTCCAATGCGGCACGGAGCGCTATCACGGCGAAAAGGGGCGGCATATACCGATTATTTACGGCGACTATTTCTTTATTGAGGCAATTTACAGATTAAAAGGCTTTAATCCTGTATTCTGGTACTAAAAAAAAGCGGACAGGGCTTTATGTTCTGTCCGCCTTATATTTTTATCTCTTTCTTCTCGCCACAACCACAAACCTCTCATTCGAAGAGCCGTACGAGCAGGTGGAAAGCGTGAGCAGATATTCTCCGAACACCGGATTTACATCCGTTTTGTAATATGACAATTCCTTGACCTTGTCTATGTAGCCGTAAAACTCATCCTCAGTATACGCATTTACAAATTCATGATATTTAAACTCGTCAGCCGAGCCGACGGTCGTGCTGAACGCGCCCACTACCTCGTATTCGTCCTCCTCATACATGGTGTCGAATTTTATTGTCTTATGATTGTCGTAATAGCTTTTATTTTTGTACTCCGTAAGCGGGGCGAACATCGTCCCGTCCTTCATGTTGTGCGCGTATATTATCAGATTGGCGCTCGGATCGGCAAGGCTGCACTGGTAATCAAGAAAAGGCAGTCCGCTGTACTGATATTCCTTCTTGAAATTCCTGTGAAGGTAATAATCATTATTATCCTGCCTGTACATTACAGGATAATCTATGGGCGTATTGGGAATTGATATCCAACCGACAATATCCTCATTCTGAAGATACAATTCATAATACTTCTGAAGCATTCCGTTCGAAGCTCTTGCTGTCGGCATTTCTTCAGAGCCGGTATTATCTTCTTCTCCTTTGCCGGTCTCATCCACCATTTGCTGCAGCTCGGCGATATCATCCTGCGCCCGATGGCTGTCATAGAAGTATTTTGCAAGATAACCGGCACAGGCTAAAAATACGCACAGAAAAAGGAGCTGAACAATAATCAGTACCTTTTTCATTGCCCTCTCCCCTTCTGCTTGCTTTATTTATTTCATCTTTCTCTTTTTAATCTCGATTATCGCGATTGCCGCAAGAGCCGAAACCGCGCATATTGCAAGCGGCACTATCGGTGTGTTATCGCCTGTTTTCGGATTTGATTTTTGGTTATTTGAGTTGTTTTTCGGAGCTGTCGTAGTCCTCGGAGCGGTTGTCGCTCTCGGAGTTGCCGTAGCCCTCGGAGCGGTTGTCGCTCTCGGAGTTGCCGTAGCCCTCGGAGCGGTTGTCGCTCTCGGTGCTGTCGTAGCTCTTACCGCCGAATATGGGGTAAACGTTACCGCGTCGGAAAGCGTAATTCTGTCGCCGGCTTTCAGTTCAATAGTGTAATTATCCACTCCGTTTCCAGCAGATGTAAGCACAAGACGCGTCTTAAGCACTCCGTCCGACGAACGGTGTTCAACCGTGCCGTTGCCTGTTATTCTGTATTTTCCTACCGATATGTCCTGACCGGCAACATAAGTGCCCGCGCCAAGCGTTACAGTGCTTGCCGACGTTGACGTGCTTGGTCTCATCGTAACCGTCGGAGCCATTGTGGTTCTTGACGGAGTTTGCGGAGCAAGCGTCACGGCAGGCGGCATTGTAGTCGGATTCTGCGGAGCAAGCGTCACGGTAGGCGGTATTGTCTCAGCCTTGTTTTCGTTGTCCTCTCCCGGCTTATCGGTGATTTCCGGTCTGTCTGTGATCTCCGGAGCGGAGATTGCGTCTTCCGACTCATCACCTTCGCTGTCAAGCGCTATGATCGTCCATTGCGCGTTTCTCGCGGCATTGCTGTAATCACTGCCGTCAGCTTTCGAATCCTTGTATATTGTTATATTATACCTTTTTACATCATTAATATCAGAAATGTTAAAAACGCCCAAAGGAATATCTCTCGTCAACGCAGGTATGTACGCGTCATTCTTTGAAGCATATTCCTTATTGCTATTGTCTTTTATTTCAATATCAAAATAATCCAGCACATCCTCCGGAGCGATGTTCATGCTGTGTTTTGACGCGTAATCGCTTATATCCAACCTCAAAGCAAGCTCCACAGGATCCGCGCTTTTGCTGCTTACAGTCAAGCTCTGCTCTATGCGTTTTACATTTGCCGAGCCTGTGAGTTTTCCGAGGTCGCTTATCAGGTGCTTCACGGAAATACCGTCTTCACTTACAGCTATATTTTTCGGTTCGGTGCCTTTGACGTCATTGCTTACGGTAACAGTCGCTTCCGCCGCAAAAGCGTTCATAGGCAGGCTTAAAGCAATAATTGCCGCAGCGCACATTGCCGAGAATATTCTCTTCATTTTATACCCTCTCCTTAATGATGTTCTTTTATATTATGACATAGTTATAGACCTTAATTGTCCTCATAATTTTATCACAATTTAATCTTTTTGTCACTACTCGTAATCTTTTTGTAATATAAATTAGTCCTTTTTTGGGTATTTTGTATATTTTCTTTGCGGCAATTTGTGAATTATTGTGCATGATATACGTTAATTATTGCTGTTAATTAAGGAAAATTTATGATACAATATATAGTATAATCCAATACAGTAAACAATATATGTAGAAAGGCGGCGAAACTGCTTGAGTAAAATTCTCAATTACCAAAAGCTTTCAAAAGAGCTTCAGAATAAAATAAAATCCGATATGGGCGGCTCGCTTAACGACGACATTCCGGCAATCCGCCGCGATCCTTCTCACGACCGCGCCAATCTGTGGCGTCCGGCGTATATACGCGACGTTGAAAAGATAATGCACTGCAGCTACTATAACCGCTATGCCGACAAAACGCAGGTTTTTTCATTCTATAAAAACGACGACATATCCCACCGCGCATTCCACGTCCAGCTTGTATCGAGAATAGCGCGCAATATCGGCAGACTGCTCGGGCTTAATCTCGACCTGATTGAAGCGATCGCGCTCGGTCACGATATAGGGCACACTCCGTTCGGTCACGCGGGAGAGCGGTTTTTAAACGAGCTGTACAATAAAAACACAGGCAGATTTTTCAATCACAACGTCCACAGTGTACGCGTGCTCGACAAAATTTTAAATCTCAATTTATCCTTGCAGACACTTGACGGAATACTTTGTCACAACGGCGAGTTTGAATGCTGCGAATACCGTCCCGTCCCGCTTGACGGTTTCGGCGAATTTGACAAAAAAGTCGAGGAATGCTATACCGACCGGTCCGCTATAGACAGGCTTGTCCCGTCCACTTTAGAGGGCTGTGTCGTCCGCGTTTGCGACATGATTGCCTACATAGGAAAAGACCGCCAGGATGCGATAAAGACGCATACCATAAACAGCGAGGACATCTTTGACGACAGTGCCATAGGGCGCGTCAACGCGCAGATCATAAACAATCTCATAGTAAATATCATCGAAAACAGCTACGGTAAAGACTTTATTATGATGGACGAGGAGCACTATCTCTCGCTTAAAAAGAGCAAATCCGACAACTATAAGCTGATTTATAAAAACGACGCTTTGGCTAAAAAATACGACGAGATAATAAAGCCTATGTTCTCAAGAATTTACAGCCGTCTGCTTGACGATCTTGCGTCAGGCAATACGCGCTCTCCTATTTTCGCGCACCATATAGACCATATAAAGCACGAGAACCGTTTCCGCTCAGTACCGGACTATTCACTTACGGAGCCTAACCAAATAGTTGTTGATTACATCGCCAGCATGACCGACGATTACTTTATCGACCTTTACGAATATCTTTTCGGCGAGCCGTCCGGAGTGGAATATATTTCGTATTTCAACGACTTAAAATAAAAGAGAAACAGAGAAAGCAAAGCGCTAAGGCTTTGCTCTCTCTGTGTTCATTGATATATCAATCTAACCCCTATTATCCTTTACAATTGCATTATACACTATTTTTCCCTGCAAATCAACAACATTACTCATATGTAAATAAAATGGCATACCGCTGTAATTAAATTACATCTCTTTACACATAAGCTTACAGCCGTCTTACACGGATTACAAATCAAGCCATACCGTTACAATGCTCTTACACGGATTACAAAAATCTTACAGGGAAGATTTCCAAAGTCCGTGAAGGTTGCAGTACGCGTACACAGACACCGGGCTTTTGTCCGTTATTTTGAATGTCACGATCGGATCGTCGCCGTGCTTTAAATCCACTCTTTGGCGTGAATATCTGCTTTTTGCTTCAATCCACATTATATTATGTTCCCGGCTCATCGGATGCAGAAGTCTGCCGACACACACGATAACGCTGTCGCCTTCCCGTTTAACTATCGGAAGATGCTTTTCCTCAAGAGAAATCAGCATATTCGGCTTTAAAAGCTCCATAGGCTTTCCGCAGCAGGTAAGCTCGTCGCAGCAGCGCGGACTTAGCGATTCCACTATCATTCCGCACTCATTACATTTTAAGAATTTCGGTTCGTTAAGCATTTTAACACCTCTTTTGTATGTATTCTTCCCTCCGTCAGCCGTCTTTTATACTAAAACAAGTCTGAAAAAAAGACAAATCCGAGCGCGAGAAGCAAGAGCTTGTCGTCGCAGTCGTCAATCATAAGCGCCAAAATTACCACTATCAGGATAATATCATCGGTCTGCAAATTTTTAAGAAAGCCGCCTATCCCGTCCGGCTTTCTCTCTGGCGCGTTCCGGTGTTCCCGCGCCGGCGCGGCAGACTCCTCCCGCGCGGGCGGAGGCGGCGGTTTCGGCGGTTCCTCACGCCGAATTACAGGCTGCGGCATATTGTTATAGCTGTAGCTTCGATACATCCGATTACCTCCCCTACTGTCTGAACAACCGCACAAGCTTAGTCATGTTTAACATTCTCACCGCCGAGTCAATAGAACGCTGACGATTTGAGCGCATATAAGGCTTCAGCGACATGAGCAGATTGGAGCGCGGATCGTCGTGCGAGCTGCCGAGCTGATTTATCAGGCTTTTCATCTGATTTATATATTCGAGGCTTTCCCCGCTCATATCCGGCGCGCCTCCGCCGTTTCCGCCCGAATTAAGACTGCTCATAACGTTTTTTATTTTATCCTCTGCGTCGTCGCCGAGTATGCTTTTCAGTGTATCCATTGCGTCCGCCATAATATCGCCTCCTACAGCTTACTTATAATATTGCGCAAATCTCTGTCGCTGAGCTGTGACAGCTTGCGCTTTACATCATTCGGATCGAGCTTTGAAAACTCGTCGAGCAACTTGTCGCGCTCGGCTGAGTTCAGCTTCCTTTTAAGCCTCTCGCCCTGCGCGGAATTAAGGAAACTGTTTATCTCGCGAAGCTGATTTTGATTAAAGCCGCGGAGCATATCCTCGATTTTTTTATTCATGAGTAATCCTCCCTTTCGCGTTTATATGATATTTATTATATTCGAAAAGGAATGAAATGTTTACAAATAATTCCGAAACGCAGACAAGGACCTCATCAATCGAGGTCCTTGCCGATTTTGAGGATTTGCACTCTGTATGAGCAATCCTTAGTCATTTCATTATTATACCGCCGCCGGCTCCTGCTGCTCAACGACAGGCTTCGCGCCGGGGCGCGGTTCGGAGTGTATCACTCCGCGCGGACACTTTTTAGCGCAGAGTCCGCAGTTTTTACACTTGTCATAATCTATTATCGCGTGATTGTTCACAACATGGATCGCGTCGAAGTTGCACGCCTTCTCGCAGAGATGGCAGCCGATACAGCCCTTTTTGCAGTACTGGTTCACGAATTTGCCCGTTTCGGGGTTCGAGCAGAGCACCCAATGTCTTTGGTTCTTCGGCACGAGCTGAATAAGTCCCTTCGGACATGATTTTACGCACTTGCCGCACGCCTGACACTTATCGCCGTCGATCACCGCAACTCCGTCAACAATGCTTATCGCGCCGAACTGACACTCGCTTACGCAGTGACCAAGTCCCAAACAGCCGCTCGCACAGCGCTTTAAGCCACCCGCGAATTTTGACGCCGCGATACAGTCGTCTATGCCCTCGTAGTCGTATTTATAAACCGCGTTTGCGCAGTCGCCGCCGCACATAACGCGCGCAACGACCTCCTCGACCTCACCGGCTTCAGTCCCCATAATATCGGCGATTTTCGCCGCGACGGGGGCTTTTCCGACGGTACAGCCGTTTACCGGAGCTTCGCCGCTTGTGACAGCGTCCGCGTATGCCGCGCAGCCCGCGTAGCCGCACGAGCCGCAGTTTGCGCCCGGAAGCACCGCTATTATCTGTTCCGTCCGCTCGTCAACCTTGACCGCGAACACGTGCGCCGCGAACGCGAGAAGCAGCCCGAAAACAAGACCTGTTCCGCCAACGACGCATACGGGTATGATTATACTTGTTATATCCATCTATGATTAAACTCCTTTCTTCTAAAGATTCGGGATTTGAAATAAATCGTTCAGATTGCCGTTTTGCAGGCAGGGTGCTGTACGAAGGTACCGCCCCTGACAAAAAATGGTGAGATGGGCGATTTGGTTTCAAATCCTACCTATATTGAAAATCCGGAGAAGCCCATGAACGCTATCGACATCAACCCTGCTGTCAATAACGCGATCGGGAAGCCTCTGAACGCCTTCGGGATCGCGCTCTCGTCCATCGCCTCGCGTATGCCCGCCATCAGCACTATCGCCAATGTGAAGCCCAATGCCGCGAATATGCCGTAGAGCAGGGCGAACAGGAAGTTGTCCGGATAGTTCTGAACGTTCAGGAGCGCCGCGCTCAGTACCGCGCAGTTTGTGGTGATAAG
>CANQXJ010000041.1 GCA_947627795.1 uncultured Clostridia bacterium
AAAGGCAGCGGAATACGCGCATATGCTGCCGCCGCGCAAATACGCGAGAGAGGATACTCTTGCGTGGATCGCGAAAGGTGAAAATAAAGCTATGATTATCCAGAGCAATACATTGGATCTACTTATGGAGCTGGGCGGTTATATGATAAGCAGAACCGGCAGGCACATGGGTATGGGCAATTTTAAGCTGTCGTTTGACGATGAGCTGAAGGTATATAATACCGTGCTCTCACTTTTGAAGCTGCCGTTTAACGACGAAAATTATTATTTGATTAACGGGAAATTAGCGCATGTGTACCGCTACATGGCGAGATTATATGCCCGAAACGAAGACAGCGAAAACGCTATGAAATGTTTAAAGATGGCGGAGCGTCATGCCGATGATTTTGAAACCAACAAGAATAAGGGGTTAAAGTACACTTCTGTATTCTTCGATAAGCTGCAGTTCGAGTTTGCGGGAACGCGCCACGGCGACAACAACGAATACGAGCGTATTTTGAGAAATATCCGTCAGTGGCGTTGCTTTGATTTTATGCGCGACAGCGAGGAATTTAGGGAGTTTGAAAAAGAGCTTGAAGAAAAAACAAACTCAGCGCAGTAAGGCTGCATATAAGGCGCGGTAATTGCAGCGCCTTTTCCTCTTACCCGCAAAATCATACCATATTCGTAATAATTTATACTGTGATAACTGCAGCGGTACTTTACTGTTTTAAGTAGGGCTGCCGAAAGGGGCTTTTTTACAGCCCCTTTTAAATATTTACGGAAGCCGCCGCGCTGCGGCTTATCCGTTTATATTCTATTTTACCGAGCAAATCTGTAAGCCGGGTTCTGTATTCGACGATTATCTATCTCGGCGCATCGTTGCCGATGCGCTCCAGCCTTATGGGGGAACACGCCGAGCAGGCTTAACGTTCCCGAAGTTGCTCCGAATGGGGTTTACACGGGACTTCAGTTGCCATCGTCCCCGTGAGCTCTTACCTCGCGTTTCCACAATCACTCGGCGTAAAATTTATATACGCCGAGTATTTATTCTCTGTTGCACTGTCCTTGGAGTCGCCTCCACCGGCCGTTAGCCGGCATTCTGCTCTGCGGAGCCCGGACTTTCCTCACCCTTTTGGGGCGCAACCGTCTGATTTACTCGGTATCTGCAATTATACTAAAACTGATATGAAATGTCAACCATTAATTTTTTGCGCTTTACCGGCATATTTCAGACTTGTTATTCAAATTCCGCTTTATATGTATTCTTTTTTTGCAGATTTCTTCATATAAATCCACCGTGGGGGTGGATTTTATGAAAGATATTTTATCGGTCGCCGCGGCGTATACAGCCGCGATAGTCGGAGCGGGATTCGCTTCGGGGCAGGAGGTTGTCAGCTTTTTTGTGCGCTACGGTAAAATGAGCGTGTTCTGCGTTTTTTTCGCCGCTGTCATATTCGGTCTTTTCGCCGCCGTCGTGTTAGACGAATGCGTTGCGCTCAAATTGCATGATTACGGAAGCTTTCTCGCAGTCAGTATGGGCAAAAAGCTTCGCCGCACGGTCGAGCTTGCAACGTTGTTTTTCGCGGTAATCGTGCTTTGCGTAATGCTTGCGGCGGGCGGTGAGCTCGGATTTCAGCTTTTTGGAATCCGCAGAACCATAAGTGCGCTCGCGTTGGCTCTTTTCTGTCTCGCGATGATGCTTGTCCGCCCCGAAAGCTCGCTTAAGCTAAACGCTGTTCTCGGCGGAATTATCGTCCTCGGCTGCATCGTTTGTACGCTGTATTTGCTGCGCTATAGGGAGCATCAGGCGTTTATGAATACTACGAAAATGATTGTATCCGGAGCGAGCTACACCGGCTACAATCTGCTCACTGCCGGAGCAATTCTTGTCCCCATGAGCGCGAGGCTAAAAACTCGCTCCGATGCGTACATGACCGGCTTCGCTTCGGGCTTCGCGATGCTCGTTATGCTGCTCCTGATGTGGGGACTTCTTTCCATATATTATGACCACATTGACCTCGGTGAAATGCCGATGATTACCATGGCTCTGCGCGAAAGCCGCCTTCTTGCCGGATTTTACTCCGTTCTTATGCTTCTCGCCGTAATCACCACCGCCGCGTCAAACGGCATCGGGGCGGTTAACATAATATCCGAAAAAAAGAGCCGCCGCACAGCCGCAGCTGTATTGATTACAGCCGTGTGCTTCTTTGTAAGCGGCGCGGGCTTTTCGAGGCTTATTGACACCCTCTACAGAATAAGCGGATACGCAGGTATTTTGCTTGTTATTTACGTGTTTTTCTGCCATTTTCGAGTAAACATTAAAAAGTGTAAATATATGAAAAACGAAGAATAATAGAGTAAATTGAAAGTATATTGAGAAATATATATATAATATTGCTGTAAACGCTTATTTACGGAGTTGAAAATAGAGCGAATATTTGCTATTATTATCAAGTCGTCGGCACGCGCCGAAGTGATGAATAGGAGAGCCTATCGGGATGTAGCGCAGTTTGGTAGCGCATCTGGTTTGGGACCAGAGGGCCGCAGGTTCAAATCCTGTCATCCCGACCAAAAATGGGAGTTTAGCTCAGCTGGGAGAGCATCTGCCTTACAAGCAGAGGGTCACAGGTTCGAGCCCTGTAACTCCCACCAAATACGCGGTTGCGAAGCAGACGCGTAATACGCTGGTGTAGCTCAATTGGTAGAGCAGCTGATTTGTAATCAGCAGGTCGCGGGTTCGAGTCCCATCACCAGCTCCATATGGGAGAGTTCCCGAGTGGCCAAAGGGGGCAGACTGTAAATCTGTTGTCTTCGACTTCGATGGTTCGAATCCATCCTCTCCCACCAAAAAATGCACCGGACTTGTCCGGTGTTTTTTAGTGCGCGGCTCGCGAATCCATCCTCTCACACAACGTTGCGGAACGCGGCGGTTATACAAAAAACCGCCGGAACACCATGTCGTAAAATAGTTATACTCTTTTACGCATGGTGTCCGGCGAGCGGATTTTTATTTTTGGGATTTTTTATAGCTTTTTATTGAATTTTATTGTTTATCTCGTAACAATATCCACCGGCACATTAAAAATCTTAGCAACCTTCAAAATCGTATCAATATGCCGTCCCGCAGCCGCCGCCATATGGTGCGTGGGGCCCGCCTCGCTCCACTTGTTGCAGAACTCTCTCGCCCCGCAAGTGAAGCGCGTGCGCATATTCGTGTCGCCGAATGTGAAAATAGGACCTTCCTCGTTCACGCCCTCGGCAACAACAAACTTAAAGTTGCCGTCCTTGTCCTGCGTGATGCCGAGATACGTAACCGGACCGAGATGCGGATAGAACTGCGTCAGATAACCGCCGCCGGTCTTGCCGTGGAACACGGGCACGATCTTCATCGTAGGCTTCTTCGCGGAAATATCCGCGTCGCCCGAGCCGCTGTGACCGATAATGCAGATGTCCTCGTTAAAGTCGATAGAGTACATCTCGGAAAGCTGTCCCATACCCGAAATGGTTTTCAGAATGCTCATTGCCATCGAAACCTTTATATCGCCCTCAACGGCGCAAGCTACGCCCTGCTTAATGAGCATCGAGAACGCGGGGATAAGCATACTGTCGAGCACGCCCGCCTTGCCCTGCGCGAAGCCGTCATAGTGCGAAGCGATAAACGCGATTTTCTCGTCCTTGACCCACTGCTCAAACGCGACAACGTATTTCGCCATATCCCAAACCTTTTCGATAGTGCCGCCGCCCTCGATATCGAATGTGTCGAGAATATCCTGCGCCTTCGCGCGGATAGCGTCCTCGTCGGTTATCTCGTCGGCGATAGCCCACATCTTTTCCCAGTCAAACTGCTTGGTATAGAGGTACATTCTGTGATACAGATTTGTCTCGTCGATATACAGATCCATCATGCCCGGATACGGACGGCCGATCTGCGCAAGGTTCGTGTCGCGGAAGCGGCGGCGCACCTGAGCCGCGCGGCACCAGTCCTCGATCTCAGCCTGAACATACGGATCTCCGCCCTCAACAACGCCGGTAATTACCGCATGGCGCTTGCCCGCGCGCTCCAAATCTGCTACCATCTCGCCCACAGCGCCGCACGCGTACAGCTCGCCGAGCCACGTCGCGGTGTCGGTATTCGCGTAGTCGGGGGCCTTTTTCTTCTGAATGTTTACCAAAACAACCGGCACGTCGAGATCGCGCACCGCCGGCAGCATATTATAAGACGTCGCGTATGTAAGAAGCTGAACGATAACGAGGTCAACGTCAGCCGCGCGGAACTTGTCGCCCGCCGCCTGAGAAAGCTCCTTCGTCGTCACAAGACCGCCGTCGATGATCTCCACCGTGTCGGGGAGTGTCTTTTTGAACGCCTCGTACTGCGATTCAAACTCCGGCACGAGCGACGGGAACTGCGGCAGGTACGCGCCCAGCGCAATCGAAAATACGCCTATTTTTGCTTTTGTTTCAACTAACATAATTTTTTCTCCTTCCTTTCATTGCCGTATAAGGCAGCAATAATTACATTATAACAATTATACCATTAACAGCGCGCTCAGGTCAATATGTTTTGTTAAATTTCTACAGAAAATTTTAAATCTCCTATTGCAAAAAGCGGTAAAATAATGTATAATAATTACATATTAAAATTAACACGAAAGGCGGAAAACCAATGAACGCATTAGACTACGCAAAATTGGGCGCTGACACGATAATGAATCGTTTCACTCCGGAGGAGCTTCCTCCCGCGCCGCGTTTTCACTATCATCAGGGCGTGTTCCTGAGAGCGGTTGAAAACATATACAACATCACGGGAGAACAGAAGTACGCGGACTACATAAAGGCGTGGGTTGACGTATACGTCAAAGAGGACGGAACGTGTCTTCACGCGCATGATTTCGAGGAATTCGACGACATGCAGCCCGGCGAGCTGCTGATAGGACTTTACAACAGAACCGAGGATGACCGCTACAAGAAAGCTCTCGACAGCATCATCGACGCGGCGAAGCAGCACCCGAAAAACGCTCTGGGCGGCTTCTGGCACAAGAGGTTCCTCCCGAACCAGATGTGGCTCGACAGCATGTATATGGCGGGCATGATCATCACGCGCTACGCGATAGAATACAACGAGCCGTATCTCATAAAGGTAGTTCATCAGCAGATGCGCCTTATGTACGATAACATCAGGAACCCGAAAACGGGGCTTCTTTTCCACGCGTGGGACGACTCGCGCCAAGCCGAGTGGGCTGATCCCGAAACAGGCTGCTCGCCGGAGCACTGGGGCAGAGCGATGGGCTGGTACGCCGTAGCGACCGCGATCATCGGCGACATTCTGCCCGACGGAAACGAGTACAAGCAGGATTTCCGCGACGTAGCGGCGTCGATCATCGACGCGCTGATAAAATATCAGGACAAGGAAACGGGACTGTGGTACCAGCTTCTCGACAAGGGCGACAGTCCCGACAACTGGCTTGAATCGTCATGCGCGGCGCTGTTCGCGTTCGCGATAGCGAGAGCCGTAAAAGCGGGCATAGTTGACGAATCGTACAAGGAATACGCGTTAAAGGCATATAAGGGCGTTCTTTCGTATACGGAAATCAACGAAAACAACGAGATCGCACTAAAAGGCGTGTGCATAGGCACAGGCGTAGGCGACGAAGCGTTCTATTTCGGCAGACCGACGCAGAGCGGCGATCTCCACGGAATGGGCGCGTTCCTTCTGATGTGCACCGAAATTTACGGATTGGAATAATAAAAAATAAGGTTAACGCAATAAGCATTGCCGAATAAACGCAGGAGCGGACGCTGTTCGTCCCTGCGTTTTTTGGCTTATACAGTTTTTTGAAGCGTTAATCCACATATTCAAATTTTGTTGTCTTATAAAATTCTACCGGATTGTAAAGACTGATTGGCGAAAGGGTGAAGTCGATCCCCTTTTCCTCAAACAGCTTGACGTGCGAAGGGAAATCGTTCACGCGCAGGATAATACTTTTATTCTGCGCTTTTATTATGTCAAGATATTTGTCAATTTCGGTCTTTTCTTTAATACCGCTCTTTGTTACGCACACAGCGTTGAGCGTACTGTTAATCAAGAGTACGGCGGCGACGGCGAGGGAAGCCGTTTTTATGTTTTTCACAGGAGAAGAACCCGCGTAAATCATAAGGAATATCGGGATATAGTATGTGTAACTCGCGTAGCGTGCCCACCAGGCTTCGGGAAAAAACAGACCGAGCGCGAAAAACGTTATTAACAAAATTGCCGTTTCTGCTTTCATTCTGTGCTTTTTAAAGCACGCCGCAGCTGCACACGCAAGGGCAAGCAGAAGCGCGCCGCTGAACCATACGCCGAAACCGCCGAGACGTATATCCGCATTGTTAAGATACAGCACTTCCCGCGAATGAATTGAAAATGGTATTTTTATTTTGTAGTGTTCATTAAAATTGCTGTTGCTTTCGGAGGCGAGCGAGATGAAATATTTCAGCGCTTCCGGCTTTCCCTCAAGACCTTGAGACGCGTTTGTGTTGATTATATCGTATTTTCCCTCGCCCATAACGGGATATACCAGGTTTTGACCATTTGCAAGATGTTTTATGTACGGATCAAATCCGAAAATAACAGTGCCTATTAAAAATCCTGATATTATCACAGCCGCCGGCTTTTTAAAATGCATCGAAAAATTTTTGCCGCGTGTCTTTACAAGATAGCCTGTTCCGTACGCGATAAGAACGAGCCCAACAAGCAGCGGCGCGGTGAATTTGACAAGACAAGACATCGCCGTGACGCAGAAAAGCGTGATATAATCAACCTCGTCCGCGCGCTCAGCGTAGATTTTCATGCCGAGCAGGGCGGCGGTGATTATAAGTGTTCCTACCGCCATATCGTTATAGCTTGTGAAAATTTGACATATAAAGACAGGGTTGAGGCATATGAGAACGGAAATAATCCATGAGCGCCGCGAATTGAAGGAATACACAGTTTTAAACGTGGAGTAAGCGGTGCATAGCAGCATGATTATGAATAAAATGTTCACAGATTTCGCGGTTTCCAAAAAGCCTGTCAGCGCGTATACCGCGGCGGAGCATATCCATATCCCTTTCGGATAATTATCCAGCCATAAGCTGAGATCCATTGTCCCGTTCAGCCAATTAAAATCTTCACTGCTCATCCGAAGCGGATTCCAACCGTCCGCGAGCGTTATTATGGCTTGCTTGTGATAGTACATTCCGTCATATGACCAGTCAAAAACCGAATAGCACACAAACGCCCACACCGCAAGAATTGCGATATTTATAAAAAGCGATTTAAACATTTGTCTGTCAAAAATAATTGAATACAACGCGATTTCCGCTATGGGTATTATCGCGCTGTAAGAACCCATGGGTATGCCGAATACAAACATAACCATAGCGCAGCCTATGGTGGTAAGCATCAGAATAAGAGCGCAAAGCCCCATTTTTTGTATTGATTTTTCAAAAGCGTCATAGATCGGTTTCCCGGTTATATTTTTCATATCGTATTCCCTATAATATAAAAAGCCCTACGTCAAAGCATAAGGGCAACTTTTCCATCGTGATTTCTTTTCGGGCGCTGCCGACGCGCCCCTTTCCGCCGAAATTATTATACACAAATTGGACGGTTATGTCAATAGCTGTTATATTAATTTTCTTCAGCGCAAAAAAATCGATGAAAATAACTGTTTTTTTGTTGCAATTTGGACTATATAATGCTATAATTTATTTGTCACGGGACAGTGGCGAAGAAATATGAAAATCTGAATATGCCCTATAAAATTCGGCCGCATTTAAGACGGTGCTTCCGAAGGGACGTAGAAAACATGGAGGTAGAAAGTTGAACAATATCATCAGTCTGAAAAACGTAGCCGTTTCCTTTGACGGCGAGAAGATTTTACACGATATTAATCTCGATATCAAGGACAAGGAATTTGTCACATTTTTAGGTCCGTCGGGCTGCGGAAAAACCACAACCCTTCGGATCATCGCAGGTTTTTTGAAGCCGGACAGCGGCTCGGTCGAATTTGAAGGCAAGGTTATTAACGACGTGCCTCCTCATAAGCGTAACGTAAACACGGTTTTCCAGCGTTACGCGCTTTTCCCGCATTTGAATGTTTACGAAAATATAGCTTTTGGGCTTAAGGTGAAGAAGCTTGACAATAAGGAGATAAAAAACCGTGTCTCAGAGATGCTCGCGCTCGTCAACCTCAGAGGCTTTGAAAAGCGCTCTGTAAGCCGTCTTTCGGGCGGTCAGCAGCAGCGTGTCGCAATCGCGCGCGCTCTCGTAAACAGACCGAAGGTGCTGCTTCTCGACGAGCCTTTGGGCGCGCTCGACTTAAAGCTTCGAAAGGAAATGCAGATTGAACTCAAGCGTATACAGAAAAGTCTTGAAATAACGTTTATTTACGTCACTCACGACCAGGAGGAGGCGCTCACAATGAGCGACACCGTGGTTGTAATGAAGGACGGAAATATTCAGCAGATAGGCTCGCCTGTGGATATATATAACGAGCCAACAAACGCGTTTGTCGCGGATTTTATCGGCGAGAGCAATATCATTGACGGAAAAATGATTAAGGATTTCCTCGTTGAAATAAGCGGTCGGGAATTTGAATGTGTGGACAGCGGATTTGGAAACAACACTGCCGTTGACGTAGTGATCCGCCCCGAGGATGTGGACATTACAGCGTCCGACGACGCGAAAATCACGGGCGTTGTAAAGTCGGTGACGTTTAAAGGCGTGCATTACGAGATGAGCGTTGAGGCATACGACAACCGTTGGCTCGTTCACTCGACAAAGGCGGCGGAGGTGGGCAGAAACGTCGGTCTTTCGTTCGGACCCGACGACATACATATAATGCGCAAGCGGGAGGTAAAGTAATGAAAAGAATAATTTCCATGCCGTATCTCCTGTTTTCGGCTGTATTTATAGTAGTGCCGCTGCTGATGGTGGCATACTTCGCGTTTACCGACGGCGACGGCAATTTTACGATGCAGTACGTCGCGAACGTGGCGCAGTATACGAATATATTTATCCGCTCCGTATGGCTCGCGGCTGTCGCGACGGTCGTATGTATCATTATCGCGTATCCGGTCGCGATGATACTTTCGCGGATAGACGTAAGCTATCAAAGCACCGTGCTTATGATAGTAATGCTTCCGATGTGGATGAACTTCCTTCTTCGAACCTACGCGTGGATGACGATTCTCGGAAACAACGGGCTGATAAACAGCTTTCTTGGGCTGTTCGGCTTAGGCCCGTACAGGCTTCTGAACACGCAGGGCGCCGTCATACTCGGCATGGTGTACGACTATCTGCCGTTTATGATACTGCCGGTGTACAATGTTATCGTAAAAATCGACAAAAGCATTATAGATGCGGCTCACGATTTGGGCTGCAGCAGCTTCAAAACGGTTGTCAAGATAGTAATGCCGCTGAGTCTGCCGGGAGTTATGTCGGGCATTACAATGGTTTTCGTGCCGGCTATAAGCACGTTTATCATTTCTCGTATGCTCGGCGGCGGCGGAAATCTGCTCATAGGCGACCTTATCGAAATGCAGTTTTTGGGCAACTCCTATAATCCGAACCTCGGCGCGGCAATGTCGCTTGTGCTGATGGTTATCGTTCTGCTCATCATGGTTATTCTGAATCAGTTTGACGATGATGTGGATAGTGTTCTTATGTAGGGGGAGGTGCGATGATGAAGAAACTGTCAAAATTGTACCTCGCGCTTGTGATGCTGTTTTTGTACGCGCCGATTTTTGTGCTTATAGTGTTTTCGTTCAACACCACAAAAAGCCATACGATACTCAGCGGCTTCACGTTCGACTGGTATATCAGGCTGTTCAATAACCGGCTCATAATGAGCTCTCTTCTGAACACTATAATCGTCGCGGTAGCCGCGTCGGTATGCTCGACGATACTCGGCACAGCCGCAGCGATAGGAATAAACAACATGAAAAAGCTGCCCCGGACGGTAGTGATGAACGTCACAAATATGCCGATTATAAATCCGGAAATAGTAACGGGCGTTTCGCTGATGCTGCTGTTTGTGTTTTTCGCGGCGCGTATGCATTTCGAGTTCGGCTACGTTACGCTCATACTCGCGCATATCACGTTTGACGTGCCTTACGTAATACTGAACATAATGCCGAAATTCCGCCAAATGGACCCGAATTTATACGAGGCGGCTCAGGATTTGGGCTGCGGACCAGTGTCGGCATTTTTCAAAGCGGTGCTGCCGGAGATTATGCCGGGAGTAGTATCGGGATTTCTTATGGCGTTCACGTTCTCGCTTGACGATTTCGTTGTCAGCTATTTCACGAGCGGAACAACGCAGACGCTCCCTATAACGATATATTCCATGACGCGCCGCAAGATAAGTCCCGAAATCAACGCGCTTTCGACGATTATTTTCATTGTTGTCGTTGTGGTAATCGTGACAAAAAACTTAATAGAACGCCGAAATTTGAGAAGGCGAGGTGTTATAAAATGAAAAAGCTTTTAATGCTTGCCGCCGCTCTCGCCATCCTTTTTATGTGCTCATGCTCGCATATAGCGGAGGAAACGGATGACGAGGAAATGAAGGTTTTCAAAAGGGACACGACATATTACTCTGCTCTGAAGGACGAGGATATAACATTAAATGTATACGCGTGGGGCGAATATATCCCCGTCGGCAACGAGGAGGGAGTCCCCGATGTAAACGCGGAGTTCACAAGACTTACGGGGATAAAGGTAAACTACACGACCTTCGCGACGAACGAGGAAATGTACGCGAAGCTGAAAAGCGGCGGAGCGTCGTACGATATAATTATCCCGTCGGACTACATGATTTCGCGAATGATTAAGGAAAATATGCTCGAGCCGATTGACAGAAGCAATATCCCGAATTTTAAAAACATAATGGATAAGTTCACCGATCCCGAATACGACCCGGGCTCCGTTTATTCCGTGCCGTACTCGTGGGGAACGGTCGGCATACTCTACGACAATACCGCGTTTACCGAGGAGGAAGCGGCAAATATAGGCTGGGAAACGCTGTGGGACGAAAAATACGCAGACAATATTCTGATGTTCGACAACCCCCGCGACGCGTTCGCGATAGGGGAGATACTGCTCGGTTATTCGCTCAACACCGAGGACGACGCGGAGCTCGAAGCCGTCGCGGAAAAGCTGGAGGAGCAGAAAAAGCTCGTGCAGGCGTATGTCATGGATGAGATTTATGACAAGATGGGCGCGGGTGAGGCGCTGATTGCTCCGTATTACGCGGGCGACGCGGTTACGCTGATGGAGGAATACGACCATCTCAGCTTCATAATCCCGGAGCAGGGAACAAACCTGTTTTTTGATGCGATGTGCATACCGAAGGGGGCACGGCAGAAAAAAGCGGCTGAAATGTACATAAACTTTATGTGTGAGCCGGATATCGCGTACGCGGTGGCGGATTACATTGATTATTCCACGCCGAACCAAGTCACGTATGATATGATTGACGATGATGTGAAAAACAACGGCATATCATATCCGGACGACGCTTTCTTAGCGGAAAAGACAGAGGTATTTAAAAATCTTTCCGACGAGGCGAATTTGAAAATGCAGAACCTTTGGACTGATTTAAAATCCGCCGAGGAGCGCACTCCGAATATGTGGATAGTTCCGCTGTTCATGTGCTCATGCTTAGCGCTGTCGCTGGTAATTTTAATCAGACGGCATATCAGGAAAAAGAAAGATATATTTTAAAAGACAGGCGTGCGCGTCCGCATGCCTAAATCATAATTTACCAAAAAAGGGAGAATTTTAATGGATCAAAACAAAATCAGAAATTTCTGCATCATCGCGCATATCGACCACGGTAAATCCACGCTCGCCGACAGGCTTCTCGAGCTTACCGGCGAGGTTCAGGAGCGCGATATGGAGGAGCAGCTTTTGGATAATATGGATTTGGAGCGCGAGCGCGGTATTACCATTAAGGCTCACGCGGTAACGCTCAAATATAAAAAGGACAACGGTGAGGAATATACGCTGAATCTCATCGACACGCCGGGACATGTTGACTTTAACTACGAAGTCTCGCGCTCGCTCGCGGCTTGCGAGGGCGCTATTCTTATCGTGGACGCGTCACAGGGAATAGAGGCGCAGACGTTGGCGAACACATATCTCGCGATTGACCACGATTTGGAGGTAGTTCCGGTTATAAATAAGATAGATTTGCCGTCCGCGCAGCCGGAAATGGTGATACGCGAAATCGAGGACGTAATCGGCATACCCGCCGAGGACGCGCCGCAGATCTCGGCTAAAACTGGGCTTAACGTCGCGTCGGTGCTTGATGAAATAGTTGAGAAAATTCCCGCTCCGCAGGGCGATGTGAACGCGCCGTTAAAAGCGCTGATTTTCGATTCTTACTACGACAGCTACAGAGGCGTAATCGTGTATGTGCGTGTCAAGGAGGGAACGCTCAAGGCGGGTGATAAGATAAAAATGATGGCTACCGGCGCGGAGTTTGAAGTCGTAGAGGTCGGCGTTATGCACCCGTCCGGACTTATTCCGCACAAGAGCCTGTCCGCGGGCGACGTCGGCTATATCGCGGCGAGTATCAAAAATATTCACGACACGCAGGTGGGCGACACGGTAACGACAGTTAATAATCCCGCCAAAGAGCCGCTCCCGGGCTATAAAAAGGTAAACCCGATGGTTTACTGCGGTATTTATCCCGCCGACGGAGCGCATTACGAGGACTTGAAGGACGCGCTCGCAAAGCTTCAGCTAAACGACGCGGCGCTTATGTTCGAGCCGGAAACATCGGTTGCGCTCGGATTTGGTTTCCGCTGCGGATTTTTGGGGCTTCTGCATCTTGAAATAATACAGGAGCGGCTTGAACGCGAGTATGATTTAGATCTCGTGACGACCGCTCCGAGCGTTATATATAAGGTACACAAAACCGACGGCGAGATGATTTGGTGCGATAACCCCGCAAATCTTCCCGATCCGTCGGAAATAGACTATATGGAAGAGCCGATGGTAAAAGCGACTATAATGTCGCCGAAGGACTACGTCGGCAGCGTCATGGAGCTGTGCCAGGAGCGGCGCGGCATTTACAAGGACATGACGTATATGGACGAAAGCAGAGCCGAGATTTTCTACGAGCTTCCGCTCAACGAAATAATTTACGACTTCTTCGACGCGCTCAAATCTCGGACGAAGGGCTACGCGTCGTTCGATTACGAGCTTTGCGGCTACGTAAAGAGCGATTTGGTAAAGCTCGATATGCTCTTAAACGGCGAGCTTGTGGACGCGCTTTCGTTTATAGTGTTCCGCGACAACGCCTACAAGCGCGGCAGACGCATGGCGGAAAAGCTCAAGGAAGCAATTCCGCGCCAGCTTTTCGAAGTCCCGATCCAAGCCGCGATAGGCTCGAAGATAATCGCGCGCGAGACGGTAAGAGCAATGCGCAAGGACGTTCTCGCAAAGTGCTACGGCGGCGACATAACGCGTAAGAAGAAGCTCCTTGAAAAGCAGAAGGAAGGCAAAAAGCGTATGCGCCAAGTCGGAAACGTAGAAGTGCCGCAGGAGGCGTTCATGTCGGTGTTGAAATTAGATTAATATTAGGGGAAGCGTAATTTATCCGCGTTCATCAAACGGGATATACTCCTTACGCTCCGAGACCGGTTTATATGCCGGTCTTATTATTTTACCAGGATTTATCAATTCCTCCAAACGGTGCGCCGACCAGCCCGCGATTCTCGAAACGGCGAAAATCGGCGTGTACAGCTCCGTCGGCAGCCCGAGCATACTGTAAACGAAACCCGAATAGAAATCCACGTTCGCGCTTACGCCCTTGTAAATCTTGCGTTCCTTCGCGATAACCTGCGGCGCTAAGCGGTCGATGCTCGCGTAGAGCTTGAACTCGTCCTCTCGTCCCTTTTCCTTCGCAAGACGTTCAACGAAGGCTTTAAACACATTCGCACGCGGATCGCTTAAAGAGTAAACCGCGTGTCCCATACCGTAGATAAGACCGGCGTAATCGAACGCTTCCTTGTTAAGCAGCGCCGAAAGATATTTCTCAATTTCCTCATCGTCGTTCCAGTCTTTCACGTTTTTCTTAAGGTCCTCAACCATTTCGACAACTTTAATATTAGCTCCGCCGTGACGCGGACCTTTCAGTGATGCGAGTGACGCGGCAACCGCAGAATAAGTGTCCGTTCCGGTAGATGTTACAACGTGCGTTGTAAATGTGGAGTTGTTGCCGCCGCCGTGCTCCGCGTGGAGAATAAGCGCCAAATCAAGCACATGCGCCTCAATCGGAGTATACTTGCTGTCGGAGCGGAGCATATGTAAAATATTCTCAGCCGTCGAAAGCTCCGGCTTTGGCGAATGAACTATAAAGCTTCCGTTTTCAAAATAGTAATTGAACGCCTGATAGCCGTAAACCGAAAGCAGCGGCATCTGTGCGATCAATTGCAGACATTGACGCAGCACGTTCGGGATTGATATGTCGTCCGCTCTGTCGTCGTACGCGTAAAGCGTGAGCACGCCGCGCGAGAGCATATTCATCATGTTGCGGCTCGGCGCCTTCATTATAATATCGCGCACGAAGCTGGGCGGGATCGAGCGGTACTCGGCGAGAAGCGCGGTGAATTTTTCAAGCTGCTCCTTATTCGGCAGTTCTCCAAAAAGCAGCAGATACGCCGTTTCCTCGAATCCGAAACGCTTGTCCTTCACAACTCCGCGTATAATGTCCTCTATATTGTAGCCGTGATAAAACAGCTTTCCGTCGCACGGAACGGATTTTCCGTCAACTGTTTTCGTCGCGCTTACCTCGCATATTTCGGTAAGCCCCGCGAGCACTCCCTTGCCGTTTATGTCGCGCAGACCGCGTTTTACGTCGTATTCGGTGTACAGCTTCGGATTTATAATCTTATTTTTCTCGCAAAGCTTCGTAAGCTCCAGAACCTCCGGCTTTATTTCCGATGAAATCATCTCATACATATTTACGCCTCCTTTTCAAAATTAGTCTAATATTTAATTATATGTGCTGATTTTCACAAAAATTACAAATTAACATTATATATTATAGCAAAAAATTAAAAGAAAAGCAATGAACATTATGTAAACTTATTGTAAATTTTTAAAAAGTGTGATATACTGTAAAAAAACAAAAGGAGAGATTTTCATGGTATACGTAATTTTGGCAAACGGGTTTGAAGAGGTTGAGGCGATCACGCCGATAGATATTCTGCGCCGCGCCGGAGTTGAAGTTGCGACAGCCGCGCTCGAAGGCAGAACCGCCGTAGGCGCGCACGGGATTCCGGTAACCGCCGATATTTCAATCGACGAGGTTGACGCGGACAAAATGGATTTATTGATGCTTCCCGGCGGAGGCGGTCACGTTTTACTGGACAAGTCTGAAAAGGTGGAAAAGCTCATAAACTGCGCGCTCGAAAACGACAAATACATCGCCGCGATCTGCGCCGCACCGTCGATTTTGGGCAAAAGAGGAATACTCGCGGGCAAAAAAGCGACGTGCTTCCCGGGCTTCGAGCAGTATCTCATCGACGCGGAGGTAGTTCCCGACAAAGCCGTAGTCGATGGGAAAATCATAACAGGCAAGGGCGCGGGCGCGGCTGCCGAGTTCGGCTTCGCGATAACGAAGCTTTTAAAAGATAAAGCCACGGCGGACTCGCTCAGAAAGACAATGCAGTATGAATAAATCCGAGTTAAGAGAGCAAATGCGCGCAAAGCGGCGCGCTCTCACGGCGGCGGAGGTTGCGGAAAAGAGTGCGGCAATATGCGAAAAACTGTTTAATTTGAAGGAATTTAGCACAAACGGCGCGGCGGCTGTATATATGTCGTCGTTTAACGAACCGAGGACGGACGCGGTAATAAAACGCCTGCGCGAGGAAGGCAGACGGATTGCCGTTCCGGTAACGGACACGAAATCGGGAACGCTCACGCTTGCGGAGATAACCAAAAGCATGAAAAAAGGCGCGTACGGAATACCCGAGCCAACAGAAATTATCCCTGTCAGCATAGAAGAAACAAAAATAATACTCGTCCCCGGGCTTGCTTTCGACAAAACCGGAGCAAGGATGGGCTTTGGCAAGGGCTATTACGACAAACTGTTACAGACGGCGAAAGCAACAAAAATCGGCTTGTGCTATGATTTTCAGCTTCTCGATAAAATCCCGTCCGAGCCGCACGACGTGCCGATGGATATAATAATCACCGAAAAACGGGTGCAAAGAATAAAAACCATATAAGGAAGGAAAAACTATGCTTTTTGACACACACGCCCACTACACCGACGAGCGTTTCAGCGACGACGTTGATGAAATTTTATCGTCAATGCCGGCGAACAACGTAGGACTGATAATGAACTCCTGCTCCGACATACCCGAAATAGACGGAATACTCGCGCTTTGCGAAGAATACCCGTTCATATACGCGTCGATAGGCGTTCATCCGCACGAAGCGGAGCATATGACGGAAAAGGACATTGACATTCTGCGCGAATACGCGAAAAATCCGAAGGTAAAGGCGATAGGCGAAATCGGGCTTGACTACTATTACGATTTCTCGCCGCGCGATATTCAAAAGCAGTGGTTCGCGCGTCAGGTAGAGCTTGCGAAGGAGCTGAAGCTCCCCGTAATAATCCACGACCGCGACGCGCACAAGGACTGCATGGACATTTTACGCGAGCACAGTGTCAAAGAATGCGGCGGCGTTTTCCACTGCTATGCCGGAAGCGTCGAAATGGCGAGAGAAATACTCGACTGGGGAATGTACATTGCGTTCGGCGGTTCGCTGACGTTCAAAAAATCGGTAAAACCGAAGGAGGTCGCGAAATACGTGCCGCTCGACAGAATAGTGATAGAAACCGACAGCCCGTATCTAACGCCCGAACCGCATCGCGGCAAGCGCAACAGCTCGCTTTACGTGCATTACGTAGCGGAAAAGCTCGCGGAAATAAAGGGCTTGCCGGTAGAGGAAATCGAAAACGCGACTTGGGAGAATGGGAAAAGATTATTTGGGATTTAAAAAGTTTGACTATATTCAGAAAATCCGCGCATAATAAATAAAAAAACGGAGGCAATTATGGTATTTACAGTTACATTAAATCCCGCTATAGACTACAAAATGACAGTCGGCGATTTTAAAACCGGCGCAATAAACCGCTCTTCGCGTGAATCGCTCACGGCAGGCGGCAAGGGCATAAACGTTTCAAAAATCTTAAACGAGCTTGATGTCGAAAACACAGCGCTCTTTTTCATTGCCGGACGCACCGGCGATATGCTTGCCGAGGCTGTTAAAGAAGACGGAATAAACTGCGATTTTATCAGGCTCGACAACGGCATGACGCGAATTAACGTAAAGGTTAGCGCGGCGGAGGAAACCGAGATAAACGGCACGGGGCCGTCGCCCGCGATGGACGACGTGAACGCGCTTAAAAACAGGCTCGAAGCGATTAACGACGGCGATACGCTCGTTTTAGCCGGAAGCGTTCCGAAATCGCTCGGAACAGATGTGTACGCGGATATTCTTGAAAGCTTGAAGGATAAGAAAATAAATGTCGTTGTTGACGCGGAAGGCGAGCTTTTGGCAAAAACGTTACCCTACAATCCGTTTCTGATAAAGCCGAACATAAACGAGCTTGCGGCGATTTTTGGAAAGAAGCCGGAAACATTGGATGAAATACAGTCCATGGCGGAGCAACTCGTAGAGCGCGGCGCGCGCAACGTCCTTGTTTCGATGGGCGCGGACGGAGCAACGCTTGTAAATAAGAACATCAGGCTGTACCGTGAAGCGCCCGAAGGAAAAGTGATAAGCACAACCGGCTCGGGTGATTCGATGGTCGCGGGATTTATCGCGGGCTTCGGAGAAAAGGGGCACACAGAGGACGGATTCAAGCTCGGTCTGGCAGCGGGAAGCGCAAGCGCGTTCTGCGCGGGACTTGCCGGAAGGGACGAAATTTATGAGCTTGTAAAACAAATTGATTGAAGAATATAATATATGTAGAAATTATTTTTAATATGTAAAAAATGCCTTGATTAAGCGAGTTTTAAAGGCGTTTTTTACTTTTTAAAAAAATTTTTAAAAAATTTCAAAAAACCCCTTGACAAAGGTAAATTAGTGTGGTAATATATTAAAGCTGTCGCTGATGGAGACAGCATGTACA